>DATGII010000064.1:0-5297 GCA_035295805.1 Bryobacteraceae bacterium | reverse complement strand
GCGCGCGTGCCGCCGGTCCCGACGTCAATTCCCAGCCAGTACATGGAGCTATGCGAAGTACTGCCGCCCGCGGTGCAGGCCGAGCAGAATTTGCACCAGCCGATGAGCAATCAACTCGTGCAGCGTCAGCAGTTCCTTGTTCGCATCGGCAATCGCCTTCCCGTCCGCGCCTGCCGCGACGCCGGAACCCGCCTTCAACGCCTCCGTGGCTTCCCGGACAATCGCATCCTCGCGGACTTCTCCTGCCATCTCCCAAAGCGTGATGAAGCGATCGACCGCCGACGGAAAACTCACCGCGAAAACCCCGTAATTGCTGGTCGTGCGCGGCGGCTTGTAATCGAGATTGAACGGCCCCGCATAATTATGCGCCCGCAGCAGCACCAGCACGTTCAGCCAGTCCAGGGGATTTACCAGTCCCACGCCGATATCCACATCGTGCTTCAACCGGTAGCCGTCGTTGATGTCGAAGTGCCACAGCTTGCCCGCCAGCAGCGCGCGCGCCAGCGCCGCCCGCGGCGCGCCTCCCCACATCAGCTCATGCAGGTACTCCGGGTTCAGCCCCACCATTTCCGGATGGCGCAGCAGACCCGAGCCGATGAACGCCAGCATCGCGTCGCTCGTCGGCAGCAGGATTTCCGCCTGCGGCTCAAACGGCTTGGCTTCCAAACAGTGCTTCAAAGTCGGCCGGTTCTTCTTCTTCGCCACCTCGATATCCCGTTCGCAGGCAGCGTTCAGCGCGTCGGCATACCAGCGCAAACTTTGCGTTTCATCGATTGCGCCTTGCGTGTAATAGCCGAGCGATCCCGGCCAATACACCGCGAATTGCGCGCCCAGCTCGTGCCCGATATCAACCGTATTCCGTACGCGATACGCCGCGTACTCGCGGATCTCCGGCGATTCCGCCGCGGGACCAGCCGCGAAAACTTCGTGGAAAAAAGTTTCGGTGGTGACCATCGAGCACTTCAGCCCGTGATCGGCGAGGCTTTTTTGGATGCGCGCGACGATCTCGCATTGGCCGTCCCGGCCGAGCTGTTCCGCCGGAATGACGTCGCTGTCGTGCGTGCACCAATACCCGATGCCGATCTTGCCGTACTCGCGAATCACGTCCTCGAACCCGATCGCCGATCGCGTAGGCGCGTGAAACAACGCCTGCCCCTGGTAAGACGCAGCCCATTGCGGGCCGCTGATGAAATATTTTCTTCGCACGTCGGGCGAGTACGCGCCGCCGCAGGCCTGCACGAGCCGGTCGACAAGCGCCCGCTGCTGATTCGGAGGGACAGGTTTCATAATCGTCTTCAGTTTTCGAAGGGCAAAATTTCGATGTAATCGAGGGCAGCCGTTTCTCCACCATCCGGCATGCCCTCCACCCGGATTGTATCTCCCGGCCGCAGCGCAATTTCCGTCACCGTCCGGCGCGTCGAAGTCGAGCCATCGATTTTGGCGGAGGGCACACGCGCGGACGCCACCCACTCATCGACCGGTCGGCCCCCGATTTGCACGCGATACCCTGCCGAGCCATTATTCTGATCAAAATACTGAACGCGCAGGATAAATCGGCCGGCAGCGCCGGTATAGCGAATGCTGGCGGCGCAACGTGCCACCGGGCAGCTCACGGCCTTCCCTCCCGAGGCGGCTTCCCACGGCGTCACCGGCACGGCGGTGTATCCGTCCAGCGTCATCGCCTCCGCTTCGACCCGGCCCCGATGATGGCCCACCCGCCCTTGATCGTCCGCGATCCCAGAGGCGCGGAGGAACCAGTTGTTCACTGCGTCCCGCCAGACCTCCGCCTGTCCCGCCTGGTACTCCAGTTGCGCCAGCACCGCGCGATAACGTTGTTCATCGATCCGGCCGGCGAGCGGCTTCCATTCACCAACATAGCCCTCCGCCGTCGCTTCACCCCCATAGTGCAGATCGTAAATCGTCTGGATCACGGTCTTGCCCGAATGCAGCCGGTGCGTGTACGGGACGTGATGCATAAACAGAACCAGATCATCCGGGCACATATCGAGCGATTCGTACACTCGCGCCACCGCGGGATTGTATTGCCCTATATAGCCGGTTCCGGTCGCCGCCGTGCGGTCCATGCCGACGCCCTTTTCATCCGCCCGGTGCCATTGCCCCCAGCCGTTCCGTTCCGATGCTTCGACCGAGACGCCGTAATGGTTTCCCACGATATCGGTGAGCCCCTGCAATCCTAACGGACCCGTGTAATTCTCGTATGTCCGCCACGACTTCAGCAGCATATCAGTCACTGTCGCGCCGACTTTGGCGTCACCTCCAAACGTGAGCCTCGTCCATTCTTCCGCAATCGTTCGCGCGCTCAGATCGGGATTCCACGCCAGCCGCCCGAAACCGTACAGGTTGGCCTGTGAGAGGTGATTGCCGGTCCAGTTGCTGTCCATCCCGACGTTTGCGACGCCGACAAAACCACCGGTCGGCCGATGAAAGGTTTTACCGGCCGCGAGAGCTTTGACGGTGGCCGGTCCCATGTCGAAATCCAGCGTCTGTTTCCACATCGGCACGAGGAACACCAAAAAACGCGCTTGGCCCGTGTACTCCTGCGTGATCTGCAGTTCCACCGCCTGGTTGGTTTTCTGCAATCCGCCGAACAGCGGCGACGCGGGTTCGCGCACCTGAAAATCGATCGGTCCATTTTTGATCTGGATGACCGCGTTGTCGTCGAACCGTCCATCGAGAGGATGGAAATTGTCATAGGCCGCGCGGGCGCGGTCATTCTTTAGGTTTCGCCAATCCATGTGGTGGTCGTACACAAACCCGCGATAGAAGAGTTTCCCGCCATGCGGCCGCAGGGCGCGCGCCACGACGTTCGCCGCATCCGCGTGCGTGCGGCCGTAAGCGGAAGGGCCCACACGACCCTCCGAATCGGCTTTGAGAACAAACCCGGCTAAGTCCGGAACGGCGCGGTACAGCTCGTCGGCCTTCGCCTTCCACCAGGCCGCCACTTTCGGATCGGCGGGATCGAACGTGTCCAGCCCGCCGATACTTTTCGGACTCCCGAAATCTACGGAAAGCGCCACCTGCACGCCCCACGGCCGCAGGGCGCCGGCGATCCGCGCCACTTGGGGCGCGAAATCGTCCGTGAGCAGCCGCGGATCCGCGTTGACGTTGTTAATCGAACATCCGTTGATGCCCAGCGATGCCAGCAGGCGGCCGTACTCGCCGACGCGGGTAAGGTCCTGCCGGGCGTGCCCGCCTTCCCAGAAGATCGACTTACCGCCGTAACCGCGCTCAATGGAACCATCAAGGTTGTCCCATTGATTCACCCAGCGAATCGGAGCGTAGGGCGTCTGCTTCTCGTCGAGGCGGTCGATCGGCTCGCCCAGCGCCATCTTACGCAGCAGCCCGAAAACGCCGTAGAGAACACCGCGCGCATCTGCGGCCGCAACCACTGTATAGCGAACGCCCGCGACGGTCACGGTTTTCAGCCAAAAGGCGTCCGGCTCAAGATTTCCGGCGAGCGCGAGCTGCGGGGCCGCTTTGCGCAAGCCGCCCAGCGTCCCCAGCACGAATGTGCTTTCATGAGACACTCGGGTCTCGACTCGCAGCCGGAGACCAAGCATGCCGCGAATGCCTCGGATCAATTCCTGCCGCGCGCTTTCCACAAGAGCGTCATCTCCGATCGCGGTAACCACACGGGGCGCCGGCTGCCGGTAGGAACGTGCCGCACTTTCTTCCAGCGCCGTATACCGGAGCCACCCGCTCGAGCCATCCTCCGCGTAAATCACCCCGGTAAACAGCAGCGCCGTGATCAAACCGAAGCAGCAAGACATTACTAGGAATTTACGCCGGAGGCGAGATAGCCGCCGTCGACGGCAATGCATTGCCCCGTCAGAAAACTCGCCGCGTCCGACGCCAGCAGCACCGCCGCGCCCACCAGTTCCCCCGGCTCGCCGAAACGCCGCATAGGCGTTCGCATCAGAATCTCCCGGCCTCGCGGCGTATCGAGCACGAACTCCCGATTCAGTTCGGAAGGGAATACGCCCGGAGCAATGGCATTCACCCTGATGCCGTCACCGGCCCACTCGCATGCCAGGCTGCGCGTGAGCGAAAGCAGTCCCGATTTGGCCGCGCAGTACGCGGCCACTTCATGGAAGGCCAGAAACGATCCGAGCGACGCCACATTGATGATGCGCCCTCGGCCATTCGCCTTGAGCAGCTCGTGAAACGACTGGCACGCGCGCAGCGCTCCGTTCAGGTTGGTGTCCATCAGACAGGACCACATCTCCTCGGCCACACCGGCAGTTGCCTGCCGGAACGTGTAGCCCGCCGCGTAGACGAGGATGTCGACTTGGCCAAATCGCTCCACAACGGCATCGCGCAGCGCGTCGATCGAAGAGCGGTCGCGCACATCCGACGGTTTCATCAGCGTGCGCGCCCCGATGGACTCGATCTCCCGGCAAACCTCCTCGAGTTTTTTTTCACGACGCCCGCTGGGGACCACGTCCGCGCCGGCTTCGGCCAACCCGGTCGCGAGTGCGCGCCCGAGGCCCGACGTGGCGCCCACTACTACCGCAACTCTCCCGCTCAGATCAAGACAGCCGCTCATATCAATACGGAATCCGGACCGGCCGATCGTCATTCGGATCCGCCCAGCGGTCGTTCGGCACGAGCGGCGTCCAGCCCGGCCGCGCCGGATCCTGGTCGTAAGGATAATTTCCCAGCCGCCGGTAGAGCTCGTGATACTGCTGGACCTTCTCGCGATTCAGCCGGACGCCCAGCCCCGGCTTGTCCGGCACCCGGATCGCTCCATCTTCATAGCGCATTAGACCGCCTTCGATCACATCGTCGGTCAGATGGTGATAATGCGCATCCGCCGCGAACGTGAGATTAGGAATCACCGCGCCCAGGTGCAGCATCGTCGCGAGCTGAATTCCCAGCTCCCCCGAAGAATGGACCGCCACGCCCTGCTGAAACGCCTCGCAGATGCCGGCCGCTTTCACGCACGCGCGCATGCCGCCCCAAAACGTGGTGTCGAGCAGAATGACGTCCACCGCGGTGTGCAGCGCGTTGGCGGCGAGCTGCTCGAAATTCACCACCACTGTGTTTGTCGCCAGCGGTATCCGAACTTTCTCGCGCGTGCGCCGCATCCCGTTCAACCCGAACACGGGGTCTTCCAGGTAGTCGTTGCGGAGTCCCTCGATCGCCTGCCCGAAGCGGATGGCTTGCTCACCGGACCATACCGCGTTCGGATCAAACCGCAACGAATCCCCCGGGAAGGCCGCGGCCAGCGCCCGGTACGCCTCCAGCTCGTAATCCGGGTGAAACACGCCGCCTTT
>DATGII010000063.1:0-13298 GCA_035295805.1 Bryobacteraceae bacterium | reverse complement strand
CAACGCGATCTATCAGGCACGGTTCATGCGCTACATGGAGAGCCGCGGACTGATGCCGCCCACGCCGCGGCACGTGTGGGCCTTTCTGGGCGACGGCGAAATGGACGAGCCGGAATCAATGGGTTCGATCACGCTGGCCGCGCGCGAGAAGCTGGACAACCTGATTTTCGTGATCAACTGCAATTTGCAGCGCCTAGACGGGCCGGTTCGCGGCAACGGCAAGGTGATCCAGGAACTGGAAGCCGCATTCCGCGGCGCGGGCTGGAACGTGATCAAGGTGATCTGGGGCAGCGACTGGGATGGGCTGCTGGCTCGCGACACCACCGGCCTCCTGCAGAAACGCATGGGCGAGGCCGTTGACGGCGAATTCCAGACCTACGTCACGAAAGACGGCGCGTACATACGCCAGAACTTTTTCGGAAAATATCCGGAGCTGCTCGATCTGGTGTCACATCTGAGCGACGACGAGCTGATGCACCTGCGCCGGGGCGGCCACGATCCGCGCAAGGTATACAACGCGTACAAGCGTGCGATCGAAACGGCCGGCCAGCCGACCGTGATTCTGGCACACACGATCAAAGGCTATGGGCTGGGCGAAGCGGGCGAAGGCCGCAACGTCACACATCAGCAGAAGAAATTGAACGAGCAGGAAATCGAGCATTTCCGAGAGCGGTTCGAGATTCCGATTCCGGAAGAAGCCGCGCGGAATGCTTCGTTTTACCGGCCTCCGGCCGATAGCCCCGAAATGGCGTACTTGCAGGAGCGCCGGCGGGTCCTGGGCGGGCCTCTTCCGCGCCGGACCGTGCCTCCGGCCCAGGTTGATGCGCCGGCTATTGAGGTCCTGAAAGAATCACTGGAAGGCTCGAACGGCCGCGAAGTTTCGAGCACGATGGCGTTCGTTCGCATCCTGACGCTGCTGATGAAGCAGCCCGGAATCGGCAAGCACATAGTGCCGATCATCCCCGACGAGGCGCGGACGTTCGGGATGGAATCGCTGTTCCGGCAGTTCGGCATCTACGCCAGCCAAGGCCAGCTATATCAACCGCACGATGCGGAGATGTTCCTCTACTATAAGGAATCCAAGGATGGCCAGATTCTGGAGGAGGGCATTACCGAGGCGGGTTCGATGGCCTCCTTCACGGCCGCTGGGACCGCCTACTCCAACTACGCCGTCGAGATGATTCCGTTCTTCATTTACTACTCGATGTTCGGATTCCAGCGCGTGGGCGATTTGATTTGGGCGTTTGCCGACGCGCGCGGCAAGGGATTTTTGTGCGGCGGAACTGCGGGACGGACCACGCTGTCGGGCGAAGGACTGCAGCACCAGGACGGCCACAGCCTCCTGCTGGCGAGCGCGGTTCCCACTTGTGCCGCATACGACCCGGCGTATGCTTACGAGATCGCGGTAATTGTGCAGGATGGAATCCGGCGTATGTACAAGGAGCGGGAGGACCGTTTCTACTACCTGACGCTCTATAACGAGAATTACCCGATGCCTCCGATTCCGAAGGATCTGAACCCGGAAGGAATTCTCAAGGGCATTTATCGCTACCAGGCGGCGCAAGGGGGCAAGGCTACGGTTCAGTTGTTCGGCAGCGGGCCGATCCTCAATGAGGCGCTCCGCGCGCAGAAGATCCTGGCGGACAAGTACGGCGTCGCCGGCGACGTCTGGAGCGTAACGAGCTATAACGAATTACGGCGTGATGCGCTGCAGGTGCAGCGCTGGAACCGGCTGCACCCGGATCAGCCGCCCAAGCAGCCGTATTTGCTGGACGCGTTGAAGGGCGCCAATGGACCGATCGTCGCGGCCAGCGACTACATGAAAGCCGTCGCGGGCCAGATCGGGCCGTGGCTGGAAGGCCGCCTGGAGACTCTGGGTACCGATGGATTCGGACGCAGTGACAATCGCGAATTCCTGCGCAAGCATTTCGAAATCAACGCGGAGTCGATCGCGGCGGCGGCGCTGTCGCGGTTGGCGCGCGACGGCAAGTTCGACCGCAAGAAAGCCAAGGCTGCGATCGCGGAATTGGGCTTGGATCCGGAGCGCGGCGATCCGGCACGCGCCTAGATGCTACTTCGGCGGAACATCGTAGCCGCCGGAATCGACGAATAACCAGCGCTTCCCGGCGATTTTCACCCGATGGGCCTTAGCCGCTGTCGGGTAATCTTTAGCGGCGTAGGCCTCCGCCGTCACGACATCGCCGGGCTTCATCGTATCGGGCAGCCAGCCCAAGCGCCGCATGCCGTTGGGGCTCGCCATTTCCAAATACCAACTGCACACTTTCCCATCCCCATTTTGGACACTCAGGTGCAAATGAACGTGCGGGTTCGTCCATTCCACTTTGGCAACCGTGCCGGTCAGGACGAGCAGTTTGGATGCGTCGAATTCGGCGGCGGCGGAATGATGCGCCCACAATGGAGCAGCGAGCGCGGCTAGCGTTGCGAGACCGCCGAACAGTTTCATCATGATCCGCTGCTTCTTATTGTAAGGCCCGGGACGGCAGCGAGTGCCGAAGATGACAGAACGATCGGATTTGTCCTGCCTGTTGGCTAAACGGGTCACATTGGTGAATGCGTTGCATCGTCCCCCGGCGTGGATGTAGCCGAGTCGTCGACATCGAAAGCAATCGCTTATGACGCGCCGGCCCCGCGGCGCTCCCGATTGCGCGCGCCCTGCCAGGAGTGCCACGAATTGTGGGGCTCGTACATCTCCGCCTCAATGGAACAGATCCGGCTGGATCGGCAGGCATACTTTGTGGCGGTAGAGCAGGAGGGAGGCGCCCTGTCTGCGCTGCAGCAGGCACTGGAACGCGCCAGACTGACGGCTAACTGCATCCGCGAGAGGATCCGCGAACACGAGCAGAGCCATCGCGTTTTCGACACGGCCTGATCCTCCCGCGCGTTGCATGGGAGGGTCAGGCCGGTCCGAGCCCGAAACGCCCGAGTTGACGGCAGTCAATACCTAATTCAGTGTGACGCTGTGGAACGCTACGCCGTCCACGAAGGATTGCGCAACGCCTACCGCAAGACCAGACGCCGCGAACGTCCCTGAAAAAGCAGGATTCTGATCGCCGGGCTGGAACCAGAAATTCGCTCCATTGGTTGCGGGCAGCGCCAGTAGCACATACGGCGGAATCGTGAAGGTTCCAGCGCTGGCGGGCGCCGTGCACACTGCTTGGGCGGCCGTGTTTTGATCGACGTAGGCCGAAATCACAAGCTCCACATGTCCGGTCGAACCGTTCGGATTCCAGGTGACGGTCATGCCCTTCGCTCGGGTGATGGTCAGGCCACTGCCGCTGGCCGGGTTAGTCAGCGTGGGCGCAACGGGAACCGTGATATGCGCGGTGAACGGGCCGAGATCTTTGCCGCCGTTTCCCGTCACCGTGTAGTCGCCGGGCGACAGAAACGCGCCCGAGGAGCTGAGCGTCGTCTTGTCGCCGCCCAGGGAGATGCTCATGCTGCCGTTCGGGCCGCTGATGGTAGCGCTCGGACCGGCATCAAGCAGGCTGACAAAGCCGTTATTAATCAGGTTATTGAAGAAAAGATCGCCGGGCCCACGCGTGCCGATGAGGGTGCAGGTGCCGGTCGGCTGGCTATCCAAATAAGACGGAAAGAAAGCCCGGGAGAGCGGCGGCAGGCTGGCAAACGCAATGTTGGCGAAGAACCCTAGCGCGCGATCAAAAAAACCATTGCCGCTGTCATTCAGAAGATGATCCACTTCGACGGATCCGAGCGTGAACGAGCTGAGGGTGGAAATCTGGACTAGATCCAGGCCCGGGGAATTGAGATCCGGACAAGTCCGGCTGCCATTGGCGACCGGTATCACCGTGCTGTTGCTAACCTGGTTATTGATCTGAACCACCAGCGGCACTGCGCAGCCTGTTGGGACAGCATTGGGAACCGTGAAGACAACCTGATCCAGGCCGGCGCAGCAGCCGGACCGGCCCTGGTAGCTCACCTGCGCCTGCACCCCACCCACCCACACCGTCAGAGGAATGTTGGGCATATTTACGCCGAGGCCCGCGCCCGAGGCATCGTCTCCATTGACCGGACCCAATCCCGTGCCCCACAGAGTGAGGGTGTCGCCAGGATTCGCCGCGCCGCACGTTGTATTCGGCCCTCCGCAATTGGGGGCTTTGGTTGGCGATACCAGGCCATAGTCCGGGTAGGTGAGGATGGCCGGCCCGGTACCGCTGGAATCAATTGTCAGGATGCCCAGATTGGCGGCAACGACTCTAATCGGCGCTTGGGCGCTGGCCTGGCCATTATAGGTTATGGTGATGGTGCCCGCGCCGGCGGGCGTCTTGGAAGGCAGCAGCGCGGCAACCTGAGTTGCAGACGTGTAGTACATCGGTGCATTCACGGTTGTGCCACCCACCGTGACCGTCACGGAGGTGTTGCTTAGAGTTGTGGATTGGAAGGCGGTGGGCGCCACGACGATGTTGGCGGGCCCCAGCTCGGTCCCGTACACAACGAAGATCGCCCCTTGGGCGATTCCGCCGTTGGGCATGCGGCCATCGGTGTTGCTGGCCGCATTCGCGACATTGGTGATGGTTGGCGCCGCGGAGAGGGAGGAAATCGCGAAAAAGAAGAGAGACGGAAGAGATGCCACTCGAGAAAAGGTGTTGTGCGTGCCGGCTGAATTGTGGTTCATAACTGTTCTCCTGCCTGAAAAGCGGAATCGAAGTCGAAACGGGATCACGTCCGATGAAAAGAAACGCGAAGCTGCCCGCGCCCCCTAATTCAGCGTGACGGCGGGGAAAGCGACGGCGCCCACGTATGAGTCCGCAATCCCCACGGTAAGACCGGACGCCGAGAATGCCCCCGAAAACGCGGGCTGCTGCTCGCCAGGCTGAAAGTAGAAAGCCGCGCCATTGGTCGCGGGCAGCGCCAGCAGTATATAAGGCGGAACGGTCAGGGTCCCGGTGCTGGCCGGCGCCGAACACACCGCCTGGGCGGCCGTGTTTTGGTCGACGAAGACCGAAATTACGACCTCCACATGTCCCGTCGAACCATTTGGGTTCCAGGTGACGGTCAGGCCCTTTGATCGAGTGATCGTAAGGCCTGCGGCACTGGACGGGCTGGTCAGCGTCGGCGTGCCGGGAATCGTGATTTGGGCGGTGAAGGGACCGATGTCCTTGCCGCCGTTACCCGAGACTGTGTAGTTGCCGGACACGAGAAAAGAGCCGGAGTTGCTGATCGTCACGCCGTGGCCCGTTATTTGGGAGTTCGCGCTGCCGTTCGGCCCGTTAATCACAACGCTCGAGCCTCCATCCGCCAGCGTGACGTAACCGTTATTGACGAGGTTGTTGATCAGGGCGCTCCCAGGATCCTGCGCGCCGATTACCGCACAGACGCCGATCGGGCGATTGTCCAAATAAGACATCAGGAACGCCTGCGTCAACGGAGGCAGTCCCGCAAACCTCGCGAAAAACCCATGGAAGGAGTCTACGAACCCATTACCGGTATCGTTCAGGAAATGACGGAGTTCAGCGTCGCCGAGCGTAAAGGAGCTGGCAGTAGGGATCTGAGAGACATCCAAGGTGGGGATTGAGAGACTCGCGCAGGTGCGGCTGCCATTGGCCACCGGTATCGCAGCGGTGTTGCTGACCTGATCATTGATTTGAACCACCAGCGGCACAGCGCAGCCGGTTGGGACAGCGTTGGGAACCGTGAAGACAACCTGATCCAAGCCGGCGCAGCAGCCGGACCGGCCCTGGTAAGTCACCGGCGCCTGCACGCCACCGACCCATACCGTCGCGGGAATATTGGGCATGTTCACGCCCAGGCCCGCGCCCGAGGCATCGTCTCCATTGACCGGACCCAATCCCGTGCCCCACAGAGTAAGGATGTCGCCCGGATTCGCGGCGCCACAGGTGGTGTTGGGCCCTCCGCAGTTGGCGGCTCTGCTTGGCGATACCAGGCTGAAGTCCGGATAGGTCAGGATGGCCGGCCCGGAGCCGCTGGAATCGATTGTCAGGATGCCCAGATTGCTGGCCACCACCGTAATCGGCGCCTTCGCGCTGATCTGGCCGCTGTACGTAACGGTGATGGTGCCCGCGCCGGTTGGTGTCTTGGAAGGCAGCAGCGCGGCAACCTGACTCGCGGACGTGTAGTACATCGGCGCATTCACGGTCGTGCCGCCCACCGTAACAGCTACGGCAGTGTTGCTCAGAGTTGTGGATTGAAAGGCTGTGGGCGCTACGACGATATTGGCGGGCCCCAGCCCGGTCCCGTACACAACGAAGATCGCCCCTTGGGCGATTCCGCCGTCGGGCATACGCGGATCGGTGTTGCTGGCCGCATTCGCGACGTTGGTGATGGTTGGCGCCGCGGAGAGAGCGGAGATCGCGAAAAAGAAGAGAAACGGAACAGACGCCAACCGAGTGCAGCGCGTGCCGGTTAAATCGTGGTTCATGACGGTCCTCCTGCCCGAAAAGCGGAATCGAAGCAGGAACGGGATCATATCGGTCTCACCAACATTTTGCCGACGCCGTCGGAATAGGTTTCCGAGATGGAAAATGCATCGGCGATTTCATCGAGCGGCCGCGTGTGGGTGATCAGCGGCGCGATCAAATCGACGTGTTCGGATAACAGCTGCAGCGCCGCGGCGGGCTCATCATTCGAGCGCCGCACGTTATAAAACACCAGTTCTTTGCGCCGCATGGGCGAGGTTTCGAACGGGACGACCGGATTGGAGTGAATTCCCGTCAAAATCACGCGGCCGCCCCGGCGCGCGGCGCGGATGGCTCGATTGGTGGTGTCGTCACGCGCAGCGCAATCGAAGGCGCAAGCGACCCCATGACCGCTTGTGTCGGCGGCCATCGCGGACTCGGCATCCTTCGGATCGAGGGCGCTATCGGCTCCCATCCGGGCGGCGATTTCGCGGCGATGCGGCACCGGATCGAAAGCCCAGATCCGGCCGGCGCCCGCGATTTTCAGGCAGGCAACCGTGAGCAGTCCGATGGGACCGGCGCCGAAGACCGCTGCTGTTTCCCCGCGCGCCACGCCCGCCAGCCGGACCGAATGCAGCGCCACCGCCAGCGGTTCCACCAAAGAGCCGGCGTCGAGTGAGACCGAGGGCGGTAGCGCGAGCAGGTTGGCGGCCGGCAGGTTCACGCGATCGCGAAAAAAACCGGGATCGCCGGGCGTACTGAGAAATCGAAGATTGGCGCAAATGTTGTAGCGCCCGGCCCGGCAATATTCACAGTGGTAGCAATAAAGGGCAGGTTCCAGCGCGACTCGGTCGCCTGGCGCCCAGCCCGTAACCCCCTCCCCGGTCTCAATCACGGTGCCGGCCGGCTCATGACCCAGCACCATCGGGTATTCGCATGGCGTATCTCCCACAGCGCCCTCTCCGTAGGCGTGCAGATCGGAGCCGCAGACGCCGACGGCCTCCACTCGCACTGCCACCTCGCCAGGGCCGGGCGGCGGCAGGTCTTTTTCCTCGAGGCGAAACACACGCGGCGCAATTAATTGGGCGACGAGCATGGTTTAAGATACCTGTAGATGCTCAATTTTCGCCAGTTCGAAGCCGGCCCCGATCCATTCGGCCGTAAGTTTCAGATCCTGTTTAAATGGCTGCAGACCGCCATTTCCATTCGGCACGCCGATACCGTAGACGTGAAATTTTTGATCGTGGATGAAGACGGCGGGCAGACCCAGAAGACCATCGCGCTGCCGCATGCCACCCTGCTGCAGGTCAGCCGGGAGACGGGCCGCGCGATGGATGACCCTTGGTGTGCGCGCCTGGCCGCGATGCACCTTCAATACCTGATCGCGACCGGCGATGATATGGAAAAGGATCTGGTGACGGTGCTGCCCGCCGATCTTCGGCGTTACGCGGACGAACTTGCGCGGATGGAGCAGGCCGAGGTTGCCGCGCACTAGCCACTCCCTTGCTCGTGGTTGCCGGTTCTCCTTTCGTTTTTTCAGATCCACGGCTCGCGAGATGGGCTGGGCCCGTCCTGCGTCGGCTACCGCCACTGGCGGGTCGGCCGATCCGGATTCACCGCCATCCGGGACTCCGCGATCTGCATGGGCCGGTCCACGCCGGAGCTTTCGTGCGGGAACGGCGGATCGCCTTCGACTGCCGCGCCGGTGAGTTCGCCCGCATTTTCGTCCACGAAATCTTTCACTTCGCGTGGCTGCGCCTGGGAAATGTTCCAAGGCGCGAGTATGAATGTCTGGTCGGGGGCGAAATCCGCGCGGGCGCTCGCGGGGAATTGGGCTGGTCGGCCGAATTGCGCAAGAATGGCTTGCAAGCCCATGATCAGCGCCGCCGTACCCGCCGGTGGCGCGAGTATTGCTGCGAAAGCTTCTGCGATTCAGCAGCCTGGCTGTTTTCCGGAACGCGGCGGCACCGGGAGTTTACACTAGCTACTCGGTATCGTGGTGGACGCCGCCGCTGGTTTATCACACTGACGAGCCAACGCCTTTTATCGATATAATTGGGACAAGGGCTTACTTGTGACCACCATGCGTTTGTCCGCCGTTCTTGCCACTGCGCTGCTGGCAACTGGTTTTGTGGCAGGCTGTGCCAAAAAGCAGCCGTCCGCCGGCGCGCGCAAAACCGCTCCCAATTTCACTCTTAAGGATAGTGAAGGCAAAGAGGTTCGCCTGGCCGACTATCGCGGTAAAGTCGTCTTGCTGGATTTCTGGGCCACCTGGTGCGGCCCCTGCCGCATCGAGATTCCCTGGTTCTCCGATATGGAGCGCCAGAAGAAGGACAAGGGTTTCGCGGTCCTCGGAGTGTCCATGGACGATGACGGGTGGAAGGTAGTCAAGCCGTTCATGTCCGAGATGAAAATGAACTACCGCGTGCTTCTCGGCAACGATCAGGTCGCGAAGGACTACGGCGGGCTCGATGCGCTGCCGACCACGTTCGTAATCGATCGCGATGGGAAGATTGCGTTCGCGCACGTGGGGCTCGCCAGCCGCAAGGATATCGACGCCGTGATCGACGACGCCCTGCGCGGTTCCGGGAATTCGGGCCGCGTTTCCTTGCCGTCGCTGCTGTTGAACACGCGCTGACGGGAAGTTGGTGATGCCGCGAAGAACCATTTGGGCGCTGCTGGCGGGATGGGCGCTGCTGTCGGCGCAAGGCCCCGACCGGCTCACGGTCGGTCGGCCCGAAAAACTCGTCGGCAAACGCAATGCTTCGGTTCAGGTCAAAATTCCGCTCACGGTACAAACGGGATTTCACGTCAACAGCAATCAGCCGCTGGAAGAATACCTGATTCCACTGAAACTGACTTGGACCTCGACGGGCGCGCTGCAGGCCGGGGCGGTCGATTATCCCAAGGCATCCATCGAGAAGTTCGAATTTGCCGAGATGCCGCTTTCGATATACTCCGGCAGCTTCGATGTGGTCGCGCATTTCAAGGTTGCGCCCAACGCTTCAGCCGGTCCCGGCGCCGTGACAGGAAAGCTGCGCTACCAGGCCTGCAACGACCGGGCGTGCTTCGCCCCGAAAACGATCGACGTGACAGTGGTGTATCAGGTCGAGTAAGCGCGGCGGCTCATTTCAGGAATTGACCGATCGACCGTGTCGCCTGGCGGATGCGCTGATCGTTTTCGACCAGGGCAAATCGCACGTGGCCCTCGCCCAGTGGGCCGAAACCGATGCCCGGGGAGACGGCCACCTGGGCTTTTTCCAGCAAAAGCTTGGAAAACTCCAGCGAGCCCAGCGGGCGATAGCGTTCCGGCAGCGGCGCCCAGAGGAACATGGACCCTCGTGGCGCCACGACCGGCCATCCGGCGCGGCATAGCCCTTCCACCAGTACGTCGCGGCGCTTCTGATAGAGCGTGCAAATCTTCTTCGTCTCTTCCTCGCATTCGCGCAGCGCGATTATCGAGGCAATCTGAATTGGCTGAAAGACGCCGTAATCGAGATAGCTCTTGATGCGCGCCAGCGCGCCGATCATCTTGGCATTGCCCAAACAAAAGCCGACACGCCAGCCCGCCATGTTGTAGCTCTTCGACATGGAAAAGATCTCGACCGCCACTTCCTTGGCGCCTTCGACTTGCAGAATGCTGGGTGCTCGGTAGCCGTCAAAGCACAGATCGGCGTAGGCGAAATCGTGTACGACCATCGTGCCGTGTTGCCGGGCTAAGCGGATGATCTCGCGGAAGAAATCGAGATCGACGCATGTCGTGGTCGGATTGTGCGGAAACGAAATCAACACCATCTTCGGTTTGCGGGTCGAGGTGCGAAACAAGTCCTCGAGACGGCTCAGAAACGTTCCGGCATCCGGCATCGGCAGCATGCACGCGTGGCCTTCCGCCATGATCACTCCGTACTGATGGATCGGATATGCGGGGTTCGGAGAAACCACCGCATCGCCTGGACCAATCGTTGCGAATAGCAGATGCGCGAGCGCGTCCTTGGCGCCGATGGTGACGATCGCTTCCTTATCGGGATCGAGCGATACGCCGTAGTTCGCCTGGTACCGCCGCGTGATCTCCTCGCGCAGTTTGGGAATGCCTCGCGACTGCGAATACCGGTGATTGCGCGCGCTGCGCGCGGCTTCCACCATCTTCTCCACCACCACGCGCGGCGTTTCGCCGTCAGGATTGCCCATTCCCAGGTCGATCACGTCAATCTGTGCGGCACGAGCCTTGGCGCGCATTTCGTTGATCACGGCGAAGACATACGGAGGGAGCTTCTGAATGCGATAAAAATCGTCGGTATTTTCTGGCATTATGCCCATTTTACGATAAGCACCAAAACTAACGTTCGTTAGCGGAAGCCGGCGGGCCGCGACGGGGAGGTACCAGCCGGCCCGGCTGCAAACCCCGGTGGATCAGCCAGTACTTGTTCGGACCTTGGGGAAACCGTATAACAGAGTCAAGCAGGCCGGCAATCGGCCGTTTCTCCTCCTCCTTGATGGCCTTGCGGGTGCGCGGAATCCTCTGTCGGGCGCGCCCCGCAAGGAGAATTCCCGCGGCTTTGGTGAAGGCGTTCACCGCGCGGCGGGTTGAAAACGCTATTTCCAGATAATTGTAGGCTTCGGTACGCTGCCTTACGGAATCGGCGGCGGCGGACGAGTCATACTTTGCTTTACCTTTGCCGTATGCCGATTGCGGGAACTGAAACCGTTCTGGTGGTGGATGACGAGAGCGCGGTCTTGAATATGACTCGCGCCATGCTGACCCGCTACGGCTACGGTGTGATTTCGGCGACCGCCGGCCGGGATGCGCTGACCGCCGTCAGAAGCCGTCCCCATCTCAAAATTCACATTGCCCTGATAGACGTGGTCATGCAGGACATGGCGGGCCCCGAGTTGGCGCGTGAACTCTGGCAAATCGTGCCCGGACTTCCGGTACTCTTTATGACAGGTTTTCCGGACCAGCATCAGCTTCTCAAAGCTAGCGGTATGCACGTCTTGTACAAGCCTTTTACGTCGATCAGGTTGATTCGACGGGTCCGCGAAATTCTGGACCGTCCTCGCGCCGCCGCCGCGCCGGAGTAACCATACCGGCTTGCGTTCCGTACGGATTAATAGAAGCAGCAAAACGCTCCGGCGCCTACGAAATCATTTCCCAGCAAGGGGGGAGGGCATGCTCCACAGCCTCAATCTGATGAACGGCGCCTCGATTCATGCCACCGATGGCATGATCGGCAGCGTCTCGAACTTCTTCTTCGATGACTTGAGTTGGACGGTTCGCTACGTCGTGGTGGACACGGGAAACTGGCTGGCCAGGCGAAACGTCTTGCTTGCAATCCCTGCCATTGAGCAGCCCGATTGGGAAAAGCGGGTCGTCTCGGTACGATTGACCAAAGAGCAAGTGCGCCACTGCCCCGATGTCGACACCGAAAAGCCGGTCTCGCGGCAGCAGGAGATCGCGATGAGCCGGTATTTCGGCTCGCCGACGTATTGGAGCGTCCGAATTCCCGTCGGACGATATACCACCGAAATGGAGTATCCCATAGCCGACGGCGAAGATAATCCGCACTTGCGCAGCGCGTGGGATCTGGCGGGTTACGAAGTGTGCGCGGTTGACGGCGCGCTGGGGCGGCTGGAAGATTACGTGATGGATGAGGCCAGCTGGCATCTGGGGTACCTCATTGTGGAGACCGGCAATTGGCTGAACAGCCAGAACCTGCTGGTCTCCACCCGCTGGGTGGAATCGATCTCCTGGGCCAACCGCCGGATCGATCTCGCCGGGCCTCGCGCCAAGATTTAATCGAGCCGCAATTTGGAAGCATAATTGCCACGACGATGACGTGCACCGCCCGGCCATCACATTGCTCCCGCTGTTAGGTTCGGGTCTGTTGGGGGCGGTTCCGGCGGTGCCTCCGGCGCAGCAGATCGTAGAGCGCTCGGTTGAAAAGATCAACGCCGATTGGTCGGCCGCTCCCCGCTACGATTTTAGAGAACGCGACATCCTCACCAAAAAAGGCAAGCGCAGTTCGAAAACCTATGCTGTGCTGATGATCGAGGGCTCCCCGTACAATAAGCTGATCGCCAGCGACGGCCGGCCGCTGACGCCGGCGAAGACGGCTGCGGAGGAAAAAAAGCTGAAACAGGAGATGGAACGAAGGCGCGCCGAAACGCCGGGCGCGCGCCAGAAGCGCGTAGCCCAGTATCAGCGGGAGCGGCGGCAGGACAATGCCCTGTTCCGCGAGATGGCCCGGGCTTTCAATTTCAAGCTTACGGGCGAGGAGACCGTGAACGGCCACCGCTGTTTTGTGGTGGCCGCGACTCCGCGGGCCGGCTACATTCCTCCAACCCGCGAGACCAAGGTGCTGACAGGCATGCGCGGCACAATGTGGATTGACGAGCAGCAGTACCAATGGGTGAAGGTGCATGCGGAGGTTTTTCGGCCCGTGGCCTTCGGCTTGTTCATTGCGCATGTCGAACCCGGCACGTCCTTCACGCTCGAGCAGCAGCCGGTCCAGGGAGATCTTTGGCTGCCCAGTCATTTTCAAATGAGCGTCAACGCGCAGATTCTCGTTTTGTCCCGCCAGTACACTGACGACGAAAGCTACACCGATTACTCGCTGGCAGGGCGCGCGGAGGCCGAGGCCCGTTCGCGCTGATCGAGTGGCGTCCCCAGGGGGATTCGAACCCCCGTTACCGCCGTGAAAGGGCGATGTCCTAGGCCGGGCTAGACGATGGGGACTTAGGCTGGCCGGAAAGAAGATGAACATCTCTACTGTACCGTTGCCCGAATCCGACCGTCAACCCGGGATTGCAGCCAAAAGCGCGTAGTCACCAAGATGTCCCGGGACTCCTTGAGACCCTACTCATCGGATTCGGCGCCGCAAAACAGGAGGGATCTATAAAGGAAAC
>DATGII010000062.1:0-25435 GCA_035295805.1 Bryobacteraceae bacterium | reverse complement strand
CCGATTTCCTTGTCCAGGCCCAGCGCCCGGGCGCCGCCCCTGGTGGCCATCTCCAGCGCCGCCGCCGCCGACAGCGCCTGCGGATTGAGCGTGCTGACGTTTTGCAGCTTCACCGCCAGGTCCATTTCCTCGAACATGTTGAAATCGTTGTTGCTGCCGGCCGGCCCGTCGGTGCCCAGCCCCACCGCGATGCCCAGGGCCCGCATCTTCGGCACCGGCGCCACCCCGCTCGCCAGCTTCATATTGCTCGACGGATTATGCGCCACCCCCACACCTCGCGCCTTGAGAATCGCCAAATCGCCATCGTCCACCCACACGCAGTGCGCCGCGACCGTGCGCCCGTTGAACACCCCCAGCGCATCCAGCTCTTTGACGGGCGTCCTGTGGCGTGCCGCCATCTCATCCTGATTTTCCTTCTTTGTCTCCGAAACGTGGATCAGCAAAGGAGCCGCGTATTTGTTGGCCAGAGCGCGCGCGGCTTTGAGCGTCTCGTCCGCGTTTGTATAAATCGCGTGAGGCGCCACCGCCGCCACCACCAGGGGATCGTTGCGGAACCGCATCAGGTAGCCTTCGGTAAACTTCAGCGCGTCGGCGGGCGTTTTCGCGTCCGCCACCGGAAACCGGATGATCGTCTCGCCGAGCACGCCGCGCATACCTGCTTCTTTTGCGACGTCCGCCACCGCGTCCTCGAAGTAATACATATCGGTAAATGTGGTGGTGCCGCCCAGCAGCATTTCGAGAGCGGCCAGGCGCGTGCCCCATCCCACGTACTCGCGCGATACGTTCTTCGCTTCCGCCGGGAAGATGAACTTGTTCAGCCAGTCCTGCAGATTTAAATCATCGGCCAGGCCGCGCAGCAGCGACATGGCGGCATGCGTGTGCGTATTGATCAGACCGGGGGCCAGGATGGCCTCCGGCCGGTCGAGGCGCTGCCGGGCCTGAAAACGCGCATCGATCTCGCTTTTGGTGCCCACTCCCACGATGCGGTCGCCGCGCACCGCCACCGCCCCGTTTTCAATCACGCGCTGCTGCGCGTCCTCCGTGATGAGATACCGCCCGCTCCAGATCCAGTCCGCCGGCTCGGCCGCCAGCGTCCCGATCAATAGGAACAAGCTAGAGATACGAAGCATCGAAAGGCTTGGGGAACAGATCTTTCAATCGGTACGTCTCGATTTTACCCTGCGGATTCACCAGAACAATCTCGACGTCACCGCAGAATTCCCACAGGATCTGGCGGCACGCCCCGCAGGGAGGCGTCAGCCGCCCGGTGTCGGCGGCCACGGCCACGCGCTTGAAGCGGCGCGCGCCCTCGGAAACACCTTTGAAAATCGCGACGCGCTCGGCGCAGATGGTAAGGCCATAGGTCGCGTTTTCCACGTTGCAGCCGGTGTGAATCCGGCCATCCAGCCCGGCCACCGCGGCGCCCACCTTGAACTTGGAAAACGGCGCAAACGCATTCTCGCGCGCCGCCAGCGCTGCCGCGATCAGTGGGTCGCTCGCATTCATGCGGTCAGCCGCGGAACGAGGCTCTTCAGGTAATGCACGAGCGTGTCGCGCACCATCGCCCCAGTCTCCAGCACCTCTTCATGGTTGATCTTCTGCGGCAGAATGCCCGCCGCCATATTTGTCACGCAGGAGATGCCCAGGACCTCGATGCTCATATGCCGCGCCGCGATGACTTCCGGCACCGTGGACATGCCCACCACGTCGGCGCCGATCGTGCGCAGATACCGGATCTCCGCGGGCGTCTCGTAGGAAGGGCCCAGGACCGCGGCATACACCCCTTCCCCTACCGTGAGCTTCAATTCCGCCGCAACTTGCTTCGCGATTTTCCGAAATGCCGGCGAATACGCGTCCGACATATCCGGAAACCGCGGTCCGCGCGAATCGTCGTTCGGCCCTACCAGCGGATTCACTCCCTGCAGGTTGATGTGATCCGAGATCAGCACGAGTCCGCCGCGCTCGAGCGAGAGATTGATCCCCCCGGCCGCATTGGTGAATACGATCGCGTGAACGCCTAACGCAGCCAGCACGCGCACGCCAAACGTGACTTGCGCCGGAGTGTAGCCCTCGTACAGGTGCGCGCGTCCCGCCATCACGGCAACGTCGCGCCCCGCGAGGCTTCCGATCACCAGTTTGCCGGCGTGCCCCACCGCGGTCGAGCCCGGCCAGCCGGGTATCTCGTTGTACCGGATTTCGACGCTGTCCGAGAGTTCGCCGGCGAAAGCCCCCAGCCCGCTGCCCAGTACGACTGCGATCGAAGGCTTCCTCTTTGTGCGGCTCTGAATATGCCGGATCGACTCCTCGATCACAACAGCATTCCCGCGATGCAGGCTGACATAAAGTTCGCCATCGAACCCGCCGCTACCGCCCGCAATCCCATCCGCGCGAGATCCGATTTTCGGTTCGGCGCCAGCGCCCCGATCCCGCCGATCTGGATCGCAATCGAGCTGAAATTGGCGAACCCGCACAGCGCGTACGTGGCAATCGTAAACGACCGCGGATCCAGCTGCGCCTTCATCGGCCCGAGCTGTGTGAAGGCGACAAACTCGTTGAGCACCAGCCTGGTGCCCAGCAGGTTCCCGATCGCGGCGGCATCCTTCCACGACACGCCCATCACCCACGCCAACGGAGAGAAGATCATCCCGAATATCCTTTCTAGCGTCGGCGGCACCCAGCTGAAGAACGCAAACCCGTGCAGCCATCCCAGAATTCCGTTGCACATCGCAATCAGCGCGATGAACGCAATCAGCATGGCTCCGATGTTCAAGGCCAGCCGCAGGCCGTCGCCCGCGCCCTGGGCCGCCGCATCGATTACGTTGACGGCGGTCTTCTCAACCTTAATTTCCACGCGCCCGGCCGTTGCCGGCTTTTCGGTCTCCGGAATGAAAATCTTGGCCAGCATGATGGTGGCCGGCGCCGTCATGATCACGGCCGTCAGCAGGTGCTGAATCTCCACGTGCGCCACCAGGACGTAAGCGGCCATCACCGCTCCTGAAACGTGCGCCATCCCGCTCGTCATGATCGTGAACAGTTCCGATTCCGTCATCCCGGCGATGAACGGTTTAATCGTGAGCGGCGCCTCGGTCTGACCCATGAAAATGCTCGCCGCCACGTTCAGCGATTCCGCGCCGCTCACGCCCATCGTCTTCAGCATGATCACGGCCATGCCGCGCACTACAAACTGCATGATGCCCAGGTAGTACAGAATGGAAAAGAACGACGCGATGAAGATGACAATCGGCAGCACCTGGAACGCGAACACCACGCCGAACGGCCCGTTCGCCGCGCCCAACTGTTCGCCGAACACGAAGCTGCTGCCCGCCTGCACGTAGCCGATCATCGCGTTTACGCCGCGGCTGATGGCCTGGAAAATTTTGCCGAAATCGGTCCGCAGCACCAGGACCGCAAACAGGATCTGCAGACCGAGTCCCCAGCAGAGGATGCGGACCTTGATGGCTCGTTTGTGAGTCGAAATCAACCAGGCGAGCCCGAGAATAATGACCAGGCCGAGGATCCCGGTAAACCGCCCCATTTTAGCCAACGACTTCCAGGATCAGCTCCCGTTCGTCGGGCTTCTGCGCGGAAATGCGGAACGCGTCTTCCACCATTTCAGCCGCTTCTTCCACGCGCTCTTCCCGGGTATAGTAGATCCGGCACAGCACCGAACCGGCGTCCACTTTTTCGCCCACTTTCACTTCCAGAATGATCCCCACCGCCGGGTCGATGACGTCTTCCTTCTTGTCGCGACCGGCCCCGATCATATTGGAAGCCTGTCCGATGTCTTCCGCGTCGATGAGGCTGACATATCCACCGCGCGGCGACGTGATCTCGCGCATCCCGGTTGCGTTCGGCAGCAGTTCGAACTTGTCCAGCGCCTGCGGATTACCGCCCTGCGCCGCCACCACCTGCTTGAACTTCTGATAACCGGAGCCGTCGACGAGCTTCTGTTCGGCGAGCCGCCGCGCCTCGTCCAGCGACCCGGCCTTCTTGCCCAGGTAAATCATGCGCGCCGCCAGTTCTATCGAGAGGCGCGTCAGGTCGGTCGGCCCGGCGTTCTGCAGTGTCTGCGAAGCCTCCATCACTTCCAGCGCATTGCCTACCGCATACCCCAGCGGCTGGTTCATGTCCGTGATCAGCGCCTGTACCTTTTTGTCCTTCGGACGCCCGATGCTCACCATCATCTGCGCCAGCCTCCGCGCATCCACCTGCTTCTTGATGAACGCGCCGTTGCCTACTTTCACGTCCAGGACCAGCGCGTCGACGCCCTCGGCCAGCTTCTTGGACATAATCGACGAAGCAATCAGCGGAATGGATTCGACGGTGCCGGTAACGTCGCGGAGCGCGTAAAACTTGCCGTCGGCGGGCGCCAGTTGCTCGGTCTGCCCGATGAAACACAAGCCCAGCTCAGACAATTGTTTGCGGAAATCGTCGGTCGACAGATGGGTGCGAAAGCCGGGAATCGATTCCAGCTTGTCCAGCGTGCCGCCCGTATGACCCAGCGCCCGTCCCGACATCATCGGCACCACGACGCCTGCCGCCGCCGCCAGCGGAGCCACAATCAGGCTCGTTTTGTCGCCCACGCCGCCCGTCGAATGTTTGTCCACTTTGACGCCGGGAACGGAGGACAAATCCACCGTCTCGCCCGACAACAGCATGCACTCGGTCAGCCGGGCCACTTCGCGGTCGGACATTCCCGAAAAAAACACGGCCATCAGGAACGCCGATATTTGATAGTCGGGGATTTCTCCGGCGCCATAGCCCTGCACCAGAAAATCTATCTCTTCCGGCGCGAGTTCTTCCCCGTCGCGTTTCCGCTGGATCAAGTCTACTGTGCGCATTATAAGACACCTAGGCTAGCACCCCAAGGCACTGAAAGTAAAGGGAAAATGTAAAAAAGATCCACTCCTCGGCAGGCCCTGCCCCTAACCCGGGCTCAGCGGGGCGTTATTCTCCCCTCCTCGCACCGATTCCGCCGGATAAGAATTATCGATTGGACGCAGCGGCCCGGAAACCGTATGCTGGAGCCAAGTTCGGTCTTTGCCGACCTTACTTCCCCACTCCCTGCCGAGAATCCCTCATTTCGGAGTCGCTTATGTCGCGTGTCGCGCTACTCGGCCTGCCGGAGGACCTGGGCAATCAGCTTGCACGGGTGCTGCTGGATGAATCCTATCAAGTGAGCCGGCGATTGTATGTTTCCGATCTTCGCCGTAACCCGAATTGCAGGGCGGTTTTCATCTCCGGCGATGCGCCGGATTACCGCCAGACCCTCAACCTGTTACACGATGACTATCCCGGCCTGCCGGTGATCGTAGTGACGCGCCTTCCCGAGACGCACCACTGGCTGGATGCGCTCGATGCGGGCGCCACCGATTATTGCGGCGCCCCCTTCGAGCGCGTGCAGCTCCGGTGGATTCTCGATTCCGCGCTGGCGCCGGCGGCCTGAACTTCGCGCTCCGGCCTGCCGGTACACAGTTGCTACGATGGTAGCAATGACTCCCAACCAGTCCGGCATGCCGCCCAAACTGCCGATTCCCGGCGTCAAACACCTGATTGCCGTCGGCTCCGGCAAAGGCGGCGTCGGCAAAACTACGGTTTCGGTGAATCTCGCCGTGGGCCTCGCTTCCCTCGGCCACAAAACCGGTCTGATGGACGCCGACGTGTACGGCCCGAACGTGCCCCTCATGATGGGCATCAACCGCACACCGACGGCGCACGGGGAGCGCATCCAGCCTCTCGAACAGTACGGCGTCCGGCTGATGTCCATGGGTTTTCTCAACCCTGGCGATAAGCCGCTGGTCTGGCGCGGCCCGATGTTGCATAGCGTCATCCAGCAATTTCTGCGCGGCGTTGACTGGGGGGAGTTGGATTACCTCATCATCGACCTGCCGCCCGGCACCGGCGATGTGCAGCTCTCGTTAATCCAAACGGCCCCCATCACCGGCGCGATCGTCGTGACTACCCCATCCGACGTCTCGCTCGAGGACGCGCGCAAGGCCATCCACATGTTCCATCAGGTGAAGGTGCCGATTCTAGGCATCGTCGAGAACATGAGCTATCTGAACTGTCCGCACTGCAACGAGCGCATTGACGTGTTCAGCCACGGAGGGGGCCGCCGCACCGCCGAGCAGATGCAAGTGCACTTCCTGGCCGAGTTGCCGCTCGATCCCAAAGTTCGCGTCGGCGGCGACACCGGCCGTCCCGCGGTTCTGCTCAAGGAGGAAGGCGAACCTTTCCTCCATCTGGCCCGCCAGGCAGCGGCACGTGCGCAGGAAGCGGCGTTGCAGGAAGGCCCCAAGATCGAAATCACCGATTAACGGCACTCGTGTCCGCAGAGCCCGCTAAGCAACGCGCCTGGGGCATTACACCCACTGGTCAATCGTGCGGATCAGGAGTTCGGCGGCTTTTGCCCCACGCCGTGGGCCTGGTAGAGTCCGCCAGGTCATACAAATCAAAACGCAAATCGAAATAGCCAGCGGTTGGCCGTCCAGATGCTTTGTTGGATTATGCAACAACGGAACCTGGAAAGGACAGTCAAATGAGAAAAACCTTCCTGGCATTGCCCCTTGCGCTGTTGATCTTCTCCGCCGCGGGCCGCGCGGCCGATGATGCGCAAGGTCTCTTTAAGGAGAAATGCGCGGCTTGTCATGGGCCCGACGGGACGGCCAAGACCCCCGCCGGCAAAGCCATGAAAGTTCCGGATCTGACCGCGCCGGAAATGAAAAAAGAGAGCGACGAAGCCTTCTCGGATGCCATCCAGAAAGGCAAAGGCAAAATGCCCGCGATGAAGAGCTTGAGCGGAGCGCAGGTCAAAGAGCTGGTCGAGTACTGCCGCCGTCTCGGCAAATCCTAGCGGCCGCCGGTTCAGGCCTCGGTGCGGAGCCGGTATCCCACGCCGGGTTCCGTAAGGATATAGTTCGGACGCGCTTCGTCGCCGAGCTTGCGCCGTACATTGCTGATATTGACCCGCAGCAGATGCAGCGCGTCGTCGTAGCGGACTCCGCCCCAGACCTCCCGCACCAGCTGCCGGTGCGTCAAGACTTTGCCGGCGTGCCGGACAAACAGCGTCAGCAGATCGTATTCAATCGGGGTAAGCGGCACCAACGCGCCACCCACCCGCACCTCCCGGCGGCCCGAGTCCACCGAAAGGGCTCCGGTGACGAACACGGGATCGCTCTCCTCGGAGTTCACCCGGCGCAGGGCGGCCCGGATGCGCGCCAGCAATTCACCCGGTCCGAAAGGCTTGGTGAGATAGTCGTCGGCGCCGGCATCGAGCGCTCCGATCTTTTCCGCCTCCTCCTCATGCACCGACAGGATGATGATCGGAATCTGTGTCCACTCCCGTACACATCGCGTGATTTCGAGACCGTTGATATCCGGCAGACCGAGGTCGAGCAGGATCACTTGGGGGTGGACCGAGCGGGCCTGCTCGAGCGCCTGCTCACCCGTGGCCGCCTCAAACACTGCGTAGCCGCGGGCGCTCAGCGATGCGCGCAACAGGCGGCGGATTGCTTCTTCATCATCGACCACTAGGATCCGTGCTTTAGCCCCATCCAATAGGCGCCCCGTCTTGTCGGCGACCCGGTGGGGACCCATGCCCTATTTATACGTCACAACCGGCTAAAGGCAGGGTCAAAAAACAGGCGATCGGCATCAAAGAACAATCAAGAAGCGGCCGAACCCGAAGAGGAAATATCCGCCGCCCGAAGCCGGTAACCGACACCAGGCTCGGTGACAATGTACCGGAACCGGCCCGCGCCCGCCTCGAGTTTATGGCGCAGATTGCTGATATTGACACGCAACAGGTGCAGCGCATCCTCGTAGTGCAGGCCGCCCCACACCTCGTCCACCAGCTGCCGGTGAGTCAATACCTTGCCCGAATTGGAGATTAATACCTTGAGGAGCTCGTATTCAGTCGGCGTGAGTTGCACGCTGCGCTCGGCCGCGCGCACTTCGCGCCGGGACAGGTCGACCCGCAGTTCGCCCGCGCTCAAAACCGGCCCCTCTTCGCCGCGGCTGACCCGCCGCAAGGCGGCGCGGATCCGGGCCAGCAGCTCTCCGGCGCCGAACGGCTTCGTCAGATAATCATCGGCGCCCGCATCGAGCATCGAAATCTTGTCCGATTCGCTCTCCCGCACCGACAGCGCGATGATCGGGATCTGCACCCACCTGCGCAGAGAACGGGCGACTTCGATGCCATCCACATCCGGCAATCCCAAATCCAAAATGATGAGATCCGGCCGGACGATGCGAACCTGCTGCAGCGCCTCGCCGCCGGTGGCTGCCTCGTGCACCGCATAGCCGTGAGCGGAAAGCACGCTGCGCAGAAGACGGCGAATCGGCCGTTCGTCGTCAATTACGAGTACTCGGGGTCCCTGTTCACTCATTTTCGGCTGTTTCGGCCTGCTCCCGCCGGGCCCCCGCCGGAATCGCGAACGCCAGGACGGTGCCGGTTGGCATACGCCGCTCCGCCCAAATCCGGCCTCCATGCGCCTCGACAAATCCGCGGCAAATCGAAAGCCCCAAGCCGCTGCCGCCGGCGCGAGCGGCGAACTGGCCCCGGTAGAAGGGGTCAAAGATCTGGTTCAGATCGTGCTCCGGGATGCCGCTGCCGTAATCGAGGACCGCGATCTCCACCTCCCCGCTGCGCTCGCGCACACGAATCTCGACCGGCTGATTCGGGGGCGCGTATTTCAGGGCATTGTCCACCAGGTTTACCAGCACCTGACTGATCAGCACGAAATCGAGCGGGACCAGCACCTGTCGCGGCGGCAGATCCAAAACGATCTGCCGGTTGCGGGCCGCCTCGCCCAACTGCTCCAGCGCGGCTCCCACCACATCCTGGATATCGCACGGCTCCCGTTTCACGCGGACGGCGCCGGCTTGCAGCCTCGACATATCCAGAAGATTCCCCACCAGCCGGTTCAGGCGCACGGCCTGTTCTTCCGCGTTGGTGAGCAGTTCGGTGCGCGTCGCCTCATCGAGCACCGCGCTGTCCTGCAGTAAAGTCTGGAGTGCCCCGGTGACCGTGGCCAGCGGCGTCCGCAGATTGTGCGAGATGGAATTGAGCAGCGCTTTTTGCATTTTGTCCGTTTCCCGCAGCACTTCAGTTTGCCGGGAGACCTCTTCCATAACGGCGCGCCCGAGCGCGAGGGCGGTCCGGCTGGCGAAGACTTCCAGTAAATGCCGGCGAGCTGCAACGCAGCGGTCCGCCTCGCTGATGACTACGCCCAAAACTCCCCGCACGCCCCACGCCGTTCTCAACGGCAGATAATAACCCTTCACCTGAGCCCAAGTGCCGGTTCCATATCCGGCTGGTTCTTCATGCCGGAATACCCACTCGGCGGCGGCGCGCTCATGCGCACTGTCCGGGAATTCCGGACTGCGGAACCGTGCGAGCAATCCGGCTTCTCCCGGCACCGCCACCAGCGCCGGCCAGGTAAAGGTCTCGACGATGTGCCGGCCGGCGGATTCGGCAATGCCATCCACATTGCTACACGACACCAGCGCCTGGCTGAACGCATAGATCGCCGCGGTCGATTCCTCGCTGCGGCGCGCCGTTTCGGCGCGTTCCCGAGCCTCGCCCGCGAACGTGCTGATCAACAGCCCTACGATCAACATACTGAGCGCCGTGATCAGGTTCGAGACATCGCTGATGGCGAAGCTCATGGCCGGAGGGATCAGGAAATAGTCGAAAGCGAGTACGCCGGCTATGCACGAGACCAGCGCCGGCCCCCGGCCCCATTGCAGCGCGCTGATTACGACCGCCAACAGATAGAACAGAGCCACATTCGTAGCGGCGACCCGGTGTTTGAGCAGTAAACCCAAAACCGTAATCAGGGCGATCAGGCTAAGGCCTCCGGCATATGCGAGCCAACGGTGGCCCGCTTCGGCGCGCCAGAACAAACCTCCGGGCGCAGCGGCGGGCGTGATGCGGCTCGCCAGCCATCGCTGCAATCGGAGAATTCCGCCAATCGCTTCGGGAGCGGCGCTGCCAGAACCCGATGCCGCCGGCTCCCCCCGTCCAAAACCCCACATGAACTGAACCTCCTCGCACAGCACCGGCCGGCTGCGCGCCGCGCCGGTTTAACGAGGCAATCCCACGCTTATTCCATGTTCACATGTTCAGCCGATATCGCGCGCGATTGCTGTTGAGGCGCCCGCAAAGCCTCGCAACGAGTCGCCGCGCCGGGCGGCACGGGCCGCCGGATGCATTGATTCTTTCTTGATGAGCAGCCATCCGCTTTTGATCCTGTTTTGATCTCTGTTTCCATAGACTTAAGCTGTAGAGCGCAATTTTGTAAATAATTCGGAGGTGACGACGTGTGTGACTATTCTTTGATGGCGTTTCCGAACCGGCTGGCTGTGGCCGGCGAGCAGCTAGTGGTAACGAAATTTACAAGCGGCACGATCGGCCTCGCGCAGCCTTCCTGCCGGCAGCAAGGATGGTGGGCCGCGATGAAGGCCTTCTTCAGCCCGCCGGAGCTGCCGGTGGTCTGCATACCGCCGGGTGCTTCGCTGAAGCTTCAGGACATCCCGCAGCCCTTACAAATCGAGTTGGAAATCGGACCGGAGGAAGATGTGACCTTCACTCAGCTGAGCGCCAGGGCAAACACGCATCGCGACGCTGTGCGGTTTGCCAACGGCAAGGAGATTCTGCTGCAGCGACTGCAGGAAGGCCAGCGTGTCACGGTGCTGGATCTGTCCGGAGGCGATGGGCTCGCTCCGGCGAGCGAACAACGAATGCCACACGAATTCGAATTCACGATCTGATCCGGCGGTTGCGACGCGTGGGCAAAAAAAACGGCTGGAGGTCGCGGCGGCTTCCTCCAGCCCAGCGAGACTCAATTCGCAATTCAGCTGTTATGCTTGGCCACGAATGACTCCCGGCTCGCCAGTACCTACCGTGATCGGCGGCATTTGACGCGCATGGTCGCTCTTGCCTAAACTCCAAACTTCGCGTCCATAAGCTTCATTGATCATCAGGGCGCTGCCTGCATACCACGCCGCCAGAGACGCAATGATCAATAGATATCCGGTCAGGATCATGAGCCCTTCGGTTCCGGTCAACAGCCCGATGGCGGCGATGGTAGAGCCGGCGGCCGCGAAAGTGAAGACTGTCACCATTGCCCGATTTTCAGCCGCCGCTGCATACGTGCATGCCCAGGTAACCGCCGCGAGAACGATGAAGTAATAGCCCAGTTCGGGAAAGAGCACTCCGGTAGGAGCGGGCACCCTGCCGCTGAACACGATCAATTCCAAAATCCCGAAGGCCATCCAGAACGATCCCCACATCCCGTGGAAAGCG
This sequence comes from Bryobacteraceae bacterium, assembly GCA_035295805.1. Taxonomy (GTDB): domain Bacteria; phylum Acidobacteriota; class Terriglobia; order Bryobacterales; family Bryobacteraceae; genus PSRJ01. Next base: position 14,127 of record DATGII010000062.1, on the reverse strand, counting down.
GTGGCCAGCCCGTCGCGGGCTTTATAAGCCCACATCCCGGCCAGAAATTGCGCGAGCCCTCCGAATATGACCGCGAACGGCGCCAGCAACAAAAGGGTAGCGGATGATCCGAACCAGTGCGCCATGTAAGCCGCCACCATGAACGTAGCACCCGCGAAACCGAACAAGCCGAGAATCGAGGGGGCCGCGATCGGCTGCAGGAAGACGCGAGGCTGCGCATCGACGGTCACGGGCACGGCGGTTCTGTCAGACTGCTCATAAACCATATTTTTTATTTCCTCCTTTTCCTTGCCTCCAATTTCAATGTACGAGCGAGATCGCGCAAATGCGCGTCAAAAAAGGGAGGCGATCTGTCAAGAAAACGTCAACCCACGAGGCGTCGCCAGCGGCTGCCTTGGAGAAACGAGTTCGTTCGTTTTCGGAGCACTATGACGGGCGGGAGGGCGACCGGCGCGGGCGTTTCGCGATGGGTTTTCCGATTTCCGTCTTTGGAGGTTTGCGCGCCATCTCCAGGCTCTTGCGCAGCGCTTCCATAATGTCGGTGACGGGAGCGCGGCCGGCGGGCTGGGCGTGTTCGTAGGCCGCGACCGCCGCGCCGGCGCGCGCCTGGATGAGCGCGTGCAAGCGCTCCTCGAATGTATCTTTCAGCCCCGCCGGCTCGAATTTCGCGGCCAGGGCGCGGACGAACAGCTTGGCCAGTTCCAGCTCTTTCGCGCTCACCAGCGCGGGATTGGAGTCATATTCTTCGTCGGCCCGGACTTCGTTCGCGTAAAAAAGGGTATGCAGGATCAAGCCGCGGCGGCCCGGCCGGATGACGGTGGCGTGCTCGCGCCCGTGCATGGCGAGGGAGCCGACGGCGGCATATCCGGTTTCGGCGAGCGCGCGATAGAACAGAGCGTACGGTTTCTCGCCGCCGCGGTCGGGGGCTGCGTAATAGGATGCATCGAAGAAGAGCGGGTCGATTTCTTCCAATTTGACGAATTCGGCGATGGCCAACTCGGTCGAGGTCTGCGGGCGCAGGGCGGCGACTTCCCGCGGCTCCAGGGTGACGAACCGGTTCTTTTCCATTTCGTACCCTTTCAGCACGTCTCGCTTTTCCACCGGCTCGGGGCCGAGGTCCCCGACCGGCTGGCTATGGACGAGCGCCACCGCTTCACGGGCCGGAGCCGCGCCGGCGGTCGCGGTTCGCGGCATTTGATGGAGATTTCCTTTGGGCGGCAGGGCTTCGAGCGTCGGAACTCCGGGGCTCTCTTCCGGTTCCGGCTTTGCGGCGGGGCGGTAGACATGGCGAAACCGGATCCTTTCGCGCCGCCCCGCTTTATGCAGCCGAACGGGAATTGATACCATGCCGAACACCAGCCGGCCTCTCCAGACAGTTGCGGGCATCGCCAGTTCCGGGGCAACACGCGCGCCAGCGTAAGATGGCACCCATCGGCATGCGAATTGCGAACGGGAAGTCGGACACATTATGGCGGCGAAAACTCGAGAACCTGCAGCGGAAGGCTTGCTGGCGACGGCGGCCAAGACTATCGGCAAGGCGGCCGGCAAAATTGCGGCGGCTACCGGCGTGAAACCGGATCCGGCCGAACATCCCCAGTCCCCAAAGAAAGGGAAGTTGGCGCCTAAGAACAAGGCGCGTTTGCCGCGCCGGCAGAAGAAAGCGCAAAAGAAGAAAAAGATGGCGGCGTGACGGCCGGTCTTACTCGAACTCCCCGAGGCTCGATGCCGGCGGCCACGATCGAATTGCGTCGCGTCCGCGGCCGGAGCCGCACTCGTTCACTTTACCGGCAGGAAGCGCTGCACGCGCTCGCCGGCGAAGACTTCGCCGGTGTAGATGATGCCCTTGGAATCGACCGCGATCATGTGCAGGCCGAAAAACTGGCCGCCGTTTTCGCCCATGCTGCCCATCCGGCCGATGACCTTCCCGTCCTCTCGATTGAGGAACCAGATGTGGTTGTTCGTCAGATCGGAAATGTAAAGCAGGCGCTGCGCCTTGTCGGGCGAGAACATCACACCGCCGGTCGAACCGCCGACGCCCGTGGTGGGCGCCAGGATAAATTCCTTGATGAACTTGCCGTCCTTGGTGAAGACCTGGATGCGGTTGGCATTGCGGTCGGCGGCATAGACGAAGCCGTCGTGGGATACGTTCAGCGTCAGATGGCCGCGGAATTCCTTGGGCATCGGGGCGCCGGGCGTATATGCGCGATCTTTGTCGTCGGTACTCATCTCGGAAAGCTTGTGGCCGTAGGCGCCCCAGCCCCGCTTGAACTGCAGCGTGTCGAGGTCGAAGACCATGACGCGGCCGCCCAGATAATTGTCCGCGGCATAGAGCTCGCGCGCGGGTTCATCGAGCCGGATCTCTTCGATGCCGCCGACGATCATGGGAGTGGTCGGCGGATACTTGGCGCGGAACGCGGCAATGGAAGCTTGTAATGATGCGCGCGCGGCGGGGTCCTGTCCCCCGCGCCCGCGGCCCCCGGGAAGAAAGCCTGCGACCGGACCCATGCTGCCATGGCCGGGAACATGCGTCGCGGTGGGCGGCGCGGCATCCCCGTTTCCGGCGCCGGGCTGGCGCTCGGGCGTGCGCGGCACTTCGCCCACGACTTTGCCCGTTTTCGGATCGTACTTGCGCACCGTGTCCTGGCCGATATAGACAAATCCCTTGGTGTCGACCGCCATGCCGTGCCCTTGCGGCGCGTCGAAGGAGCCGATGACGTTTCCGGCTTTATCGAGATGGATCATGGCGGGCGGGCGCACGCAGCAATCCGCGAGCGGGGGATTCAGCTCGGCTTCCAGCTCAATATCGGTCAGGTCGTTGGGACGGTTCAGCACCCAGACGTTATCGTCTTTGTCGACCGCCAGGCCGGTAACGCCGCCCATCTTCCATTTATTGGGCAGGGGCTTGGGCCAGTCCGGATCGAATTTGAACTTGGGTGCGGCGGGCTCTTGCGCGCCTACGAGAAACACCGAAACCGCCAACACACCAAGCGCGCCCAAGGCCGCCAAGGCCCGGCCCGGTACGCTGCCAATTCGCTTCATGCTTGCCTCCTGGGAGTCTGCCCGTCGCTCCGCGGTTCATTATATGCCAGCGGGCGCGGCATGGAATAGAATGGATTCCTGTATCGCCGGAGGTGCAAGCGATGAAACTGACGTGCCTTTGCGTAAGTGTGGCGCTCGCCGGCGCCGCCGCCGCTCAAGTGGTGCCGATTGACCAGGAGCCACATCACCACGTCGAATTCGGCAACGAATCGCTGCGGGTGATTTCGCCGCAGATTCCCCCGGGCGAGACTACGCTCGAGCACATGCATACCCACGACGAGACGACGATCTGCATCCACGGCTCGTCGACGCGCGGCAAACCACACGACGGCGAGTGGGGTAAGCCGGGCATGCCGTGCGTTCCGGGAAACGCGAGCGTGGCGGAGTATACCGGAAAACCCCGCTCGCACTCGGTGGAGAATGTCGGCTCAGACCTGTTCTACCTCGTGCTCGTGGAGAACCTGCGCGACAGCGGGTGGAAAGACAACGCGGCGCTGGTAGTGCCGGGGTTGAAGACGCTGCGCGAGAATCGCTCCTTCCGCATTTACGATGAGGACACCGCGAGCGGAGGCCCCGCGGAGCATACGCATGACGCGCCGACGGTAGTCTTGCTGGTTTCGGGCGAAGCGCAGGCGGGCGAAAAACAATTGGAACAACCCGGTCAGTGGGCTTTGGTTCCCGCCGGAGAGAAGCACCGGGTCAATCCGAAGGCCGGTGCGCGGGTGCTCGAAATCGAGGTGCGGTGAACGGCATGCGCCGCCGGAGCTTTTTGGAAAGCGTGACGCTGCTGTTTGCCTTCACGCGCCTGCGCGCACAGCCGAAGGGCGTGGCCGATAGCGGAGATCAGGCGCTCGCCGACGCGGCCCAAAATTTCATCGCGGCTTTGCGCCCGCAGATGCGCGCCCGCCTGCGGTTTTCGATCGACGACCCGGAGCGCAAGGACTGGAGCAACCTGCCGCACTACCTGCATCCGCGCAAGGGCATTCAATTGGGCGAGCTGACTCCGGCGGAGCGCGCTGCCGGGCACCGGCTGCTGCAGGCAATGCTCTCCAGCCAGGGATATTACAAAGCGACTTCGATTATGTCGCTCGACGATTTTCTCGGATCCGCCTCCGATGAAATGCGACAGCACTATGGCGCGCAGTTCTATTTCCTGGATGTCTTCGGCCAGCCGGGCGGGGAAGCGCCCTGGGGCGTGCAGATCGACGGCCATCACCTGGCGGTGAATGTCACGGTGGTCGATCACCGGGTAACGATGACGCCTGCGCACATGGGCGCCGACCCCGCCGTGATTCCCTCTGGGCCGCATGCCGGTTTTCAGCTTCTGGGCGGCGAGACCGCCAAGGGCTTTGCGCTTCGCAATGCGCTGACGCCCGAGCAGGCCCGGCGCGCAGTGCTTTCGGAAACGCTGCCGCCGGACATTTTCACCCTGCCCGGACGCGACGAAGCATTGAAGACTCCGGCCGGCGTGGCCGCGCTGCAAGGCCGGCAACGCGATCTGCTCGAATCACTGGTGGACGAATACATCGGCAATCTGCGGCCCGAGGTCGCCCGCTCCTACCGTGCGGCGATTCAGAGCGCCGGCTTCGATAAGCTGCACTTCGCATGGATGGGACCGGCCGAAGTGGGCAAGGCAATGTACTACCGCGTCCACGGCCCGGCGCTGCTTATCGAGTACGACGCCATCGTGCCGCCCAATACCAAGCTGCCCAACGATCCGAATCATATTCACACGGTGGTGCGGGCGCCGGGCAACGATTTCGGCGAAGACTGGCTGCGGCGGCATCACCTCGAACATCACCACAAGTAAGAATTTCACCGCTACTATCCGCCGGGAATTTCGTTGAGGATCGGCGCAGTGAGCGGTGCCCCGGAGTTTACAATGTTAGTTCATGCCCGCCGAATTGGTCTGTTTCGAAGAAAAGTGCCGCGCCCGGTTTCCGATCACCGAAGTTCTCTACAATTGCCCGAGTTGCGGCGGCCTGCTTGAGGCCGCGTACGACAAACCGGAGCAATCGGCGCCGATGCTGCGCCGGATGTGGCGCGAGCGCCGCACCTCCAATGCGGCTCTCGATCAGAGCGGCGTGTGGCGTTATGGCGAGTTGATTCCCTTCCTTGCCAACTACAACTGCGTGGTCACGCTGCGCGAAGGCAGCACGCCGTTGCTCGAAGCGCGGCAGGCAGCCCAATACGGCGCCTTGGACAAGCTCGTTTTCAAGCACCAGGGCTTCAACCCTACCGGCTCGTTCAAAGATAACGGCATGACCTGCGGCGCGGCGCAAGCGCTGCGCCTGGGCATGACGCGAGTGGCCTGCGTCTCCACCGGCAACACCTCGGCGTCCATGGCAGCCTATGCCAGCGCCGCCGGCTTGCAGCCCATCATTTTCATTCCCCACGGCAATATTTCCTACGGGAAACTGGCCCAGGCGCTGGAATACGGCGCGCGCACCCTGCAGGTGGAAGCGAATTTCGATCAGATTCTGGCGCTGGTGCGCCAACTCGCCGAGCGGCTCGGAATTTACCTGCTGAATTCCATTAATCCGTTTCGCATCGAGGGGCAAAAAACCATCATGACCGAGATGCTGGACCAGCGCGATTGGCGCGTCCCCGATTGGATCGTCCTGCCGGGCGGCAACCTCGGCAACGTCTCGGCTTTCGGCAAGGGGTTGCGCGAGATGAAAGAGATCGGGCTCATCGACCGCTTGCCGCGCCTGGCCGTCATTCAGGCCGAAGGCGCCGCCCCGTTCTACCAATTTATGCGCGCCCGCCAGAACGCGAAATTCACCGCCGTGGAGCACCCCGAGACACTGGCCACTGCCATTAAGATCGGCGATCCGGTTTCGTGGCCGAAAGCGCGCCATGAAGTGAACACCTCCCAAGGCGTGGTGGAGAAAGTGAGCGAGCAGGAAATCGCGGATGCCAAGGCCGTCATCGGCCGCTGCGGTATCGGTTGTGAGCCGGCCTCGGCCGCCACGCTGGCCGGGATTCGCAAGCTCACAGCCGCCGGCGTTATCGCGCGTGATGCCGACGTGGTCGCGGTCCTCACCGGGAACGTTCTCAAAGATCCGGACTACATCTACCGCTATCACACCGGCGCTCTCGACGCTCCCGACGGCAGCCGGCTTCGTTCCACCTTCGGAAATGAACCGGTCGTGGTGCCGAACGACGCCGATCGCATCGCAGCCATCCTGGACAAGAACGCCTGAGCCGGCCGCTCACGCTTCGCCCGGCAATTCGATCCGGAACGTAGCCCCCTTGCCCGGCTGGCTCTCCACTGAAATCCGTCCATGGTGATCGCTGATCACCGATTGCACAATCGCCAACCCCAGCCCCGTTCCATGCGTCTTGGTCGTGTAGTACGGCGTAAACAGCCGCTCGCACTCTTCCGGCGTCAGTCCCTGACCCGTATCCGACACCTCCAGCCGCACCCCGCCTTCGCTGGCACGCGTTCGGATCGTCAGCTTTCCGCCTCCCGGCATCGCGTCAATCGCGTTCAGCACCAGGTTGCGTAACACACGCGTCATCTGCTCGGGATCCGCAAACGTCCGCGGCAATGCCGCATCCAGCTCCGTGCTGGCGGTGATTTGCGCTTGCGCCAACTGCGCCTCGAACAGCTTCATCGTCTCCGCCGCCAGCTCGTTCAAATTCACTTTCTGCATATGCGGCGCCGGCATTTTCGCGAAATCGCTGAAGCGGCCGATGATCTGCTTCAGATTTCCCAGTTCCGCAATCAGCGTGGCGGTGCCTTCGCGAAATGCTTCATCGAATTCCTGCGGATATTGCTCGCGCGCCCGCTGCATATTCTCCACCGTGATCTGCAGCGGAAACAGCGGATTCTTCAGCTCGTGCGCCAGGCGCCGCGCCAGTTCGCGCCACGCCGCCACGCGTTCGGCCTGCACCAGCCGCTCCCGCTGCGCCGCCAGTTCCCGTGTCATGTGATTGAAGGCGCGCGCCAGCTGTCCTACTTCGTCCCCCGATGCCACCTCGACGGTCGTGTTCCACTCGCCGGCCGCCACTTTCCCCGCGCTCACCGCCAGAGCCTGGACCGGCCGAGTTACCCGCGCCGTCGCCCACCACGCCAGCACCAGCCCTACGAGAATTCCGCCCCCCGCCAGCACCACACCGGTGTAGCGCAGAAACGCCTCCAATTCCACCAGCTCGGCGCGCGAGCTGCCGATCAGGAGAATTCCCAGCAAGTTGCTCGCATTGCCCATCAGCGGCAGCGCGTGAAATGTCTCCGCCGCCGTGCCGCTGCCCAGCATCTGCGCGGTTTCACGCGGCTGCTTCCGAACCTCTTCGATGAGCGGCAGAAACTCCGCCGCCTGTTGCACCTGCCCCTGTGCGTCGATCAGTTCCGCCGCCGAAACATGCGCCTCCAGGTTGCGATACAACAGTACCCGCATGCCCGTGGGCAGCACCAGGGTGGAAAGAAATTCTCGATCGAGACGCTGCCCGCCCGCGATATACAGCGTGTGATCGCCTGCCTGCGTCTCGCCCACCGCCGCCAGCGCCAGCGTAACCCCGTCTGACAATTCCTCGCGCCGCAAAAAGGCCCCGCGCGGTTTCCACCCCGCGAGCCACTCTTCCTTATATCCGAACCGTGCCGGCCATTCCGCCGAAGAGATGATCGTTCCATCCCCCGCCACCAGTTCCAACAGGTCCAGCCCGTGGGCCACCGCCAGCGCCGGCGCTTCGTTGTAGTGCGCGGCCGGATCGGGCGACAGGGCGATGGTGGTCGCCGCATCCGAAGTGGCAATGCTGTTCACCGCCCGAACAATTTCCTCGCCGCGCCGCGCGAACTCGCGCCGGAATTGCGTCACCAACGCATCCACCCGCTGGTTTTCCATCCGCTCGAACGCGTTGCGCGTGGTGCGCGAAACCAGGCCCTCCACCAGCGCGACTGTCGCCACAACCACTACCGTGAAGATCAGCAGCAGCCGCGTGCGCAGCGTCACGGCCGGCTTCCTTCCACCCACAAGTCTCCGAAGCGCCATGCGCCCAGCGGCGTGATCCCCGGCCCGCCCCTCACCCGCGCGCCCACTCCATAGCTCTCGGGAAGGTGAAACAAGGGGATCACGCGAAAGCCCGTCAACAACCCGCGCTCGGCGGCCAGCAGCGCCTCGGGCGAATCGCCGCGCGCCGGTTCCGGCAGCCCGAGCGCCGCCGCCACACCGCCCAAGGCCCGCCACGGTTCGTCAGACCCGATCCGGATCTCCACCAGCTTTACATCGGAATTGCCGCTTGCGCTCACCGCCAGGGTCAACCCGGCATCGCGCGCATTCAACACCACCCGCTCCGCGATCTGGCGAAGTCCCGCATCTTCAAACCCAAACGAAAACGCCCGCGCCGAGGCGGGCGATGCCGCCACGAGGCTGCGCGCGCGATTCATTTCCACCCCCGTGGGAAACAGAAACGCATAACCCGAGATCCACTGCGGCAGCAGCGCGCCGGAAATCTCGCCCTGCCGCTGCAGCAATACATTGTGGATTGCGGCACGGTCCACCGCCAGCGCCAGCGCCTCCCGAATCCGCTCATCTGTTACCCGCGGTCCAAAGACCAAGGCCATCAGCCGCACCGGAGCCGATGTCCACGTCTTGCGGCCCGCGGCTGTCCGCCGCGGTTCGTTGACTCCGAGTTCGACCACATCCGCCTTGCCCAGTTCCAGGTCGATCGCCTGCTCGCGCAGAGGCCGGGCCATTTGAATCTCGACCGTATCCAAATAGGGCCGTCCGCCCGACGCATTATCATTCGCCGAATAGACGGCGATCCGTCCGGCCTCCCAGCGTGTGATGGTGAACGCGTCCGCCAGGTCCGCCATTCCGCGGCCCGTTTGCGGCGGGTCTGCCGCTTCGCCCGCCGCCCGCACTTCGACCCGCAGCGTCCCGCCGTAGCGCGGCCGCGTCGCTCCCGCCGCCGTCACCGCCGCCGCAATGCTAAGGACCGCACACCATCGTGAGTACATATGCAGCATATTTTCCGGTTCCCGCATCGCGGGCCACCGCCAGCGCCGAGGAAGTGCCCGAGGGCCACAGTGCCGTCACCGGCCCCCCGAACGTTACTGCCGGCGCCAGCGCGATCGGCATGTGATTGCTCAGCCCGAACGCCTGGACCGCGTCCGGCTCGTTGCCGTCGCCCGGGCGCGTCGCCAACACCTGCGATCCACCGCTGCAGCGCGCGCTGATTCCCACTGCGTCGCTGCCCCACCCGGAAAAGCTCGCCACCGGATCCATGTTCCCGTCCAGTACCTGCGTACGCCCATCCACCAGCGTCAGCAGCCACCATAGATTGCCTTGCTCTTCGGCTGCCGCGGCCGCATAAAACGGAGCCGCGGATTTCGGCAACCCATTCTGCCCGACCACGCGCCCGTCGAAATAATTCCGGTCGGCGGCGAAATATCCCAATAGAATCCCGCGGCTTCCCGATTCCAGCACCCACGGCTCGTCGCTCGCCTTGCACTGCACCGAAAGCGCGGGCTCGATCGACCCGCTGCACTGCATCCCGGGCAGATACGCCGCGAGGCGGCCGCCGCTGATCCGCAACCGCCCCCGCACATCGCGCGGCCACGGCTTCGGCGGCATCAGCGGAACCGAATCTTGCGCCCCATTCCCTTGGCTCGTAATGCGCGAGGGAGTCAGGATCACCAGCTTATCTGCGGCCTGCGCGACATCAAGAATCGGCTCATCCTGCTCCCAGATCAGCCGCCTCTCCAAGTTCAACCCGGAAACCGCAACCGCGGGGCGCTCCGTTCGCTTCCAGCCTGCGATCCACACTTGCGATTCCTCGCCCTTGCGAATTTCTTCAACAAGCAGAAACTGCGCAGGATTTTCGGAGAGTGTGAAGCGGGCTTCGGCGGCCGGCCCGCCTTCCGTAAAGACCGGTAGCGCCGCTTCGAATTCGCGGCGCACCCGGCCCAGTTCGGAATCAGGAAGGGAGGAAAGATTGCGGTAGCTCGCCGCTACGGGCCCCCGGAAAAAACCCGAGGTCTTTCGCGCTAGTTCGCGCGCCGCGCCCGGCAGGTCATCGGCAGCCGTGGAGGCTTGGGGAACCAGAAACACAACCGCGGCCCATGCCGCGTGCCACGCCTTCACGACTGCGAGGATAACATATGGCGGCGGTCACTCCCGGCCACCAGCCGAATCACCGCGCGCAAGCACCCGCGCGCCAGGAAGAAGGAAACCGGGAACGTGATCGCCACCATCAAAGCACAACCAAGTACGTTTTCCATTGCAGTCGTCCTACTGGCCCGCCACCAGACCGGCCTGCGCAATGCTGACTCCAAAGATCTGGTCCAGCTCCGGCGTGCGCTCGCCGTGCAATTCGACCGTATCCCCTACCGCCACCATCGTGAAGAGCTCTTCGACATCCTGGTTGCGCAGCCGGATGCAGCCATGCGAAGCGTTGTGCCCAATGGAGGTCGGGTTGTTGGTCCCGTGAATCCCGTATCCCTTCTTGCTCAGACCGATCCAGCGCGTGCCCACCGGATTCGTTCGGCCGGGGCGTACGATTTTGCCTTTCGAATACCAGGCCGGATCCGTCACCCGCTGTGCGACGGTGAACGTGCCGGTCGGACTCGGTGTTTTCTCCGCCCCGACGGCTGTCGGAAACACCTTCACCACCCGCCCCGATTCCACCACGGCCAGCTTGCGGTCCGGAATGCTGACTACGATGCGCCGGTCCCGATTCGCCGGACTCTCCTGAGCTAGAGCCTCGGCCGTCGCCCATAACACTACGCTCGTAACCGCCGCCAGCTTTCTGATCTGTTCTTCCGTCCTGAGCATCTCCGCATCCTCCGTTCAAGGAGCTGAAATGCACTTCGGAAACCAGATGTAAGCTATTCATAAATCAGGACTTCTATCATTTGCCGGCGTGTCACTCCAGACACGTGTGGCGGTTCGGACCCGTTTAGCTGGCGTCCGCGAACGGTTCCGGCAACCGGATGATCTTTTTCTGAATTGCGTACTGCACCAATTGCGCCTTGTTGTGAATATTGAGTTTGCGCATCAAATTGAACTTGTGCGCCTCGATGGTTTTCACACTTAAATCGAAACTGGCGGCAACCTCTTTGACCGACTTGCCTTCGGCCAGTAACTTGGTGACCTCGCGCTCGCGTTTGGTCAGCGTGCCGAGCCGCGTCTGCCGCGTCGGCGCTCGGCCGTGCTCCCGGAAGCCGTCCACCAGGCGCGTGAGGAGGCGGGGGCTCAGATAATTGCCGCCGCGATAGACTTCGCGGATGGCTGTCACCAGCTGATCGGCCGGGCTCTCCTTGAGAATAAAGCCGCTGGCGCCGATCTCGACGGACTCGGCGAGATAGTCTTCGTCATCGTACATCGATAAGAAGACAACTTTGGTCTCAGGACGCTGCTTTCGGATCTGGCGTGTCGCTTCAAAGCTACTCATCCCCGCCATCCCGATATCCATCAGGACGATGTCGGGCCGCAACTGGCGCGCCAAGTCCACCGCCGCCGCAGCATCTGCCGCCTCTCCCACCACTTCGAGATCTTCTTCGCCGGACAACAAGGTTCGGATACCCTGCCGGAACAATGTGTGGTCGTCAGTCAACAATACGCGAATCTTTGCCATTGGATACCACCGGTGCGGCGCGGAACGGCACCATCAGCCTGATCCGGGTACCCTGGCCCGGCCTGCTGGAAATCTCGAGCCTTCCGCCTACCAACTCGGCCCGTTCCCGCATACCCGCCACCCCGAAAGACATCGGTTTGCCGCCAACCTGGTCCGCACAAAAGCCGGCGCCGTTATCGTGAACGCTCAGCTCGATATTCTTATCGGCGGTGTATAAATCTAGGTTTACAGCGGTGGCCTGAGAATGGCGCGCGATATTTTGCAGACACTCCTGGGTTACGCGATAAATCACGCCCGCCACCGCCATCGGCACAGGCTGCCTGCCCAAATCTACTCGTAGCCTCACGCGCGCCGGCTGCAGCTTGTCAAACCGGGCCACCAGGTGCCGTATTGCTGCTTCCAACCCCAGCCGGTCCAACACCGAGGGGCTGAGTGCGGCCACAATCCGCCGCAATTCAACGGCCGTGCGGCCGGCCAGATCGCGCGCTTCGGCCAGGCGGCGGCGTAATGCCGGAGGCGCGTCGCGACCGATCATCTCCAGTTGCAGCCGCAACACCATGAGGGCCTGCCCGGCTTCATCGTGCAATTCGCGGCCGATCCGGCGGCGCTCCTGTTCTTCGGCGTGCTGGGCCCAGGCCTGCAAACGGCGGACCTCCGCCTCCAGACGACTTCGTTTGGCGACTTCTTCGGTGAAAAAAGCCCGATCCAGCACCAGGCGCGTGGCCAGCTGGAGCTGCTCCCGGGCCGGCTCAAAACGCCCCTTGACGGAGCGGGCAAGGATGGCCCCAAACTGTTCCAGCGCGCCCACGGCATCCTCCAACGAGATCCGCAGATTAGCGAGACGGCGCCCTTCACGATCGACCTGCTCGACGAACCGCGCTAGAGAGCGCGCCCGCGCACACGCCACGGGACTGACCGCAAACAACGCGTCAATCTGCGGCTCAGTCCACCGGCGGCGGCGCAACGGTGCGCGAAACCGGCGCTCCAGACGGTCCGCCTGGGGGATTAAGGCGCGCCGCAGGCGGCCGATGTGCCGCCGTGCCGCCAACGTGAACAACCCCGCCACGCCGCGATGATCGGCAGGTTTCCGATCAGCCTATATACTGGACTTCTTCTTCGACTTCGATGCCGAAACGGTCGCGGACCCGCGTCTTTAACTCCCGGATGATGACGCAGAGGTCGGCGGCGGTGCCGCCGCCGGCGTTGTAGATCAGGTTGGCATGATAGTCGGCCACCCGGATGTTGCCGCGCTCCATGCCTTTCGCGCCCACCTGCTCCAGAAAATACGCCGATGGGACCTTGCCTTCGCGCACCACCGCGGCCGGCACAGCCGCCGCTACTGACGGCGGGAGATCCTTGTACAGCATGTTCTTGAAAATGCTGCCGGCGCACCGCATGGTGGGTGGAAACTTTTCATTGCGGATTTTCATGATGTCATCGGCGGTCTTGCGCAGTACGCCGGCCTCGGCCGCGTCGAGCGCCAGCTCGGTGGAAAAAATGGTCCACTCCTTGTGCTGCTTGAAAATGCTTTCGCGATACCGAAACTCGCATAGGTCATTGGTGAACAAGCGGATTTCGGAGCCATCATGAAAGCGCACACGCACGACACGCTCGGAGATCGAGTGCCCATAGGCTCCGGCATTGCCGTAGACGGCGGCGCCCACCGAGCCGGGAATGCCGGCGAGAGTTTCCAGGCCCTTCAAGCCGCGCGCGATCGCGAAGTCCACCAGATCCTGCAACACCGCTCCCGCATCGGCCATGATGCATGTCCCCGCGGCTTGCAGGCGGTCGGCGCGGTAACGCAGGACCAGGCCGCGGAAACCCTGATCGGAAACGATCAGATTGGTGCCGTCGCCGATCACCGCAACCTCGAGGCCAAGAGCACGCGCGGTTGAGAGAGCCGCGACGAAGGCTTCCGCGTCGACGGTCTCGGCGTAGAGGTCGGCGGGGCCGCCGATGCCAAAGCGGGTGTAGCGGGAAAGCAGAGTCCCCGCGGAAACAGTTAAATTAGAGATCGCGGCGAGGCGCGCGCGCGCCTCTTCCGTGGTCGGCATTAGCTCAATTATATAAGGAGGCACTCGTGAGTTCCGGTTTTCCCGGATTTCCGCCGGAAGGCGTTCAATTTTTTCGCGGGCTGGCGCGCAACAACAGGCGGGAATGGTTCCAGCCGCGCAAAGCCATTTTCGAGGAGAGCGTCAAGGCGCCCATGCTGGAGCTGGTGTCGGCCCTGAACGCAGCTCTGATGAAATACGCGCCCCAGTACGTCACCGACCCGGCAAAGGCCGTCTACCGCTTCTATCGCGACACGCGGTTCAGCAAAGACAAATCGCCCTATAAACAGCAGATCGCGGCCAGTTTCCCGCGGCGCGGCCTGGAGCGGCACGTGGGCGCCGGGTTCTACTGCGCGGTGTCGCATAAAGAAGTGGCAGTCGGCGGCGGCATTTATATGCCGCTCCCGGAAACGCTGCTGGCGGTACGGCATCACATCGCGGAGCATCACGAAGAACT
>DATGII010000061.1:0-14015 GCA_035295805.1 Bryobacteraceae bacterium | reverse complement strand
CGGGATGCGCATGTTTTACCGCGGCGGCAACGCCGTGGATGCCGGGATCGCGGCCATGCTCGCGGCTTCCGTCACCGAGTTTTCACACTTCGGCTTTGGCGGCGAAGCGCCGATTCTGATCCGCACCAAAGATGGCAAAGTCCACGCCATCGCCGGGGTCGGCACCATGCCCAAACTGGCCACGGCCGATTTCTTTCGCAATCACAAGCTCGAGCCCGATGAAATGACGTCGCCACCCGATGAACACGGTCTGAAAGATTGGGTTCCGGTGGCGGGCATTCTGCCCGCGCTGGTACCGGGCATGCCGGAAGCCGCCCTGGTGGCGCTGCGGGAGTTTGGGACCAAGAGTTTCGGCGAAGTAGTCGAACCAGCGATCGAACTCGCGGACGCGTTTCCTATCGATGAACTGCGCGCGTCGACCATTCAACGCACGGTGCGGTACCTGGAAAAATGGCCGTCGTCGCGGCGCGTGTTTCTTCCGAACGGCCGGCCGCCGCGGGTGGGCGAGATTTTTCATCAACCCGAACTGGCCCATACTCTCCGATCGATGGCCGAAGTCGAAAAGAAAGCTCTGGCTGCCGGCGCCACCCGCGCCAAGGCGCTCGACGCGGTTCGCGACTATTTCTATCGCGGCGAAATCGCACGCAAGATCGACGAATTCTCGAAAGAGAATAACGGGCTGATTCGCTACGAGGACATGGCCGCCTTCCGGCTCGAACCCGAAGCGCCGGTTTCCACGACGTTTCACGGCTACACGGTCTATAAGCCGGGCTTCTGGAGCCAGGGTCCGACCATGATCGAAGCCTTGAATATTCTCGACAGCTACGACCTGGCGGCGATGCGGTATAACTCGGCCGAGTATATTCACACGCTGGTGGAGGCGTTGAAGCTGGCGTACGCCGACCGCGACACGTATTACGGCGATCCGAAGTTCGTGCACATTCCCGAGGAGCGGCTGCTTTCGAAAGAGTATGCGGGCGAGCGCCGCAAACTGATCGGCACGACCGCCTCGCTGGATTTCCGGCCGGGGCAGATCGGGCCGCACCCGCCGCGCCACCCGGCCCAAACGGAGATTGCGCGTTATCCGCTCGATGATGCACTGCTCGCCAAGGACACCACTTGCGTGGACGTAATCGATAAAGACGGGATCGCATTTTCGGTAACGCCGTCCGGCGCCTGGCTTCCATCCGTAATCGCGGGCGATACCGGAATCCCGCTCACCGAGCGCGCTCAAAGCTTCCTGCTGGTTCCAGGCCATCCCAACGAACTGGCCGGCGGAAAACGCCCGCGCGTGACGCTGAGCCCGACTCTCGTGGTGCGGCCTGATCATACGGTCGTGGCGCTATCGACTCCCGGCGGCGACAATCAGGAACAATCGCTGATACAGGTCTTGTTCAACGCGATGGAGTTCGGCATGAACACGGAAAATGCGGTCGAGGCGCCGCGCTTCCAGACCGAACACCTGGTGTCGAGCTTCGATAATCACGCGATGAGTCCCGGCACGCTGCTGCTCGATGAACGGACGGCGCCCTCGGTGGTGACGGAGTTGGGGCGGCGGAATCACAAGATCGAAATGCGTTCGCGCTATAACAGCGGCGCGGCGCCGGGCATCGTGCGTTTAAATCCGGACGGGATGATCGAAGCCGGATCGGATCCGTTCTACTATCGAGCCGCGCGCGCGTGGTAGGTCCGCTGTTCGAGGAGCCCGGCGCCTTCGACCGGGACGCCCTCGCGGCGCGGCTCCGCTCGCTCGCTTCCGAGAACATTTACATCGGCGGCAGTTCCTGGAAGTACGAGGGCTGGCTCGGCCAGATTTACTCGCGCGAGCGCTATCTGGCGCGCGGCAAGTTTTCCCGTCAGCGTTTCGAGGCCGAGTGCCTGCGCGAGTACGCCGAAACGTTCCCAACCGTGTGCGGCGATTTCGCGTTTTACCAGTTCCCCTCCGAGGATTTCTGGCGCAGACTCTTCCAGCAGACGCCGGAGACCTTTCGTTTCGCCTTCAAAGTTCCCGAACAGATCACCTGCAAGGTATTTCCGTCGCATCCGCGCTACGGGGCGCAAGGCGGCAAACCGAATGAAGCCTTCCTCGATCACCACATGCTGCAGGAGATGTTTCTCCGCCCGCTGCTTCCGTATCGCGCCAAGGCGGCGCTGCTGATCTTCGAATTCGGAGCGTTTGGCCGGCGCAGCTTTGCCGAGTTGCCGGAATTTCTCGATCGTCTCGACCCGTTCCTCGCCGCCCTGCCGGCGGAGTTTCGTTACGCGGTCGAGATCCGCAACCCGGAATTCCTGGAAAAGGACTACTTCGCGTGTTTGCGCAGCCACGGCATCGCCCACGTGTATAACGCCTGGTCGAAGATGCCGGAACTGCGGCACCAGATGGCGATTCCCGATTCGGTGACCGCCGATTTCCTGGTGGCGCGGGCCTTGCTGCGGCGGGGGCGCAATTACGAGGATGCCGTAACACTCTTTACGCCGTATCGCGAGGTGCAGGACCCTTTTCCGGAAGCACGCGAATCCATGCGCGTGCTGATTGGCCGCGCCCGCGAGGACAAGCGTATGCTGTTTCTGTTCGTAAACAACCGGCTGGAGGGCAACGCGCCGCTGACAATCCTTTCGGTGGTAGAGCCCTGAATGCGAGCGGCTGATGTATCCCGAGCTACAATGAAATTTCACAATGAAGCGCTTCATCCTGCCGGCAGCCGCCTTCGCGGCCGCGTTGTCGTTTGTTTCCTGCAAGAAGGCTCCTCCCGCCAACGTCGCCGCCATCGTCAATAACCACCCCATCACGTACGCGGAGCTCGACAAGACCTATCAATCGCAATATCCGCAGCCGGTAGAAGGTTCGAGCGAAGACCAGGTGATGATGCAGAAACTCGATGTGCTCAGCAGCCTCATCAACAGCGAACTGCTGCTGCAGCGGGCCGAGAAGCTGGGCCTCACGGCCGTAGACGCCGATGTCGACACCGAGTTCAACAAGATGAAGGCGCCGTACACCAAAGAAGAATTCGAGCGCCAGCTGGCGGCGCGCAAGATGACGGTGGACGATCTCAAATCCCAGCTGCGGCGCCAGCTGACGATCGACAAGCTCATCAACAAAGAAATTACTTCGCACATCACCATTACCGACGCCGACGTGGCCAATTTTTACAACGCCAATAAGGCCAGCTTTAATCTCGCGGAGCCGCAGGTTCACATGGCGCAAATCCTGGTGACGCCAAACCCGGATCCCAACATACGCAACCTGAAGAACAGCAAAGCGCAAAACGACACGGAAGCCAAAACCAAGATTCTCGACATCGATGCACGCTTGAAGCGGGGCGACGATTTCGCGATGCTGGCGCAGAATTACTCCGAGGATCCGAATACGGCGCCCAACGGCGGCGACATGGGTTTCGTGCCGGAATCCGCGCTCGAGCGCGCCAATCCGGAACTGCGCAAAATGGTGGTTTCGCTGCCCCCGGGCGCCGTCTCCGGCCCGATTCATTCGCAGGAGGGCTACCGCATCCTGAAGGTGATCTCAAAGGAGCCGGCCGGCCAGCGCGAGTTGAACGACCCCCGCGTTCAGCAGAGCATCCGCGAAACGCTCATGAACCGGAAAGACAGCCTGCTCAAGGCGGCTTACTACGAAGTGCAGCGAAACAGCGCCAAGATCGAAAACTATCTGGCTCTGAACGTCAGCAATTCCACGGGGAAAAAGTAACGCCGCGAGGCTGCGGCCGATGCCGGGCTGGTAGCCGGGAAAGCCTAATTCGTGCGGCCGATTTCGTAGACGTAGATGGTGTGTTCCATCGAACCGCCCCGTGTCTTCACGACATCGGCCGGTTTCCAGCCTTTTATAGGGAATTGGTTGGAAACGATCCGGGTACCCGGTCTCAGGTCCTTTTCCAGCTTCGGCTTCATCCGCTCATTGGAGCTGGTCAGCAGAAACATGGTGACGACATCGGCCGGGCTCAGGTCCACATGCAGCGCGCTGCCCTGAACCATGCGGACCCGGTCCTGCAGGCCCAGCGCTTTGATCCGGTCGCCGGCGATGCGGCAAAGATCGGCCCGCAATTCGACACCAACGGCGCGCGCGCCGAATTTTTGCGCAGCGGTGATCACGACGCGCCCATCGCCGCTGCCGAGATCGTAAACCAAGTCACCCGGCTTCACATGGCCGGCCTCGAGCATTTTCTCGACAATTCCTTGCGGAGTGGGGATGTAGGGGGCCAGGTTTTCCGCGGCGCCAAACTGTTGTGAAAAGGCAGGAGAGCTTGCGAACAGGGCGGCGAGCGCGATGGCGAAACCTTGCATGTGTCAGGGGGCGGACGGAATCGGAATCGGCGACGTCCTCCCGAACTTTGATTTTACAATACGGCCCATGATTTCGCTCCAGGCAAAAAACAGGTCGCGCGGACGGCTGATTGTGTATTCGGCCCCTTTCAGGTACTTGACCGCGGAGCCGATCGCGTCCCGCCACGGGTTGGCCTGGGGATTCGCGTTGTAATTCATGTAAAAAACCGGGAACTTCGGCTCCCCGATTTCCTTCAGCGCATCCTGCGGCACCGAGTCATCGAGCATCACCTTGGGGCCGGCGATGATGACTGCGTCCGGCTGGTCCGAACCGCTTTTCATCTCACCTTTCATCAAGCTCGCCAGAAAGTCCGTATCTCCATGCTTCTGCTCGAGCTTCTTCAAATCCACGGTGCCCAGGTTCAGCGATCGGAGGGCTTCGCCCAGGGCTGGAAAATCAATCTGGGAAGCGGATTGCTGGCGGTATATGACCCGCTGCTCCTGCATGTTGAAGGCGACGATCGAAAATTTCCCGATGCGGGGGTCGCGCGCGATGTTGCGCAGGATGGAAACCAGCGCATTGGTATCGAGCGGCTGCAAGGTGGCCGACAGGGCGTTCTGCGGCGCGAAATTTACCATCACCTTAACGTTCAGCGGAGGTTCGTTCTGCTCGCGTTCAATGGGGGGCTCCTGCTTGAACGGTTCCGTGTCGACCGGCTCGATGCGATTGGCGGCGATATCGAGCATCATGTCCTTGTCTTTGGTCGGCAAAGCGGCCTCGACGTCCCAGCTCGAGGAGCAAAAGCGTTCGCTGCGATCGCGCATCAGCCAGTCGATATGGTACTTCCCTTCACCGAGGTCGAAGCTGCCCCGCAGGTAGGCATCACCCTTGGAATCATCGGCGATGGAGGGCACCGACATGCGCTGGGAAAGGTACATGGCGTCATCGGGGTCGGCATCGGGAACGACGCGGAAAACCATGGTCAGGAGGTTTCCCTCCCCGGACAATTCTTTCAAGGGAATGCTGACTTCGTAACCGGAGTGGAATTTGAGGTCGAAACCGAGCACCGGCTTAACAGATGTGACCGAACACGGCAGGTCTTTGCGTGCTTCTTGCGATTCCAGAATGGCGGCATCGGAGGTGAACAACCGCGAGATCCCGCCCGGCACGACGCCTTGGGCGAAGGTAGCGCCCGCAGTAATAAGGAGCACACCGCATACGTGGAGATTTGTGCGCCGGCAAGCGCCTCTCTCGAAACCAGCCGACATCCGCATACCGCCGCTACCTCGGTTTCCGGTCTTAGCGAATACACCGGAGTTCTTGCGTTCATTATGAAGCAATTTTTCCGCCAAGGAAACGTGGAAATTTTCTACCTGGCTTGTAGTGCAGTACTGGGCCGGCTGCGCTACGAGTCTGACGAGCCGATAAAATGAAGCGATAACATGTCCGGCACCTTCGAAATGGATCAAACGAAGACCCAGGGCGACGAGATCCCGTCGCCGGACGGTCTCGCCTCCGACGTCGTGATCAGTCCTGACGTTCGGCGCCGACAGCGCGTCCCGCCCGGCCAGACCCGGACGAAAAAGTGGCCGATTCTGGACGCTAGCGGGCCTCCCGAGATCGAGTTGCGCGAATGGCGTTTTCGCATCAGCGGCCTGGTGGCGCACGAGATCGAGTGGGATTGGGAACAGTTCAGCGGGCTGCCCCGCACCAAAGTCTTCGGCGACTTCCACTGCGTGACGCGGTGGTCGCGGTTAGGCAACTTATGGGAAGGGGTGTCTACCCGCGAACTCATCCGGCGCGCGGGCGGTGCGCCGGCCGAAGCCGGGTATGTCGTGGTCCACGGGCATGACCGCGGCTGGACCACCAATCTGCCGCTGGCGGACTTCCTGGCAGAAGACGCGCTTGTGGCGCTGTTCCACGATGGCGAGGCAATTTCACCCGAACACGGCGGCCCGGCCCGGCTCGTCATTCCGCGCCTTTACGCATGGAAAAGCGCCAAATGGGTGGCCGGCGTCGAGATCACCGCGGAAGACCGGGCCGGATTCTGGGAAGCCAACGGCTACCATATGCGCGGGGATCCCTGGGCGGAAGAGCGGTTCGGATACTAACGCACAGCCGGCGCCGCGCGAAATCTCTGCCGGAAGCGACCGGCGTAGGGAACTCCCGGAGGCGCCGCCTCCAGCAGCGGCTCCCCATGGATAGCGGCCAGCATATCAATCACCTGGACCCGCGAGGGATTGAATCCCGCACCGGCCAAGCCCTCGCGGACCTCCGCCAGCTGGCCGGCATACGCGGGGAATTCGACCAGAGTGGCGGCTTCCGTCTTTTGGCTGCCATCGGCAAATACGTAGACCATCGCAGCCTCGTGATAGATCTGCGGGTTCACAGGAAAGGAAAGACGCGCCAAAGTTTCCAGCAAATCTTCAAGATCGCGGGCAGGCACGTCAATGGAAATCGAAACCAGCGCTCCGGAACTCCCGGAAAGCGCGGCGGCAGGAATATCCGCCCAGACGCTCATAACCATCCTCCAGCATCCGGCGAAGGGCGGCTCGAAAACAAAAACCCTGGAGCCTGAAGGCGCCAGGGTCAAAATTGCATTCGGACCGACTCGCCTTTAGCACTTTTTTTCGTGGTTGCAATTAGCCGGGCCTGAAGCCCTAAATCAATCCACGTCTAATTGGAGAGTAACACAGTATCTGGAGGTAAATCACCCCGGAGCCACTTCGGTGTACTCGAGGTCGAGGACGGAACCGCACTGGGCGCAGACCAGAGCGCCATCGGCGGTTCGATAGACGGCGGTGGCATCGCATTTGGCGCACGCCACCGTCGGATCGGCGGCCTCGGGCAGCGGGTCGGGCGGGATCACGGCAGTCAAAATGCCGCCGGTGCGCCGGGTCACCGGCTCAAACGTGGTACCGCAGCTGCCGCAAACGTGGTTGAAGCAGCAATTGGGCGTGCACGTGTAATACACGTCGGTGGACGCGCACTGCGGACAAGTAAGGACCAGTTTTGAGGTCTGCACTTACTTGGCGGGCGGGCGGGTCTCGGGCTCGCCGAAGAAATCGGGATCCAGAGTCACAGTCGCATTCTTCACCAGATCTTCGACCGCGCCCTTCGACCGCTGCGGCATCAGCCGCTTTTCGATTTCGGGCCGGGCCTGCTCGAAGTCGGGCTCTTTACGGGCCTCCACCTTAATGAGATGGTAGCCGAATGGTGTGCGGACCGGCTCACTGACTTCTCCAACTTTCAACGCGAAGGCCGCCTGCTCGAAGGGCGGCACGAGTTGGCCGTGGTGGAAAAAGTTGAGGTCGCCGCCGGCGCTCTTGGAAGCATCGTCGGACTCCTCCGCGGCCACTTGCGCAAAATCCGCGCCATCGGCAATCTTCTGGCGAAGCTCCTTGGCCTTGGCGAGGCCTTCGGCATCGGTGAGGTCCTTTTTACCGGGGTCCAGCGGTACCGGTGAACCCGAGACCCGAATCAGAATATGACGCGCCCGGACTTCCTCGAAATCCGCTTTGTGCTCTTCAAAATACTTTCGCGCCTCGGCTTCATCGACCTTGCCGAGATCGGCGTAGGCCTTGCCCGCCAGCAGATTTTGCTGCTGAAACTGCGCCTGGGCCTTGTATTCGGCCGTTTGATCGAGCTTGCGGCGCTTTGCCTCCTGGGCGAGGATCAAAACACGCACGATCTCGTCGGCAAATTGCCGCCGGCCCGCTGCACTCTTGATGGCGGTTTTATTTTGATCCGGCAGCATTTCAATGAGGGCGTTGAACTGAGCGGCGGTGATCTTCGAATCGCCTGCCGAAATGATGACCTTGTCGGGAGCAGCGGCGGGTAGAGAGGCAGCCGGAGTGCTTGCGGGCGAAGGGGCGGCGGACGCCGGTTTGGACGGGTCCTGCGCCCACAGGCAGACGGCACACGCCGGGACAAGTACACGGTGGATCCACTTCATTTAGCCATAATAACAGCGGTCGCGCGCGAAAATCCGATTGCGGCGGCCGTGCCGCCAGCACGGTTTTGCGCCTACGCCGCCGCGCTCTGCGGAGCCGGATCGGGAATGAGCCGCGCGCCGATGCGATAGGCGTCCTGGAATCGATCCAGCCCGGTTGTGCCGCCATTGACCAGCCGCCGCGCCGTCTTCAGCTCGCCGTCGAGGAGCGCGCGACGGATCGCGAGTTCCCGGGCTTTCAAAAAACTGGCCAGCAGCCGCGCAGCGATCTGGGGATCATTCGCGAGCTCGGGGTTATCGATCAGCTGATCACCCAGGCCGATCGCGGCGCCGTGAACCTGATAGTTTGCCCGGCCCGTCAGTTGAACGAAGCCGCGGCCGCAAAAACGCGCTCCATCGGGATAGCCGGTATTGCCAAGGTCCTTACGGTGGTCATACAAGTCAAACGGCAGGCCGCCGGGAGATGTGTTGAACCGTGACGGGCTTTCGCTGATCGGCTCGAACGATTCGGTTTCGGCGCGGATCGTGGCAAGCGCCATCAAAACCATGCTCTTGCCCGTCAGTTGTGGCGCAATCAACGCATCGAGAACGATCGGTAAGTTTCGCCGGATATTGCCAACCGGAGTTACCGGGAACATTTGCGAAACAATGTGCAGCGTAACGCCCGGAAGCGCGGAGGGGACATCGGCCGGAGCGATCAACCCCAGCGCGGCTGCGGTGCGCGGTCCCACAACGCCATCAGCTACCAGGCCTTGGTTGCGTTGAAAGGCCATGACGGCGGACCGGGTTGCGGGACCAAAAGCACCGTCGCTTGGACCCGGATCGAACCCTCGTTGACGCAAGCGGTTTTGTAAGGCTGTGATCTCGGGACCGGCCGCGTTGACAGTGAGCATTGCCATATTGCTTCCACTCTCAACTTGACAGATGCGCGGCATTGGCCCCGCCGATTCGGAGGTGCAAACCATTGATAGAGCGTGATCAAAAACCTAACGAATGTTGGTGACCAGGTTGGGCGGGGCTTTGGGTTTACGAAGCCGCGCCTTCAGTGGCAGGCTCGATGATCGCCGACATGGATCCTTTCGAGCGAATCAGGCGCCAGTCCGGACCGTAGCCGTGGATCTGATCGCGGGCGAATTCGGCTTGCGGCAGCTCACACGTGATCAACACGGTGCGGCCCGAGCGGTCGACTTCCTCGGCATGCCGGTACGCCTGATCGGTGGTGAAAACGAAAATCGTCTGCAGCATCTCGATGACGTAGTCGTACGTGTGATCGTTATCGTCGAGCAGGACGACGCGATAGAGAGGAACCAACTGCTCCCGCTCCAGGATTTCCACTTCTGGAGAAACCGTTGGTTTGGGCATGGCTCAGCAAAGGCCCGGCAAAAACCAGTATCCGTCATTTTTGGCGCGCGCGACAACCGGCGGCGCGGGTAGATCACAATGGAAGCAGGCGCCTGACGGCCATGCACAAACCGATTTATCTCGATCATCACGCCACCACACCGGTTGATCCGCGCGTGCTCGAAGCCATGCTGCCGTATTTCGGTCCCAAGTTCGGCAACGCCGCCAGCCGGACCCACCGGTTTGGCTGGGAAGCGGAGAAGGCGGTGGAGCACGCGCGCCGGCAGATAGCGGCTCTGATCGGGGCCGAGCCGCGCGAGATCATCTTCACCAGCGGCGCCACCGAATCCAACAACCTGGCTCTGAAGGGAGTGATGGAGGCGTTCCGGGGTCGCGGCAATCACCTTGTCACCATGGCCACGGAACACCGGGCGGTGCTGGATCCGGTGCGTCACCTCGAAAAACGGGGCGTCGCGGTCACGGTGCTGCCGCCGCGTTCGGATGGGCGCATCGACCTGGACCGGCTGCGCGAGGCGATCCGCCCTGAGACTGTCCTGGCAAGCGTGATGTTCGCCAATAACGAGATCGGGGTGCTGCAGCCGATCGCCGAAATCGGTGCGATCTGCCGCGAACACGGGATCGTTTTTCATTGCGACGCGGCCCAGGCGTTGGGCAAGGTTTCGATTGAAGTGGAAGATCAGAATATCGACTTGATCTCTTTGACTGCGCACAAGATATATGGCCCTAAAGGAATTGGCGCCCTGTATGTCAGGAGACGCGCGCCGCGGGCGCCGCTGGTCGCGCAGATGGATGGCGGCGGGCACGAATCCGGATACCGCTCCGGCACTCTCAACGTTCCGGCGATTGCCGGGTTCGGCGCGGCATGCCAGATCTGCGCGACGGAAATGGATTCAGAACGCGCGCGCATCCGCGGGCTTCGCGACCGCCTGTCGGGGAAACTGGAAAGCGAACTGGATGGCGTGACCGTGAACGGATCGCGCGAGCACCGGCTGGCCGGCAATCTGAACGTCAGCTTCGGATCGGTCGATGCGGCTGCTCTACTCCTGAGCCTCCCGGACGTGGCGCTGTCGACCGGATCGGCCTGCAGTTCGGCGGCGCCGGAGCCCAGCCATGTGCTGAAGGCTCTGGGACTCACTCCGGAAGCGGTGCGCGGCGCGGTGCGGTTTGGCGTCGGGCGATTCAACACCGAAGAAGAGATCGACTTCGCGGCCGCCCGGGTGATCGAGGCGGTAAAGAAACTGCGGAGCGAATCGCCGGCGGCAGTGCGGTTTTGATCCGGCTTGGGCCCAATCGGCGGCGGCGTTACCGCAGGCAGCGTGTTATACTTTGAGGGTCTTTCCTGATCGAATCCAGGAATCCTTATATGCCGAAGTTGAAGACTCACAAAGGTGCGTCCAAGCGGTTCAAGAAGACCGGCACGGGCAAAGTGGTTCGCAGTCATGCCTTTGGCCGCCATATCCTGACCTCGAAGCCGCACAAGCGCAAGAAGAAGCTGCACAAGAACGTAGTGGCTGACCCGTCCAATCAGCCCGCATTGAAGCGAATGCTTCCGTATTAGGAAGCGGCCGGTGTGCGCGGACGGTGCGCGTGGCACGTGCCCGATCCGCCAACAAAGAAAACGTGATTGAAGGAGATGAAACGTGCCTAGAGTCAAACGCGGAACTCATCGGCGGGCGTCGCGGAAGAAGACGCTCGAACAAGCCTCGGGCTACTTCCTTACCAAGAGCAAGCTGTACCGGGCGGCCCAGGAGGCCGTCGAGCGCGGCCTGAAGTTCGCCTACACGGGGCGGAAGAACAAGAAGCGGGATTACCGGTCGTTGTGGATCGTCCGCATCAACGCCGCCTGCCGCGAGGCAGGCATCTCGTACAGCAAATTCGTCCACGGTTTGAAGGCAGCGGGGCTGGACCTGAATCGCAAGGTGCTGGCCGAAGTGGCGCTGGCCGACGACGCCGCCTTCCGACAACTGGTTGCTACCGCCAAAGCCGGGCTGGAGAAATCATGAGTAGTGCTGCTGTGCAAGATATCGATTCCTTAGGGAGCCTGGAGCAACGCATCCAGCAGGCCATCGACCTGGTGGCGCGTCTCCGAGCCGAAAAAACCGCTGCCGAGGAAGAGGCGGCCGAAGCCAAAGCCGAAGCCGCGCGCCTTTCCGAGGAGGTTCAGGCGCTGCAAGCGGAGCGGAAGCAGGTCCGCAATCGGATCGAAAAACTGCTGGGCCAGATCGACCAGTTGAGCGCCTGAGCGGGCGCGGGCTGGAGGAACCCCGTGCAAACCAACGCGACCGAAAAACAGCAGGTGCGGGTGACCATCCTGAGCCGGCCGTATACGCTGCTTGCGTCGGGCGATTCGCGAGAAGTCGAGGAAGTCGCCGCCAGCGTTAACGACCTGATGCTTTCGATCGCGGCCAAGGTTCCCAATGCCGATTCAACCCGCATCGCCGTGCTGGCCTGTCTGCACCTGGCGGATAAGCTGCGCACCATGGAGCGCGATCTCCACTCGCTGAAAGAGCGGGTCGAGCGCAAATCGGAAGAATTCGCGGGAATGCTCGAGCAGGTGCTCGCGGCAGACGGAGAAGCCTGAATGGGCGCGCCCAAACTGGCCTTCGTACTCGCCTGCGTTTCGGCAGCCGGTGTCTTGATGGCAGCAACGGGTTATCAATCGGAAATCGCAGAATGGCGGCGCCAGCGCGAGGCCGGGTTGCGGCGCGACGGCGGCTGGCTGACGGTGACCGGCCTGTTTTGGCTGCGGGAGGGCGCCAACCGATTCGGCGCCGCGGCGGGCAATGAAGTGGTGCTGCCGTCCGGCCCGGCCCAGGCGGGCATCTTTGAATTGCAAAAAGGCAAGGTCATCGCCAAGGTGAACGGGAGCAGCCGCGAACTCCGCCCGGACAGCGAGGATCTGGTGCAGGCCGGCCGCCTGCGTTTGTATGTCATCCAGCGCGGTGACCGCTTTGGCATTCGGCTGAAGGATCCCGACAGCCAGTTCCTGCGCGAGTTCCACGGTCTGGAGTATTTCCCCGCTCGGGAAGAATACCGGGTGACGGCGCGGTTTGTGGCCGAGGCGCGCAAAATCCCGATTGCCAATATCGTGGGGCAGACCGAGCTCGACGACAGCCCCGGCTACGTCGTCTTCCAACTGCAAGGCCGGGAATTCCGGCTGTATCCCGTGCTGGAGGAACCCGGCGCGAAGGAATTGTTCTTCATTTTTCGCGATGAGACCGCCGGCAGGGAGACCTACGGAGCCGGACGGTTCCTGTACACGGACCTGCCCAAGAACGGAACCGTGGTTCTGGATTTCAACAAGGCTTACAACCCGCCGTGTGCGTTCACCCCCTTCGCGACTTGTCCACTGCCCCCCAAGGAGAACCGGATCGGGGCGCGGATCGAAGCGGGGGAAAAGAAGTACGGACACTAGCCGGCGATTTCCGGAAATCGCCGAGGTCCCCATTGCATGCCTTCAAGGCGTCACCCAGGCACGTCAGGGTGCGGTGCATGGCATCAAACCGGCGCTCCTCTGTCAGGTTGAGTGCGTCAATTCGGGAAATCACGTTGTCGTGCAGCTTGAAAAACAAGGTGACGATCTCCGGGTCGCGCCATCCTCGATCGGTTTCCCTGGCGATAATTCGAAGCGCTTCCTTGACCGAATAGGCGCGCTTGTACGGCCGCGGGCTGGTGAGCGCGTCGTAAATGTCGGAAATCTGCAACACCCGCGCGAGTAACGGAATCTGCCGGCCCCGCAAACCATCCGGATACCCGGAACCATCCCAGCGCTCGTGATGGTGACGAATGATGGGCAGCACCGGGCTTAGCGCCTTCATGTGCCGGCAAATCTCCTCTCCGCGGACCGTGTGACTGCGCATCACGACCCATTCGTCGGCCGTGAGGCGGCCCGGTTTAAACAGAATGGCGTCGGGAATCCCGATTTTACCGACGTCGTGCAGAAAGCCGCCGCGATACAAAGCCATCAAGCTGGTTCGATCCAGCCGCAGGGCCATTCCCAATGCCAGGCTGATAAACGCCAACCGCTCACAATGCCTGGCGGTGTGGGGATCCCGCTGTTCCACGGCCTGCGCAACTGCGATGACAATCGCTTCCGTTTCACTGATGGCGCATTCGTCTCCAGTGGCGCGAGCCGGCGTTTCGTCCGAAGCCGGTGTCAGTAATTCCGGCGTAGTGCGTTTCATACGGCTACTGGTGGTATCGGCTATTTGCCGCAAAAAACGGAGGTACTAAGGTGAAAAGTTCTTCTATCGTCGGACAACGGTGAGTGCGCGCCAGGCGGAGTTTGCCGATAAATCATAGGCGCGGATGATGACTACATTGGTCCCTATGAGTAGCGGCACTTCTGCGGTCCAGTTTGTGGTCCCCGAGGCGTTACCGAAGCTACCCGTGGAAGTCGTCCACGTAACCCGGGCGATGCCCGTG
>DATGII010000060.1:0-11839 GCA_035295805.1 Bryobacteraceae bacterium | reverse complement strand
GGAGTGGCCAATGCGCGTCGGCTCATGGATTTTTCGGACTTGCGCCCGGCCCTCCGCTTGACACCGTCAAAACTTTGACGGCTCTGGCTGGGTTTGCCGTAACCCGCAGACGCGGAAAATTCGGGATTGCCGGAAGGAACTCGACTTGCTTACAATCAGCCTCGCATGGCAACTCCCACCACGGCACTGAATCCTCCGGCCGCTCGCAGCATAGCCCACGAAATCGACGCCGACATTCTGGTGCCGGGCAAGCGCAAGGCCGCGATCTTCATGACCAGCCTGGGCGATGAGGCCAGCGCCGCCATCCTCCGCCAATTGACCGAGGAGCAGGTCCATGACATCACCCGAGAGATCAGCACGCTGGGGCGCATGAGCCATGGCGAGCGTCAGGCCGTGATGAAAGAGTTTTTGGCAACCGCGGAGAACCCCGCGGCGGCGGCTTCCGGCGGCGTCGAGTACGCCACCTCGGTGCTGCTGGCCGCATTCGGGCCGGAGACCGGCAAGCGTATGGCCGAGCGGCTGCTGCGCTCGGTCGGCACCGACTCGTCGAATGTCGATACTCTGCGCAAGGCCGACGCCCAGCAACTGGCGAAAGTTGTTCAGCGCGAGCATCCGCAG
This sequence comes from Bryobacteraceae bacterium, assembly GCA_035295805.1. Taxonomy (GTDB): domain Bacteria; phylum Acidobacteriota; class Terriglobia; order Bryobacterales; family Bryobacteraceae; genus PSRJ01. Next base: position 11,221 of record DATGII010000060.1, on the reverse strand, counting down.
ACGCTGGCCTTGATTCTTTGCAACCTGGACACCAGCAAAGCCGCGCGTGTGCTCGGGGAACTGCCCGAGAAACTACGCGCCCAGGTGGCGCGCCGCATGGCCGCGCTGGACCAGGTTTCGCCGGACGTCACCAACCGGCTCGCCAAGATCATCGGCTCCAAACTCCGCGTCGTGGGCGAATCGAGCCTTGAATCGTTCGGCGGTGTGCGCACCGTCGCCGAATTGCTGAACCGAATCGATCCGACCGCCAGCGAGGAGATCCTCAAAGAGATCACCAACGATGATCCGACGCTCGGACACGAGATCCGGCAGATCATGTTCGTGTTTGAAGATCTGCTCAATATCACCCAGGACGCGCTCCGTAAATTGCTGGGCAAGGTCGACCGCAAGGTCCTCACTCTCGCACTCAAAGGCAGCAGCCCGCAAATCAAGAAGCACTTCATGGCCGCCATGTCGCAGCGCGCCGGCGAGATGCTGACGGAGGATATGCAGGCGCTGGGCCCGGTCCGCATCAAAGACGTGCAGAACGCCCAACAGTCTCTGATCGCAACGGCGCGCCAGATGGCCGAAGCCGGCGAAATCAGCCTCACTGCGGGACTCGAAGAGTTCGTCGAGTAAGCGCCTGCCCGCGCTGCGTTCGCCCGGGCTTCGGGCCCGATCTATGCTATTTCGATGCGCACTTGGCTAAGGAGTGCTCGTTACTCTTGTAGCAGTTGCCCGTATCGTTCAGGCTCTTCGCCATTTCTGCCTTGTCGGAAACCATCTTGGTATGGCAGTAGTTGCAGGCCTTCTTTTCTTTCTTGGCGTACTCGGGCGTTCCGTAGACCGAAGACGTGCAGAGAACAAAACCAGCCAGCAGGATGGCGCTTGGTGCCAGAAGCTTCACGCTCATTCGGATCACTCCAGCGAGAGAAATAGAGTTCGGGATCTTTCGATCCCTATCCTTAATTATCGTCTAATTCGCGGCCGCATGGCGGGCCTCGATACAAGTGGCAATGACCGCTGGCTTGTTGATATCATCGTTACACTTTTAGCTAGACGCCCTTGCGGGGGGGAGATGGTATATGGACGAACCGATCAGCCGGAGAGAAACCTTGCGGAAAGGGCTGGCGGCGGCCAGCCTGCTGGCGATGATGCCGGAATGGAGCCTGCCGGCGCTGGCGGAGGGGGAAACCGACGTCCCCTTCACCGACATTCCCGCAACCTTCAACCCGAATAATCCCAGCGCGCCCACGCGCCTGCTGGATATCCGCAAAATCGACGGGCCGATCACACCCATCGATCAGTTCTTCGGCACTCAGCACTTCAATAAGCCGGAGATTGACCCGAATACGTACCGGCTGAAGTTCACCGGCATGGTGAACAAGCCCGCGGAATTTTCGCTCAGCGACTTGCGCGCCATGAAGTCCACCGAGATTGTCAACGGGTACGAGTGCTCCGGGAACAGTGCCCGCGCCATGGAAGGACTCTGCTCCAACGGCCGCTTTACCGGAGTCCGGCTGCATTCAATTCTGCGGCAGCTCGGCATCCACCCTAAGGCGCGGGAGGTCGTGTTCATGGGCGCCGACCGCGGCCCGCTCGACATTGTTTTCCGCCAGCAGACCTTCAAGCTGGAACAGCAGTTCGGGAGGAGCATGACGCTCGAAAACGCCATGAAGCCCGACGTCCTGGTGGCTTATGCGCTGAACGGCGAACCTCTCCCCCGCAATCAGGGCTTCCCGGTCCGGCTCCTTGTGCCGGGCTGGTACGGCGTGGCCAACGTGAAATGGCTCTCCGAGGTCCACCTGCAGGAAGACCGCTATCTTGGCAACTACCAGGCGCGCTGGTACCGCACTCTGCGCGGCGTCGGCGGCACCGGCGAGGACAACGATCCGCAGACCCAGTGGATCGAGACCGAAGTCACCCGCATGCACATCAAATCGGTGATCGCGCGAGTGAAAAAGACCTCGTCCGGTCACCAGATTTTTGGATTCGTCTTAAACGATGGCGCCCCGGTCAAGTCCGTCGAGGTGCAGGTTGACGGCGGAGCGTGGCAGCCGGCCCGGCTCGACAAATCGAACAGCCAGTATTCTTGGAAGCTCTTCGCGTACGACTGGCAGGGCGCCACGCCGGGCGAGCACACGATCGTTTCTCGCGCCGCCGACGCCAATGGCACCGAGCAGCCGACTGCGGCCGATTTGAAGCGCAAGAAAACATTCCTCGAAGACAATGCCCAGTTCCCGCGCAAGGTCATGATTTCCTAGTGGCTGCCGGCAAGTCAGCGCTGCATCCTGATCTTTCGGGCCGCGTTGCCATTGTCACTGGCGCCAGCCGGGGTATCGGCAAGGCGCTGGCGCTGCGCCTGGCCCGCCAGGGCGCAGCCGTCACGATTGCCGCCAAGAGCGAGCATTCCACCGGGCGCCTGCCCGGCAGCATTCACGAGACGGCCGACGAAGTTCGCGCGCAGGGCGGCCGCGCCCTCGCGGTTGCCGTCGATGTCCGCGATGAAGCCGCCATCTGTAACATGGTGGAACGCACCATCGCCGAGTTCGGCCGTCTCGACATCCTCGTCAACAACGCCGGCGCTATCTGGGCGCAGCCAATTTTGCAAACCCCTCCCAAGCGCTTCGACCTCATGATGGGAGTCAACGTGCGAGCCGCCTATGTCGCGTCTTACTACGTGCTGCCGCAGATGATCAAGCAGCGGTGGGGCCACATATTGAATATGTGCCCAAGGTTGTCAAACACGCCGTCGCCGGGCAAAGTGGCCTACATGATTTCAAAGCTTGGAATGGCGCGCCTGGCTATCGGCATCGCGGCCGAACACGCCGCCGACAACATCGCGGCCAACGCCCTCTGGCCCCGCACGATCATTGAAAGCCAGGCTTCGATCAACTGGGGCATGGCCGGCCGCTCTCAGTGGCGGACGCCGGAAATCCTTTGCGATGCCTCCCTCGCCATTTTCGCGCAGGAGCCTCAAGCCTGTACGGGCCGGCAGTGGATCGACGAAGAAGCGCTCGCGGAACTGGCCGGCATCACCGATTTCGACCGCTACTGGTGCGAAGGCCGCCCGCCTCTAAACCCGATTTATATCGACAATTGGTAAGCCCTGGACGGGTTCGGGCGGAGATCTCTGCTTTCCAACGCCCCATTTGGGACTACTATTGTCTGATTTTTGTCAAAAAGTACTATTTCCGCACCACCCGGATCTGTAACAACGATACAAAAGTACGTTAGTCTAGCGTTGCCACTGCCTCGGTACAGGATTATGCCGAAACGGATACTTCAACTCGACGCTGTTCGCGGCATCGCCGTTTTGCTGGTAGTCCTGCACAACACCGCGGGCAAGTCCCCCATTCCGTTAATCCGGCCGTTGATCGAGAGCGGGTGGATGGGCGTGGACCTCTTCTTCGTTTTATCCGGCTTTCTCATTACCGGCATTCTTCTCGAAACCAGGGATTCGCAGGCCTATTTCACAAATTTCTATGCAAGGCGTTGTCTGAGGATTTGGCCGCTGTATTATTCCTTACTCTTCTGCCTTTTTGTCGTCCTCCCATGGGTGCAGCCTTCCGAATCCGCCTTGATTTTTGGGCCGCGATCGTCGCCCTGGTGGGCCTACCCGCTATTTCTCCAGAATTTCCTGGTGGCGGATCCTGCCGGCGCCCTGGGTTTGCTCGGCGTGACGTGGTCGCTGGCGGTGGAGGAGCAGTTCTACCTCGCTTGGCCTTGGGTGGTGCGATACTGTTCCGCGCGCCAGTTGCGGCGGATTACGGTATTGGTGATTTGCCTTTCACCCCTGCTGCGGCTCTACCTCTCGCGGCATGGCGTGGACACTTACTCCAACCTGTTTTGCAGGCTGGATGGCTTGATGGGAGGCGGCTTGCTCGCTGTCGCGGTTCGTTCGGAGAACTTTCGAGCTTCCCGATACACGCGTGCCGCCTGGGTTGCCTTCCTGGTGGCGGCGCCGCTCGCGGTTCTGGCGGATTTGCCCGGAAACCGATGGTTCGTTCACTCGCTCGCCGCGATTGCCGCGCTGTCGTTGGTCTACTTAGCCCTGTTTTCCGAACCGGGCTGGTTCCAGGCCGCGATGAAGAACCGGTTCCTGATTGCGACCGGAACAATCAGCTATGGGATTTACCTTTTTCACAAGATTCCGTTTGATTTGGCGAAAGCGGAACATCTGGCGGGTAATCCTCTGTTCGTGACGCCGGCGGTTTTTGCGATTGCCTTCCTCTTGGCTGCGCTGTCCTGGAACCTGCTGGAAAAACCTTTCTTGCGATTGAAGAAATGGTTTGTCGCGGCAGAGCGGAGCTGCGAGCCGGAAACTCGCGAGCTGGAAGCCCCTTACCTCGGAGATCCCGGGATGCCCGTTGCCGGCACAGGGCTGCACCGGTCGGCATAAGCGCAGTCAGTCGCCTTGCCGCGCAGCCACGCTCGACTCTGCCGGCGTAATCTTCCTACGCCGGAAGCCTCGCAAACCGCGCACGCGCTCCATGTACGTGTAGAACACGGGCGTGATGTACAGCGTCAGCAGTTGCGACACTACCAGGCCGCCCACTACGGCAAGGCCCAGCGGCCGGCGCGCCTCCCCGCCGGCGCCCCGCCCCAGCGCGATCGGCAGCGTCCCCATCAGCGCCGACATCGTGGTCATCATGATGGGCCGGAACCGCACCAGGCACGCTTCGTGAATGGCTTCGCGCGGGCTCATGCTCAGCTCCCGCTGCGCTTCGACCGCGAAATCGATCATCATGATCGCGTTCTTCTTCACGATACCGATCAGCATGATGATGCCGACGAACGAATACAGGTTCAACTCGTCATGGAACAGCAGCAGGGTGGCCAGCGCCCCCAGTCCGGCCGAGGGGAGGCCGGACAGAATCGTGATCGGGTGGATGAAGCTTTCGTACAGAATACCCAGCACCAGGTAAATGACCAGCACCGCCATCAACAGCAGCACGCCCATGCCTTTCAGCGATTCCTGAAACGCCGCCGCGGTGCCCTGGAAGCTGGTGGTTACGTCGTCCGGCAGCGTCTCGCGCGCCATTTGCTGGATCCGATCCACCGCTTCGCCGAGCGACACGCCTGGTTGCGTGTTGAACGAAATCGTGACCGCCGGCGCTTGGCCGAGGTGGGATACCGATAGCGGCCCGACTCCCATGTGGAGGGTGGCTGCCGCGTCGAGCGGGACCAGTTTGCCGGCCGACGAACGAACATAAAGCGTGCCGAGCGCCCTCGGATCCATCTGATACTTCGGCTCCACTTCCAGAATCACCTGGAAATCATCGACCGGCGTGAATATCGTTGAAACCTGCCGCGCGCCGTATGCGCTGAATAGCGTGTTTTCGATCTCGTCCGGCGTCACGCCGAGCGCCGATGCTTTATCGCGGTCGATGTCGAGCGTCACCGTCGGATTCGCATTTTGCAGATCGCTGTTGACATCCGTCAGCCCCGGCACCGCGCGCATCTTCTGCTCGAACTGAGGCGCTACGCGGTACAGTTCGGCAATGTTCGGCGCCTGCAGCGTGTATTGGTAATTGCTGCGGGTGTTAATGCCGCCGATCGTGATTAACGGCCGGTTTGTGAGATAGACGCGGATACCCGGAATCTGTTCCATTTTCGGCCGCAGGCGCGCGATGATCTGCTCGGGAGTATCGGTCCGTTCCGACAGCGGGCGCAGGTGCAGGTTCAGCTGCGCCGTATTCACGGCGGAGGCGCTGTTGGTGCCGCCGGCCACCTGGGTGCGCACCCCGTCCACCGCCGGATCCGCTTCGGCGATCGATTGCGCCCGCCGGGTGGCCGTCACCATGTCGTCGTACGCCATGCCTTGCGGGCCTTCCAGAGAGCCGTTGATCTGCCCTACGTCCTGCGGCGGAATGAATCCTTTCGGCACCAGTCCGAACAGGTAAACGCTCGCCACCAGCGTCGCGGCCGCCGTCGCCAGCGTCAAAATGCAGTGCCGGAGCACGCGCTCCAGCGTCCACGCGTAAACCATCCGCATTCCGTCGAACACGCGCTCGGACACTTTTTGGAACCCGTTCAGGTGTTCCGAAGGCGGGTTGAGGAAGCGGCTGCACAGCATCGGCGTCAGGCTAAGCGACACGAAGCCGGAAATCCCGATCGCCACCATGATGGTGACTGCGAACTCGTGGAACAGCCGTCCCATGATGCCGCTCATGAACAGCACGGGGATGAACACGGCCGCCAGTGAGATCGTCATCGACAGAATCGTGAACCCGATTTCCCTCGCGCCTTCCAGCGCCGCCAGCAGCCGCGCCTTGCCCATTTCCATGTGGCGGACAATGTTCTCAAGCATGACGATCGCATCGTCGACCACGAATCCGACCGAGAGCGTCAGCGCCATTAGCGAGAGGTTGTCGAGCGTGTAGCCCAACAGGTACATGGCGGCGAACGTGCCGATGATCGACATCGGCAGCGCCAGGCTCGGAATGATGGTGGCCGACGCATTTCCCAGAAACAGGAAAATCACCCCCACCACCAGGACCACCGTCAGCACCAGCGTCAGCTTCACATCGTTGACCGATTCGCGAATCGAAAAGGACCGGTCGTAGAAAATGTCCAGCTTCATCGCCGGCGGCATCTGTTCGCGCAGAGCGGGCAGCTGCGCCTTGATGTTGTCGACCACCTCCACCGTGTTCGCGCCCGGCTGCCGCTGGATCGAAAACTGTATCGATGGGATCGACCCGTACCAGCTCCCGTTCTTATCGTTCTGAATGCCGTCGATCACCCTTCCCAGATCTTCCAGCCGCACGGGCGACCCGTTGCGGTAAGCAACGATGATCGGCCGGTATTGCGCCGCCGTACTCAGTTGCCCCTCGGCTTGCACCGTGTAAGCCCAGTGTTGCCCCCAGAGAATGCCCGTCGGCAGGTTCACGTTGTGTTTGCCCAACGCGTCCGCGACTTCATCGATGCTGATATTGCGCGATGCCAGCAGGTTCGGATCCAGCTGCGCGCGCACCGCGTATTTGGCCTGCCCGAACACGTTCACCTGGGCTACGCCGTTGATCTGAGAGATGCGCTGCGCCAGCACTTCTTCACCGAACGCATCCATCATCGAAAGCGGCGCGGTTTCCGAATAGATCGCCATCGCCAGAACCGGCTGGTCGGCCGGATTCACCTTGCGCAGCGTGGGTGGCGTCGGCATGTTCGGCGGCAATTTGCGCAGCACCGTAGCAATCGCGGTCTGCACATCCTGCGCCGCGCCGTCCAGCGACCGGTCCAGCGAAAACTGGATCGTGATGCTGGAGGAGCCCAGCGCGCTGGTCGATGACATCGAATCGACGCCCGCAATAGTTGTAAACTGTCGCTCCAGCGGCGCGGCCACCGAAGAGGCCATCGTCTCGGGATTCGCTCCCGGTAGCGATGCCTGCACCTGGATTGTCGGAAAGTCCACATTCGGCAGGTCGCTGACGGGCAGGCTGCGGTATCCCATCAGTCCGAACAGGACGATGCCCAGCATGACCAGGGTCGTCATGACGGGCCGCCGAATGAAGATGTCGGTTATGCTCATTGGGCTGCGACCGTCGTCCTTCGCAGACTTGGTCTTATCATATACCGGGGCTGCCCGAAGACGCCTTGACTCTTCCGGGCTAGCGGTAGCGGCGACCCAAACCCACCCTCAGGTGAAAGTCACGGTCACCCCGTGAGATGATACATGCCGGATTGGAGGGCGTCATGCTGAAGTCGATTGGAGTTCTACTGGCGGTGTCCGCGGCCGGTTCGCTGCTTTGGGCGGCCGATCCCGCGGGCCCGCTCCCCGCTACCTTCAAGAATGCGGCGGAGTTGGCCGCCGCTTTACAGCAGAGCATGGCGAAGGGGGGCGACCAGTCTTCCGCCCCCATTGCCAACGAATCGCATTACCGCGTCAACATCGTGCGCCGCGATAAGCCGGGGCCGGCCATGGCCCATGCCACCGGTCCCGCCAAAGGCACCGAGGTGCATTACATTCTGGATGGCGCGGCTACTGTGGTCACTGGCGGAACACTCATTCGGCCCGTCGGCGAAGCCCGGGCCGGAGCGGCCTCTCGCATCGACAACGGCTTCGAGCGCCATGTCGCCAAAGGTGATGTCGTCGTGATCCCCGCCGGCACTCCGCACTGGTACAAGGAAGTGGCAGGCTCCGTCACCTATCTCGAAGTCCGCTTCGATGTCGATCTCAAGTAGCGGCTCCGATCAGCCGCCGTTCGACCCGCCCGGCTATCCGGCACGCGCCGGATAGCCGCGGCCTATAGGTCCTTTACCCGTAGTTGCAGGTCCGCGCCCTTCCACGACGCCTGGAACTCGCGTTCCACCCAGCCCGTGGATTTGTTCTGAGCCTTCAGGCTCTCCCGCAGCCCAAACAGCATACGCCCGTTGTGCGGGCTCCTTCGCAGGCCCTCCCGAAATACTTCTTCCGCCTGCGCGGCATCGCCGGACTGCAGCAGCGCCGCCCCCAGCGATTCGCGGAGCGGATAATACCAGGCCGGCGGCTCGTCATAGACCAGATGATCTTGCATCTCCACGGCGCGGCGCCACTTTTCCACGCTTCCATCCAGGCGCGCCTCCAGATTTGCCGCCGCCAGATCCATCACGTCGCCGAGCTTGTTCGTGTCCCAAGGCATGTTGCGGTCGAGCGCGGCTCGCGCCTTTTCGAATTCCTGCTGCTCCGCGCGCGCCTCCTTCATCCTGCCCTGGGCGGCATAAGCCATGCTCCGCGAAAAGCGCCGGAACGTTTGGAGCAGCGGATTTTTGGGCTGCGGCGCGCGCAGCAGTTTGTCCCATTCGCCGCTGCGGATTTCCGCCATCGTCACGAACACGTCGAACACGCCGTCCATTTCCGGCATGATCTGCGCCATGGGTTTGGCGGCTTCGAGCAGCTCCGCGGCTGCCCGGTCGGTGTCGGCCACGCGGCCCTGCATCGTCCGCGCATAGAGTATGAACTGCAGGTTGTGCAGCATGTACATGTAATAGCTGCCGGTCACGCCGGTCTTGGCGAAGAATTCCCGATCCACCTGCACGGCGCGCCGGTTCACGTCGACCGTGGTATTGAACTCGCCCAGCACCAGCCAGATGTGGCCCGGCATGTGCACGACGTGCCCGGCGGCCGGCACGATCCCCATGAGCCGCTGCGCGCTCGGCACCGCGCGCTCCGGGGTGGGCGACGATTCCACCGCGTGAATGTACAAATGATTCGCGCCCGGATGATCCGGGAACCGCCGCAGCACGCCTTCCAGAACGCGCTCCGCTTCGGCCACACCCTCAGCCGCGTGCCCGTCGCTCGTGTACCAGCGCCAGCGCACCGGCAGCATCAGCGATTCCGCGAACCACGTTTGCGCATCCGGATCGTCGGGAAACCGCGCTGCCAGAGCCCGCATCGCGCCGATGTACCGCGCCGGGTCCGCGAAATCGGGACACCGGGCCGCGGCCGCCTCCAACCATGCCCGGTCGTCCGTCGCGATTCCTTGCATTCGCAGCCCGGTCTGCGCCGCTTCGCACGCGTCTTTCAGGCGAACGTCCGGATCCGTATCCATGTTGATGTACGGACCGATCGACATCGAGACGCCCCACTGCGCCATCCCCGCGTGCGGATCTAATTCCAGCGCCTTGCGGAAGGACCGCAGCGCTTCGGGGCGGTTGAATCCGTACACTAAGGTCAATCCCTGGTCGAAGAACTTCTGCGCCTCCGGACTGGTGGTGGCTATGGGATGCTTCCAGGTCCCGAGCCCGGGATACAGCGCCACTGGTTTTTCGCCGGCAGCGCTTGCCGTGTGATCGTGTTGCGCGAGCGCCAGGCCGCAGCAAAGTGCGAAGCAGGCAATAGTCTTCATGAGCGCCTCAGTGCTATATCGTAATCCGCTTTCCGCTGTACGTGCCTGCCCGTCTTTCGGTCCCGCCTGCCAAGATGCCCGGGCAGACGTCGTCGGCCGTCGCAATGAAGAACCGCGACTGTTGCTTTCAACACATTTGCAGCGTTTTTCGCACGGTATAATTCGTCAGGCCCAGGCCAGAAGACTTTTAAATTCCGATCACGAAGGAGCGGGTTCCAATGGTACATCTGGAAGATGCACGGAGGGTGATCGCGGCCGCGGAGAAGAAGGCGAAAGAAATCGGACAGCCGATGAACATTGCCGTGGCCGACGAAGGTGGAAACCTGATAGCCCATGTTCGTATGGACGGAGCATGGATTGGCAGCGTCGATATCTCGATCAAGAAAGCCTACACGTCCCGGGCGTTCGACATCTCGACGAAGGACTTGGCGAAACACTCGCAGTCGGGCGGCCAGTTTTTCGGCATTCACGCTTCGAATAACGGCAGGATCATGATCTTCGCCGGCGGAGTTCCTTTGAAGCGTGACGGCAAGGTAGTCGGCGCGGTGGGCGTGAGCGGCGGATCCGGCGATCAGGATCACGCCGTGGCCGAAGCCGGAGCCGCCGCCTACTAAGTGTCAGCCCGCCCCGACAAGGCCGCTGGGCGGATCCACGAACTCGATCGCTTCTCCCCGCGCCTGGCATTCGCGCGCGGCTCGCTCGGCAAACTCGACCGCGCCGCAGGGATTCTCAAATTCCGCGAGTTCCTGTGCGCCGGCCGGCAGGTCATGCCGCACCGTGACCAGCGCCTCCTGCCGCACGACATAGAAAATATCGTGCGCGGGAGTACCGAACGCATGAGCCGCGCTTGGCGTGAGCACCGGCGTCCCCTCCTTGGGAATAGGAGACGATGATACACCTGCCGGTCGGCACACGCAATGGATCCCGGAATACTCACCGGCTATCCGGCACCGGGCCCCACGATCATTGCCTCAGCCGGCTCGCGGCTGCTGGGCGGAACCGATATAATCTCCCCATGTTGCAAGTCGTCCGGTCGCGGCCGGTGGCCGATGTGGTGGTCATCGGGTCCGGCGCGGGCGGCGGCACCGTCACCAAGGTCCTCGCCGATCTCGGCGTCAACGTCACCCTCCTCGAAGCCGGCCCCATGCTCAATCCCGCCACCGATTTCAAGGAGCACATGTGGCCGTACCAGGTCCCGCATCGCGGCGCGGGCGATGGCGGCGCCAGCTACTTCGGCCGCGGCCGTCCGTTCGGCTGGTTTTCCGCGCATGCAGGCGGCTGGGCGCTCGAGGGCGAACCGTACACCAGCGCCGAAGGCAGCAAGTTCATGTGGTTCCGCTCCCGCATTCTGGGCGGGCGCACCAACCACTATGGCCGCATCTCGCTGCGCTTCGCCGATTACGATTTCAAGCCGCGCA
>DATGII010000059.1:0-4101 GCA_035295805.1 Bryobacteraceae bacterium | reverse complement strand
CCCGCGCAGGATGGGCTGGCGCGATGCTGTGTCATGGCTTCGCGCATCGACAGCGTTTCGCCGGCCTGCTTGCCTTCGGTCTTCAGGGCCGGAATATTGGCCGGCGGAGGCGGCGGCGCGTCGGACAAGAGGTTTTCCAATACCCACTTACCGCGCAGCACAGGGGAGGTCCTAGTGGCGTAAGAAGTGAGCGTCAAAATACTTCCCTGCCCCAGCAGACCGCCACGCACGCTTCCCTCCGGGAATGTGTAGCGGCGGAAGTAGCTGCCTTCGATGTTAGGAATGCCGTAGTGCTTGGCCAGCCGTTCGTTCACAAACGTGTAGTTGGCTGTAAGCAGATCGAGCACACTGCGGTTCTCGCGCAGGATGCTGTCCAGAAACAGCTCGGTTTCGCGCTGGAAGCCGTTTCGCAGGCCGTCGTCGAAATCGGGAAACAGGAGCACGTCGGGTTGTTTGGCCGCGACGTCTCGGAGGAAAAGCCACTGCGCCGCGAAATTGGTCACCAGAGATTCGGAACGCGGATCGGCCAGCATGCGGCGGACCTGCTTTTCGAGAACGGCCGGATCCTGCAACTTCCCGCGTGCGGCTGCGTCGAGTAAATCATCGTCCGGGATGCTGCTCCACAGGAAAAACGAGAGGCGCGACGCTAGTTCCAGATCGCTGATGCGGGCGGTTCCGGCGGCGGGATCCCGCTCGATGCGAAAAAGAAACTGCGGGCTCACCAGCATCCGCTCCAGGGCCTTTTGAATTCCCATCTCGAAACCCGCTTCCGCGCGTCCAGCGGTGTAGAACGGCATCAGATCGTTCAGATCGGCGTCCGTTACTGGACGCCGATAGGCCCGGCGTTCGAGGGTCGACAGGATTTGCTTGGCACACGGAATTTCCTCGGTCGCGCCAACCGGGCGGCAAACAAAAATGCGGCTGCGGCTCGGCGTGTCTCCGGGACCCTTGGAATCGTACGGTCCGCTGATCGTCACGTTCAGCATCGCGGGTTGGAAGCCCCGGCCCCGCATACGGGGGCGCAGGGTAGCCTCGTCGCGAGCTTCGTCGTGTTGAATAAAGGCGACTCCAATCAGTCTCTGACCGGCTTTGATGGGGACGTGAATCTCGACCGGCTTGTCTGCGTTCCCTCCTCCGCCACGCCCGCCACGGCCTCTGCCTCCGCCTGCGTTTTCGCCGATGGTGACCAGTTGAAGCCGCTCGCCATCCACGCTGACCTCGATCTGATGTGGCTCCCGCGGTGCGCCGGACAGATCGATTTTGACCAGATAGTCGCCGTCCAGCGGAAAATCGGTTCGAACACCCAGCCCGCCCCGCGTCCCGAAGGGGAGTGAGTCAACGCGAATATCCTGTGTCTGTTCGGGCGAAAGGCGATAGGTATTCACCATGACGGGAATGGTGGGATCTCCTACCGCGATGCGGCTGATTTTGCGGGCGGCGTCGAGATAGCGCTCCATCGTGGTGGGTGAAACAAATAAGAGGTCCGCGATGTTGTCGAACCCGCTGCTGGAATTATCGGCCGGAAGCAGCAGATTGTATTCCATCTCTTTAGGAAGCGCATCGAGCGCGAGCAGATCGCGGATGGCGTTTTGATACTCCGTGCGACTGAGCCGGTGCAGCAAGGGGAGCTTGCCGGGATTCGGTTTCGCGGCAGCGGCCTTATCGAGCTCAGTCTCTAAATAGGATGCCGTGGAATCATACGCCGCCTGGTTTGGCCTGGGTGCACCGGCCGGCGGCATCGCGCCCGTACGGAGTTTCCGGATCACTTTTTCCCAAGTCTCGGCGTTGCTCGAAACCTGCGATAACCCAGCTGGATCCAACACCAATCCGGCGGTTCTTAGTTTCGCGTTGTGGCACGTAACGCAGTATTGATTAAAGACCGGTGCAGGCGAAGGACTCTGCGCGAGCGCGGCTGTGCCAAGCGCCGCCAGCATCACCGGCCAGCAAAAACCACGAGCGAACACGGACCAATCATATCTCAAGAAAGCGTCAGGGCAGGTGCTGCGCTTGGAGATACTCGGCGATTTCCTTGCGCCCTCCGTTGCAGCGCCCAGCCGAGTGGAGTTCCATGGACGATGGTGTCCTCTATGTCCCGGCGCGCGCCGCGCTCCCGGGAGTCGAGTGTCCGTGGTTCCCTTTCGGGTTGTAACGGTCGGGATCTTCTCCGGCATCCAGAAGCAGGCGGACTACCTCGACGTGACCGTGTTGCGCCGCCAACGCAAGGGCGCGATGCCGATCTGGCACATTGGCAGTGGGAAGCATCTGAATGACATCGGCGAGCCCCCGAGCGCCGCGCCGGACCAACACTTCCGCGGTGTTCCCATACCCGAACGCCAGAGCAGTCATCAGGGGCGAGGTACAGTCGCCTGAACCGAAGCCCTCGATAGCGGCCCGTAATCTAGAAGCGTCTCTGCGAGCTCCGCTTGCAGTCCTGCCTTTGCCGGAGGGTTGCTCGAGACCAGCATGCTAAGCGTAGTGCCGCGGCCTCCGTACATATCTGCCAGCGCGATGTGTGCTCGGTGAACGAGCCCGGATTAGCTCCGGATCTTCAAGCAATGACCGCTCGAGTGAAGCCAAGTTGCCGCTGATAACCGCGTTCATCGCGGATTCAAACCTGGAGTTAGCCGAACCCTCCATTGCCAATCATTTAATATACTGGTCGCGTAGCAGGAGCGCTTATGAAGCCTCTTTGGGGAATCGCGTTACTTTCGGTCGCCGCATGGGGCGCCACCACGAACGAGCCGCGGCTCGTCGACGCCGTCAAAAACACGGACGCGAACGCGGTGCGGGCATTGCTCGCGCAGCACGCCGACGTGAACGCGACGGAGGCGGACGGTTCGACCGCTCTGCACTGGGCCGCGCAGCGCGACAACCTGGAAATCGCGGATCTGTTGATTGCTGCCGGGGCGAATGCGAAGGCCCAGACGCGCTACCACATCACGCCGCTTTCGCTCGCGTGTACCAACGGCAATGCCGCGATGATTGAGCATCTGATCAAGGCGGGCGCGGATCCGAACGGCACGTCCGAGGAAGGCGAGACCGCGTTGATGACGGCGGCCCTTACGGGAAGAGCGGATGCGCTGAAGGTATTGCTGGCTCACGGCGCAAACGTCAACGCCAAGGAACCGTACAAAGGCCAGACCGCCCTGATGTGGGCGGCGTCTGAAGGTAACGCCGCCGCAGCAGCCATGCTGGTTGAATTCGGCGCGGATGTGAAGGCGAAATCCACGGCCGGATTCACGCCTCTGCTATTCGCCGTGCGGGATGCGCACATTGATGCCGCGAAGGTCTTGCTCGACCACGGAGCGAATGTGAACGACGTGGCTCCGGATGGGACCAATGCGCTGAACATGGCGATCGTGAACGCCTATTACGAACTTGCGGGCGTTCTCCTGGATCACGGCGCGGACCCGAACGCGAGCGATCCGCGCGGCTCGGCCTTGCACACTTTGGCTTGGTTGCGAAAGCCGGGTGCGGACGGCGCGGCGGGAGTCGGCAATACCGCCAAGGGCACGCCCGTACCGACGGGAAACCTCAGCAGTCTCGATCTCGCGAAGCAGTTGCTCAAACACGGCGCGAATCCAAACTTCCGCATCGACTGGAAAGAGAGCCGGTTCGGCAAGGAAGGAGGGACGGCGAAGAATCCGCCTAACATCGATCTCGGCCGTCACTACCTGACGTATACCGGAGCCACTCCCTTCTACATTGCCGCCAAGAATGGTGACGCGCCTCTGATGCGCGTATTGCTGGATGCGGGCGCGGACGGCAAGATCACGAATCAGTTCGGAGTCACGCCTCTGATGGTTGCCTCGGGACTCGATTATTGGGAAGGTGAGAGCCCTGGTCCGTTCACCGGCGTCACAGAGCCCGAGAGGCTGGAAGCGGTGAAGCTGGCGCTGGCGGCGGGAGGCGACATCAACGCTCACGCCGACTTTGGCGATTACCCGATGACCGGCGACACCGCTTACACGCTGCTCTACTACCCCCTCAATATCGATCAGTTGCTCGATAAGGGCGTGGGCGATCCCCGCTGGAGCGGCAGCACCGCGCTGATTGGCGCAGTGGTCTCCGGTCAGCCATCGATCGTGCAGTTTCTGGTGG
>DATGII010000058.1:0-14338 GCA_035295805.1 Bryobacteraceae bacterium | reverse complement strand
AGTATGGGATACCACCGCAAGCAGCGCGGGGCGGGGCGGAAACGATGTATCCCGAATACGAGCTCAAAATCAAGGCAGAAAAAAAGGCAGCCACCCCGAAGGCCGTCGCCCAAAAGTAAGTATTGATTAAAGGAAGTGGAGGATATGAACACCAGCCTTTGGAAGCTCGGCTTAGTCACTGCCGCGGGGATTTGCGCCTGGGCGCAGTCGGGCCCGAATCGAGCGCCGCAAATGCCGGACTTCGACAAGGTCGAGATCCACACCTTACCCGTGCAAGGCAATGTGTACATGTTGATCGGCGCCGGCGGCAATATTACCTTGCAGGCCGGCAAGGATGGCGTCCTGCTTGTGGACACCGAATATGCTCAACTGGCCGATAAAATCGGGGCCGCCATCCGGAAGATTTCCAATGGCCCGATCCGCTACATCATCAACACGCACGTACACCCGGATCACGTCGGCGGCAACGAAAAGATCGGGAAAATGGGAAGCACGATTGCCGGCGGCAACTTCGCGGGAAATATCAGTGACGCGGGCGTTGGAGCGGCCATTATCGCGCATGAAAACGTGCTGAACCGGATGAGCTCGGCCAAGCCTCCGTTGCCATTTGGAGCGCTCCCCACCGACACATACTTCACCGCGGAAAAGAAGATGTTCTTTAACGGAGAGGCCGTGGAGGTCATCCATATACCCAATGCCCATACGGATGGGGATAGTTTCGTTTTCTTTCGCCGGTCGGATGTCATCAGTGCGGGCGACATCTTCACCCCGGGCAACTATCCGATCATCGATCTGTCACGCGGCGGCAATGTCCAGGGAGTGATTGCCGGTCTGAATAAGCTCATCGAACTCTCCGTCCCCGCCGATAAGCAGGAAGGCGGAACTTACATCATTCCCGGCCACGGCCGGTTGTGCGACCAGGCGGACGTGGTTGAGTATCGCGACATGGTGACGATCATTCGCGATCGCATCCAAGACTCCATCAAGAAGGGAATGACCCTCGATCAGGTGAAAGAGTCCAAGCCGACCAGGGATTACGATCCGCTGTACGGGTCGAGCACCGGATTCTGGACGACGGATATGTTTATCGAGGCGGTGTACCGCAGCTTGAGTCCCCAGAAGTAAGTCGCACCGTTTGCCAGTAAGATTTCTCCTGTAAGGTCAGTTCCTGAGTATAGGCCGACCTAATCGCCCGCCCGAGTGCGTACCTTTGTAGTTTCTACGCGGTAAAACTGAGTAGCGGTTTGTTATCCGGCGCTCGAACTGCGCCTCTTTGCAACACTTTCCCCTGGCACGCGAATTGCCCGGGTGGACGCTCCACATTCCACCCGCAAAGGATCTTGTGACTTGATCTCGATCGTTCGTGCGCTTGCGGTCTGCAGCAGCCTCACGTTGTTGAGTGGTTCGATCTTCGGCCAAGGCAACAGCTCTCTGGCCTTGTCAGGAGCTTCCGGAGTACAAGGAGGCAGCGTCACCCTGAACCTGGGGTTAGCGGCTCCCGCCGGGAGTGAACCAGCGGCCATCCAATGGGTCATAAACTATAACCCGGCGAACGTCGTGGCTATCAGCGCGACGGCAGGGCCCGCGGCGATCGCCGCGAACAAAACACTCCAATGCGCGGGTGACAACGGCACGTACACGTGCCTGGTCACCGGCTTGAACACGACGACGATCCAAGGCGGAATAGTCGCCTTGATCAGTGCGACGTTGTCGTCATCGGCCGCAAGTAACGTCCCGGTGGGAATTGCAAGTCCGGTTAGCGTTTTGCCGGCGGGAAACCCGGTATCGGTGGTCGGTGTCGCGGGAACGATCTCGGTTGGTACGCCCGTTATTCCACCACCCCCAAGCACTTCAACCGGGAACCCCCAGCCGGCTCCCAGCCCTTCCGGCGGAAGTTCTCCCCCGGTCACTTCGGGAGGGAGTTCGCCGCCGCCCAACACTTCCGGCACCCCACCGCCGGTAATCTCTTCCGGAGGGCCGCCAACGGGCAGCACGATATCGGCCGGCAATACTTTCGGGATCACGGGCCTGGTATGTAACCCATCCGTTCTGGCCTCGGGGAACAGCGCGACCTGCACAGTCACGCTGAATCAAGTCGCCCCATCCGGCGGAGTAGCGGTCACCGTGCTAACGAGCAGCACCGCGCTGAACGCGCCGGCGTCCGCGACGGTGCCGGCTGGGGCATCGTCCGTCCAGTTTCCGGTCTCGGCAGGCACCATCGCGAGTAATCTATCGGTTCTCCTCACGGTCCTCTGCAATGGCAGCTCGGAAAGGCTCGCCTTGAGTCTTAACGCGCCCGCCCCGGTTGCGCCGGCGGCAAATTCCGCTCCGCCCTCGCCCGTCATCAGCGGCATCCCCGGAGGAGTGTTGGACGCGGCCGGCTATACGCCCGGGATCGCTGCCGGAGGAGTGTTTGTGGTGAAAGGATCGCACCTGTCCCCGGACGGCGCGTTCCAGGCCTCCGGGTATCCGCTCACGACAACCCTCAACGGAGTGTCCCTTGCACTGTCCCCGGCCGCGGGAGGAGCCGGCATCCCCGCCTATCTGATTTCGGCTTATAACAGCGGCGGAACTTCTCAGCTAGCCGCATTGCTGCCTTCCACAGTGGCACCGGGCAGTTATAACCTGACGGTCACGAGCAATGGCGTGACGAGCGCCGCGGTCGGGGTCACGGTGGCGGCGCGGAAATTCAATCTGTTTACCGCGGACAGTACCGGAAGCGGGGCCGCCGCCCTGCAGGTGGTGGATTGGAACGGAAATTATCACTACAACCGGTTCACGACACAAACGATCTCGGGTAACGCCGTATCGCCGGCGCATCCCGGCGATTTTGTTGTGGCCTACGGAACCGGCTTGGGAGCGATCCAGCTTCCCGACCAATCGCCGCCGGGCGCGCTCGATTTACGAGCGCAGGTCAGCATTCAGGTTTTGATCGGAGGCGAAGCGGTCACACCCCTCTACGCCGGCCGCTCTCCCGACTACCCGGGCATCGACCAGGTCAATTTTCAACTTCCCGCCGATGTGGCGACGGGCTGCGTGCAGACGATTCAGGTCAGCGTGAACGGCAGCCTCAGCAATGCGGCGAATATCTCGATTGCTCCGGCGGGGAGCGATACGTGCAGCCCGGCCCCTGTGAGCAATGATATTCTGAGCCGGCTGGATCAGGGCGGCGCTTTCACGGTGGGGAACTTCTGGCTGACGCAGTTGAGTCCCACGCCGGGACAGCCTTTAGCGGGCGGGCTCGGAAACGTGAACGAGTCGGCATACGGTGGTTTCGTCAAGTACACGGGTAATCAACTGGCGAGCGCGGCGGCTCTTCTGAACCCGACCGGCTCTTGCCAGGTGTTGCGGGTGGTCGGAAATTCAGGCCAACTCGTGTTCGGGCCGGTCGGCGCCTACTTAAATGCCGGCCAGCTGATTCTGACCGGGCCCGGAGTCGCCAACCGCCCATTCACGGTAGACACAAGCACCGGAATTTATTCGCTTCCGCTGGGCGCTACCAGCTCTTCGACTTCGAGTGTGCATTTGCCGATCGGGTTTTCGTCGTTCAATGCGGCTCCCTCGGTCTCGCCGGGAACGTACCAGCTGATTGGCAACGGCGGCGGTGATATCGGGATTTTCAGCGCGAGCATGACCTTCGGGCAGCCGCTCGCGATACAGGGCGGCTTGCCCCTGTCGATTGCCCGCACCTCGGATTTGACATTGTCCTGGACGGGCGGCAACCCGGGCGATGTGGTTTCGGTAACCGGAATCTCCGGAACCATGATCGGCGGAACCAGCGCAACGCCCATATACAACGCGGCGAAGTTCACCTGTAGTACGACGGCCGGGGCGGGTTCGATCACCGTACCCTCTTCACTTCTCATGCAGCTGCCCGCCAGCGGGACCAACGGAATCGGATATTTGAGCGTCACATCCGGGCCGCAGCCGGTTGCGGGAAACGGCCTTTTTACGGCTCCGCTGACTGCCGGAGGCACCACCGACGCCGGATTCTTCCTGGGCGCGCTCGGCTTGTTTGGAACAACCAGCTACCAGTAAAGCACCCGGGGTTAGTGCGTCATCGAGTAGATGATATAGTTGACGCCGTAACGATAGGCGAGCAGAGTCATGGCCGCCGGGTAATAGGGGACGTCGGCGAATTCCCACGCGTCTCCGACGTCCGTATTGAAGTTGACCGAGACGATCATCCGGTTGCGATCGTCATACATGCCGCGCCAGGCCGGAGCCGTGCCGGGCGGCTGCATCACCATGATCGAACCACCCGGGCCGCGCCGCAGGTGGCGCGAACCGGGAATGAAGGTGCGATCTTTTTCCTGAATGTCATAGAGGACGTGCATCACCTGGTCGGACTCGGAAATATCGGTGATCGACTTTCCGGGCAAGACGCGCGCCATGGTCTCCCGAAACCATTCCCATTCCTCGGGGCCCCAGAAATCATCGACCATGAGAAAACCGCCGCGCAGAAGGTATTCCCGGAGGCGCGCGGTCTCGGCGTCGCTCAGGTCCCAGTAGCCGGTCTGCGTGGCGTAGATCCAGGGATAATCGAACAGGTGATCGTCGAGAAGGCTGACGTGGCGCGGATCTCCGACGTCAACGCGGGTGAGCCGCTGAATGCCCGCGGTGAAGTGATCCTCGGCATCGGGCCAATCCTGAAGCCACCAGCCTGCCCCGCGGCCGTTGCGGGAGCGGAACCCGAAGCCGCGGCGGAACTGCGGCAAATCGGTATATTCCATCCGGATGAAATGAAACTCGGCGGGCGTCGGCGGCATTTCGGGCGCTTCGGATTCCGGCGTGTCGAACCGAAATCGCCGCTGGGCGAGGGCGGTCAGAGCCAGCGCCGAGCACAAACAGAGAGTGACCACCCAATCCCGGCGAGACCGCATACGATTAATTTTTATTGTAGCTTTCACACCGCACGATTGAGGCGCGCCGCCGGCGGCACGGTGTGCTAGCATTCTTTGAGTCTGTCACCAGGAAACAATGAACGGGAGGTTTGCATGCGCGTAATCGGAGCAGGTCTGATTTTAATCTTTGCCGGCGCGGTTGGGTTTGCCCAGCAGAGGGGGTCCGCGGCTCCCAAAACCTACACATCGGCGTCCGAGGTCATGGCCCTCATCGCCAAATCGAAAAGCGAGCGCAAGGACAACCAGCCGATCGTCACGCAGAGAATCCTGCAATTGGCGCCTTACAATGCGAACCTGGAATACCGGGGCGCCGTGGGGCCCGCCGCCGTTCACGAAAAAGAGGCGGAGATGTTTTACGTCATCGATGGCGGCGCCACTCTGGTCACAGGCGGCAAGCTGGTGAAGGAATCGCGCACCAATCCGGAAAACCTGACCGGCACCGGGATTGAAGGAGGGGAGTCGCGAAGCATCGCCAAGGGAGACTTTGTGATTGTGCCCGAGAACACGCCGCACTGGTTCAGCGCCATTGACGGCACGCTGGTGCTCATGTCGCTGCACGTGCCGCGGCCGGTGCCGGCGGGCCGCTGATCCAGCACAACCGGGCTAGCGCGCGAGCTTGACGATCATCCAGGCCAGCAGGGTCGCCGCGCCCAGTAAACCGAAGGCATCACGCGTCCCGCGCAGCCATGCCGGCCGCGGCTGGGCGCAGCGCGGAGCGCGGGCGCTTACTACCTCGAGGCCGCGGTTGAATCTGACGAAACTTTCGTTACGCAAACCCATGTCTCAGCCTACGGGATTTCCGCCTGATTTTTTCCTGGAAGATGTACCAACGGTACCGTCCGGCCGGTGGGCCGAACCGGGTATTTTGGAACTTCCGGCCGCAATGCGCAGGCCGCCGGGAGCGGACTGCGGCCGCCGGCCTCACGCCGCCAGATATCTCTGCAGATCCTCGGTGCGGAAGCAGTGCGCCAAGGCGGTCTCGCGCGCAATCCGACCGGCGCGGACCAGTTCGGCCAGGGATTGCTCCATCGTCATCATCCCGTCGGCGCGGCCGACGGAGATCTGGCTGCGCAGTTGATGGTCGTCTCCCTTGCGGATCAGGGCGCGGACGGCGTCGGTGGCGATCATGATCTCGGTGGCCGGCCAGCGCGTTTGCCCGTCCACCCCGGGCACCAACTGCTGCGCCACGACCGCCAGCAAAGCCAGCGACACCTGCTGCCGGATCTGCGGCTGGTTGGCGGCGGGAAAGGAATCCAGAATGCGCGAGACGGCTTGGATCGTGTCGTTGGTATGGAGAGTGGAAAGCACCAGGTGGCCGGTTTCCGCCGCGGTCAGGGCCGTGGCCATCGTTTCGGAATCGCGCATTTCCCCGACCTGAATCACGTCCGGCGTCTGACGCACGATACTGCGCAACGTGCCGGCGAAATCCGGCGTATCGCGGCCGACTTCGATCTGCTCGATAATCGCGGCGCGGTTGGCATGCTGGTATTCGACCGGATCTTCGATCGTTACCACATGGGCGGCGCGGCGGTTGTTGACGATGTCGATGAGAGCGGCCAGCGTGGAGGTTTTCCCGCAACCCGTGGGCCCGGTAATCAGAACCAGCCCCTGGCGGCGGTCGACCAGTTTGCCCAACGAGAGCGGCAGGTGCAGCGATTCCAGGGAGGGGATGCGCGACGGAAGCAAACGGATGCTCGCCGCCAGCGTGCCGCGCTGATGATGCAGGTTGATCCGAAAGCGGCCCAGCCCCTCGCGCATGAAGCCGAGATCGATGGATTTCCGCTTTTGCAGCTCCTCCAACTGAGACGGCGCCAGGAGCGGCAGAACCATCGAGCGAATGTTTTCCGGCTCCAGCGCCGCACCCGCGCCCGGAGCCAGCGCGCCATTCAGGCGTAACACCGGCGGGGCGCCGGCCACCAGCACCACGTCGGAAGCGTGGCGCCGGACCGCGAAGTCCAGAAGCTGATCCAACGAAGCCGTCGAAGCCGGCGTTCCAGCGGCCGGTTTCTGGCTGGGCGCGGCGCGGTTCAGCTCCTCGACGATTCGCGAAAGCTCGGTATCGTATTCACCCATGCGCGGTTCGACATCCAAAGTATAGCCGGTGCGCGGCAAAACCTCCCGCCTGTAAGATAAGATGCGTTCATTGAGACTGCTGATCTTTTCCGATATTCATAACGACTGGAAGACGCTCGAGCGTCTGCTGGCGGTGGAGGCCGATTACTACATTGCCGCCGGCGATCAGGTGACCTGGGCGAAGGGAATCGAGCGCTGCGGCGAGATCCTGCAGACGCGCGGCGATAAAGTCTATGTGCTGCCCGGCAATCACGAATCGTCCGAGCAGGTTGCCACCATGTGCGCGCGATTCGGCCTGCATAACTTTCACGAGCAGCATATGCAGATCGGCAAATGGCAGGTGGCGGGCTTGGGTTATTCCAATCCAACGCCGTTCAACACACCGGGCGAGTATAGCGAATCGCAGCTGAGCGACCGGCTGCGGCGCTTCGCCGAGCTCGCGCCGCTGGTGCTGATCTGTCACGCGCCGCCGTATGGCACGGCGCTAGACGAGATCCGCAGCGGTCTTCACGCAGGCTCTCATTCGGTGCGCGAATTCATCGACAAACACCAGCCTTCTTACTTTTATTGCGGCCATATCCATGAGGCCGAGGGCGTGGAGATCGAGATGGGGCGGACGCGCGCCAGGAATGTCGGGAAAAAGGGGCATTTGTTAGAATTGGACTAATGACCGTAGAAGAACTGGACCGCGAATATCTCCCCCTCCGCGAACAGGGCCTCGCCGTGCGGAGGTATCTTTGACGCCCCCGCGCAAAAACAGAAGCTAGCCAAACTCGAAGAACAAATCGCGCAGCCGGATTTCTGGAGCCAGCCGGAAAAAAGCCAGAAGATCATGCAGGACCGCAAGCGGCTGGAGGAATCGGTGGCCAACGACGAGCGCATCCGCTCGATGACCGACGATCTCGATACGCTGTTTGAGCTGGCGCGCGAGGGCGAAGACGTCAACGGCGAGATCACCCAGAACATGAAGGCGTATGGCGAACTGCTCGAGAAACTCGAGACGGCCATGCTGCTCTCCAGCGAGAACGATGCCCGCAGCGCCATCGTCACCATTCACCCGGGCGCCGGCGGAACCGAAAGCCAGGATTGGGCCGAGATGCTGCTGCGCATGTATCTGCGCTGGGCCGAGCGGCAGGGCCTTCAAACCGTCATTACCGACCGGCTGGAAGACGAGGGCGCGGGCATCAAATCCGCGACCTTTGAAGTCAACGGGGAAAACGCGTACGGGCTGCTGCAGTCCGAGATCGGAGTGCACCGGCTGGTGCGGATCTCGCCGTTTGACGCCAACGCCCGGCGGCACACGTCGTTCGCCTCGGTGTTCGTCTTTCCGCAGGTGGATGACGAGATTAAAATCGACATCCAGGAGAAGGATATCCGTATCGACACGTTCCGCTCCTCGGGCGCCGGGGGCCAGCACGTGAACATGACGGACTCGGCGGTTCGCATCACGTACTTCCCGCCGACAGGCGGGCCGCCCATCGTGGTGCAGTGCCAGAATGAGCGCTCGCAGCACAAGAATCGGGATTCGGCCTGGAAGCAACTCCGCGCCAAGGTTTACGAGCTCGAGCTGGAAAAGAAACGCGAGGAGTCCCGCAAGACGGAGGACTCCAAAATGGAGATCAATTTCGGCAGCCAGATCCGCAATTACGTCCTGGCGCCCTACCGGCTGGTAAAAGATCTGCGGAGTAAACTGGCGCTGGGAGACGTGGACCGCGTGCTGGACGGCGATCTGGAGCCGCTGATCCACGCCTATCTGGTATGGCGCAAAACGGGCAAGATCGCGGGCGACGGCAAGGACGATCTGCCGGAGTGACCGAAGTCGAACGCGCCGCGGCCCTGATCCGCGCCGGACGGCTGGTCGCGTTTCCCACCGAAACCGTCTACGGACTGGGGGCCAACGCTCTGGACGCCGCGGCCGTCCAGCGAATCTTCACGGCCAAGGGGCGGCCGCGCACCAGCCCGCTGATCGTCCACGTCGATTCCATCGCGATGGCGCGCGCCCTGGCTTCGCAATGGCCGCACAGCGCGGACCTGCTGGCGCGAAGTTATTGGCCGGGGCCCTTGACCCTGGTGCTTCCGAAAAATCCCGAGGTTCCGGACATCGTCACTGCCGGCTTGCCCACGGTTGCATTGCGCATGCCCCGGCATCCGCTCGCGCTGGAATTGATTCACGCCGCCGGAGTTCCCATCGCCGCCCCGAGTGCGAACCGATTCACCGAGCTTTCGCCCACTGTAGCCGGGCACGTGACGGAATCGCTCGCCGACTTGGTCCTGGATGGCGGACCGGCGGTGGTCGGAATTGAATCGACCGTTCTGTCCCTGGTGGGACCGCCCGAGTTGCTACGCCCCGGCGTAATCCCTTTGCCCGAGATCGAGGCCCTCATCGGACCGGTACGAAATGCTTCCGCGCCGGCCGGCGCACACCCCGCGCCGGGCATGCATCCGCGCCATTACAGGCCGGCAACCCCGCTCTACCTGCTGCCGCGCGACGCGCCGCCGCCGGCCGGTAAAGGCGTGAGGCTGGGAATCGGAGCCGGAATGCCGGGTGATCCGCGCGCCTTCGCCTCCGCGCTTTACCACATGCTCCATGAACTCGACCGCAAGGGGCTGGATTGGGTTGCCATCGAACCGCCTCCGGACACCCCGGAATGGGCCGGCGTGCTCGACCGCTTGCGGCGCGCGGCGCAATGAAACGGTCCGTCCTCGAAGGCCGCTGGGAGGCGGCCGGTGGAACGTCACAAATCCCGCGGGTGTGTAAATTCGTGGGCGCCCGGTAGTTTCAAACGGCCCTCGACAACGGCTGCTGTTGAGTTTCGTTAGGGTGAAAATATTCCACGCCGTTCGGGAGCGTACAGACTCGATTCCCTCCACGGTTTACAATCTCGTGTCTGTAGTAATTATGACCGGCGGTACTCCGAAAGCAAAAGCCCAACTCTGCCCCGAAAAACTGCGCCTGGCCCGCGTCCTTGTAGCGGCGATCCGCGATCTCATGCTTCTTCACGAACGGGAACTGGCGTCGCTTGCGGAAGGAGGGGAGGGGCTGCAGCGTTTCGGAATGGCAATTAACCGGGCGCGGGCAAAACGGGATGATGCGAAACGCCGCTATCTCGATCACGTCGTGGCGCACGAGTGTTAGCCATCATCATTTGCCATGAGGGGCGCCTTCCGGACTGCACGCATGCTCGCGGTCATGGTCGATGAGGGCTTTGAGTCTCTGATCTCGATCTCGCTCTGCGGCTGCCAGTCTTCGAAACACATCGGTCGATGTCCGGGCATCCGCGGTCTGGAGGATGACCGACAATTGTTCCGAGGTCGCTCGAATCTCTTCCACCGCTTCGATCGCTGCATTCAGGAGTCTCTGTCGCTCGGAACAGCCCATCACCCGAGACAGCCTGCAGGAGATTTTCCATTGGCAATTCATTACCTCGTCCTGGGACGATCGTGAGCTCTATGACGGCCGGTTCGTGAAAGACCGCACTCGACATGCGATACCCCGCTATTTTTCACCTACCCGGCCAGGACCGGACGTTAGTATGGAAATAGGTCTGCGCCGTGGCTACAAGGGCACTCGGAACTCCGATAACGGGTATATGTTCTGAAAAACGACGGCTTGCGGACCAGTTTCTTGAGGCGCTTCGCGCGGTCATGGAACTTCAGAACCAGGAGGCGGCGTGCCTGTTGAGTGCCGGCGGTGGGCTGGAAAGATTTGATCTGGCCCTGAAGCGGGCACGCCGGGAGCGAGACCTGATTAAGAAGTTATACCTCGCCCACACCCGGAAGCACGGCTGTTAGCGGGGCGTACTGCGGTTGGCGGGACCACCGCCGCGGCTACGCCATGGTCGCGCGTTCGCGGCTGGGCTCGAACGTGTACCCGAAGCCGCGGATGGAATGAATCAGGAGCGGGTTGGCGGGATCCTTCTCCACCTTCTGGCGCAGCCGGAGGACGTAAACATCGACCGCGCGGTCCGTAATCGCGCGGTCCTGCCCCCACACGGCGTTCAACAGCTGTTCACGGCTGAAGACGGCGCCCGGCCGGCTCATCAGAAACTCCAGCAGACGAAACTCGGTGGCCGTCAGCGCCAGCGGCGCGCCGTTGACGCGAACCTGGCAGCTGGTGCGGTCAAGCTCGATCCCGCCGGCCTCGAGCACGCGCGCCGGCTGCGCCTGGCTGCGGAACTGGAGCTTGACGCGCGCGATCAGCTCGCGGATCGAAAACGGCTTCACCACATAATCGTTCGCTCCGACTTCCAGGCCGATGATGCGATCCGTTTCCGAGGCGCGCGCCGTCAGGAAGATGATCGGAATCGACGCCAGGTCCGCATCGTTGCGGATCCCTTTACAAATGTCCAGGCCGTCGGAATCGGGCAGCATGATATCGAGAAGAATCAGGTCGGGCCGCACCTTGCGGCACAGCTCGATGGCGCCGCGGCCGGTCTGTAAACCCGTTAAGAGAAACCCTTCTTTCTCGAGGTTATATTGCAGCAACGCGAAGAGGTCCGTATCGTCTTCGATCAGTAGAATTTTTTTCATGACCGTCCGGGCTTTCGGCGCGCGGCAACAGGCCAGCGCTACTGTAAAGCTAACAGCACCGGTGTTACAGGAGAGTTAAAGGGCCGTGAATTCGCGATTAAGCCGCTCGGCGCCGAGCGAAGCTTCTTCTTTCGGCAAGGTGAAATAAAAGGTGGAACCTTCGTTGACGCGGCTCTCGACGCGAGCACTCCCGTTGTGCGCCGCGACCAGGTGCTTGACGATCGCAAGGCCGAGGCCGGTGCCGCCGAGCTCCCGCGAACGCGCTTTGTCCACGCGGTAAAACCGTTCGAACAGGCGCGGCAACTCCTCGGCCGGAATTCCGCTGCCGGTGTCGCGCACGTACAGCTCGAAAAATCCGCGCGTCTCGTGCGCTCCGACAGTGATCGAGCCCCCCGGCGGCGTGTATTTCAGGGCGTTATCGAGCAGGTTGCTGAGGATCTGTGACACGGCCTCGCTATCGCACCAGACCTCCGCGTCGCGCTCCGCCGGTTCTTCCGCAATCCGAATCCGGTTCTTCGCCGCCAGCGGGGCCATCAGCTCCACCGCGTCGCGCAGCAGGTCGTTGACGCGGTGGGTTTCGAATTCGAACTTCTGCCGCTTTTGCTCGATACGCGACAGCGTCAGCAAATCCTCGGTTAGGCGGGTCAGGCGCTCGGCATTGTGGCGAATGATGCGCAGAAAGCGCATGTTATTGTCGGTATCGTGAAGCGCGCCGCCGATCAAAGTCTCGGTGTAGCCCTGGATCGACGCCAACGGCGTGCGCAGTTCGTGCGATACGTTGATGACGAAATCTTTGCGAATCCGCTCCACTTTTTCCAGCTCGGCATGCTCCCGCTGCAACTGCTCGACGGTGTGCTGGAGGTTCTCGGCGGTTTCGTTGAGCGTCCGCGCGAGTTCGCCGAATTCAGAGCGGCCGGTGCCGGGCAGACGCGAACGAAAATTGCCGCGCGCCAGTTCCACCGCGTGCGCCATAATGCCGCCAAAGCGCCGCGAAATCCGCCGCGCCAGCAACGCCGCGATGAGGATCGCGGGCAGGAACGCCAGAACCGTGCTGACCAGTATCTTCATCCGCATGGCATTGACCTGCCGGTCTATCTCGGCCAGCGGCATGGCCAGGCGGATGGCGCCGTTGTGAATCGGCACCGCGACGTAAAGGAAATCCACTCCGATGGTGGCGCTATGGCGGATAATCGAACCGACTTCCCCGCGGAAGGCGCGGATCAATTCCGGGCGCGTCCGGTGATTCTCCATCTGCGCGGGATCGGCTTCCGAATCTGCAATCACGACGCCATCGGAACGCACTACCGTCAGCCGGCTTCCGGCCGCGCGGGCGATCGGCCCTGCGGCTTCCTGCCGGAATCCGTCGGGACCGGTGATGCTCAATGCCAGCATCCGCCCTTTATCGGCGAGTTGCCGCCGCAGATTGGCGATATAGGCTTCCGTCGACACCTGGGTGGCGAAATAATCAATCAGCAGCAGCGCCGCCAACAGCAGCCCGAAGACGCCCAGCAGCAATTTGAAAAAAATACGCCCCGTCATGCAGACTCCTCGAAGCGGTAGCCGAAGCCGCGCACCGTCGTGAGGTGGCGCGGGTTATCCGGCTGCTCTTCGATCTGCTCGCGAAGCCGCCGGATGTGCACGTCCACCGTGCGCGGCGTGACAAAACGCTGCTCGCCCCACACCGATTCCAGGAGCTGATCGCGGCTGTACGCCCGGCCCGGGTGGGTCAGGAAAAATTCCAGCAGATTGAACTCGGTCGACGTCAGCTCCAGCTGCCGGTCGCGGTGGAACACGCGGCGCGCGCTGCGGTCCAGCCGGAACGGCCCGATATCGATCACGGGCGGCTCGGCATCGAACTCTTCGCGGCGCAAGTGAGCCTTGACGCGCGCCACCAGCTCCCGGGGGCTGAACGGCTTGGTCATATAGTCGTCGCCGCCCAATTCCAGCCCCAGCACGCGGTCCACCTCGTCCGAACGCGCGGTCAGAAACAGAATCGGCGTGCGCGCCAGGGCGGTCGATTGGCGAATCTGCCGGCACAATTCGAAGCCATCCAGATCCGGAAGCATCACATCGAGCAGAATCAAATCGGGCCTGAGCCCTTCGAGCGCTTTGAGCGTGCCCTTGGTTCCACCCAATGTCCGCGCTTCGAAGCCGTGGTGGGTCAGATTGTATTCGAGCAGAGAAGCCAGCTCCGCTTCGTCTTCCACAATGGCGATGCGCTTCGGCATGCGAAGGAGATGTCTGATGAAAATGTTATTCCTTCATTGTAGGGCATTGGCAAAATGTCCCGCCTCGCTCGACGCGGTGCCGCCATCTAAGCGGAATCCGGGGCCGAATCCCCTCATGACTTCCGGGCAGCTTTCCCCGCTTGTTGGATGTACTCTCGGCACTCGCACGAGCAACGCCGGTATCACCAGTGGAAACCGGCGTCAGGGCAACAGATCGAGAGCGCGCGTGAGGAGTGGGCCAACGCGGATGGCGCTGAAGTCGCGGCGGTCGCTGGTGAGAACTCGGTAGACCCGGCGCCGCTCGGCTACGGCAGCGACCGTCCCATCAACCAGTCCGAGGTCCAGATGCCGGAATTTGGCATCCAACTCTAGTGCCCGCGTGATGTCGGTTGGAAGCGGCAGTTCATATTCGTAGCGTGTGGCAGGGTCAAAGATTTCGGCCATGAGTCTGCGCATTGCCTTGCGCTCCGCTCGCAGGAAATAATCGACTTCCGCCAGCACGAGCGCCGGTACAATGACGGTGGTTGCCGAAATCAGGATTCGTTCGTATTCCGGAAAGCTCGGCTGGCCGGATGGCGTGCGGGCGAGCGCGCGCAGCAGGCC
>DATGII010000057.1:0-6109 GCA_035295805.1 Bryobacteraceae bacterium | reverse complement strand
TGCGCACACTCCAACATGGCCGTGGAAAAGAGCGTTGCAGGACCTGCGGCGCCTGTCGCGCCCACCCCAACTGGTGGTAACGTCCCGGCTGGCCGACGAGTTACTTTGGGCGGAGGCGCTGAACTGGGGCGCCTACGATGTGCTGGCGGAGCCGTTTGATCGGGATGAAGTGATGCGAGTAGTCGCATCGGCCCGGCGCCACTTCGAGCTTCCAAACATATCCGCTCCGCGGGCGCGCGCCGCGGCCTCGTAGAAGAAGCGCGCCTGATCGCGCACGGTGCAGGTCACCGTGCGGGCAGTGATTGCCGGCCCCCAACTCTAACGTTATTGCTCGTTGCGAGCAGTCTGCTGCAGAGTGTACACGACACGGGCGGCAGACTGCCGGTCGATGGAAAGCGTAACATTCGCGGTGGTCTGCGGGGTCAATGTATCGCGCGGCAGGGCCGACGTCTGCTCGATGGTCAATACGCCGCCCGAGAGCCGGACGGTGCGCGTCCAGCCGTCTCCGGCGATTTGGAGCGCGTCTCCGGAGGGCCGCACGGTGACGGATCCCGGCTGGACGAACGCGCCTTCATCGGGCACAAAGTTCGTATCGGTGTCCTTCCAGGTGAGGTCGAGCCAGCGTCCGCCTTCGCGGGCAGAGAACACCGCGCGCACCTTCTGCGACTCGAGCACCCATTCGGGCACGCCGTCGCCATCGAGATCGGCGCTCCACACGACTGTGCCCGCGCGGGGCAGGAGAATGACGCGCATCGGCAGATCCAGTTCCGTCCCCCCGCTGATGTGGAGCCGCCAATCGCGCAAACCGGTGGCGGCTTCTTTTCCGAAAACCCGGAATGATGCTGGACGCTCGGTCACGGCGCCCACCGAGATCTCGGTGCGGGTAGGAAGGAATTCGAGGCCCTCGCCCGCCGGCTCCAGGCGATAGGTTTGAATCTGCTGGGTGTTGTTGCGAAGAAGGATCTCCAGGTCGCTGCCGGCACGGGTTTCCGCGATCGCGGTGGGCGGCTCCACGGGCAGCCGGGTTTGCGGTCCGAAGTGCAGACCCAAGGCTTGCGAGATGCGAACCGAAACCGGACGGAACAGCTGTACGCGGGCGCGGCCGAGGGGCACACCGTCGGCCTCGAGCGCGAGCGATGCAAAATCGCCGTGCAGGGCGTCGGCGGGGACGGCGACGGTGTAATCGATTTCGTTGGGCGACTTGGGAACGGAGGTGGCGACAAAACCTTCCGGCGCGCGCAAGCGCGACCGCGCCGCGACATCCGGTGAAGAGTACACGGTCGAGACCAGATTCTTCCGGCCAATGATGAGGCGGCGCGCCTCGCTGAAAAACGCGGAGGTCTCCGGCTCTTCGATCGCCAGTCCGACGCGCACGTGATTGCCGGCTGCCTTGCCGGCGGGGATTGGCAAACGGGCGCGCAGCGTCTTCTCATCCCAATCGAACTTGGTCGGCTTGCCCGCGGCCAGGTACGGACCCACCGGTTCGCGCGCCAGTTGCAGAATCACCTCGCCGGACTGCGGCGCGGCAAATTCCATGGCCAGAATACCGTTTTCGAACTCGACGGTTTCCAACTCGGCGGTAGCGTAGATGATGTGCTCGGCATTGGCGAAATTCGAGCACTCCCGGCAGAGACCGCCGCTTCCGAGCGACACATGCAGCGGCAGCCACATTGATTCGCCGGCAGGCAGCGATACCGAGGGGATAATCAGGCCGTGGCGCGAAACCGGGTCCAGCACGTGCAGGTCGCTGTGAAAGGTCTGGTTGGTGCGGTTGACCAGGCTGACTGCGGACGCGGGACGCGACACCAGTTCGACGGCGCTGATGCCGCGAGGTAATCGGGCTTCCGGCGGCGGCTTGGGCATAGCCACCTGCCGGAGAGCGCCGGTAAAGGGCGCCCAGTTGCGCAGGAGCGCGGCTTGGCGGCGCAGCGCCGCGGCGGCCGGCCGCTCCTCGCCATTGAGGCCAACTGCGCCCTTCCGGAGCAGGCTTGCGGAACCGAGTTCCCAACCGGCGGGATAAATAGCATCTTCGACATTGGTCCACAGCAGCGTGCCGCGGACGGAGGCGAGTCCGCTCCGGCTACGCGCCAGCGCGTTTTGATCGGTGGTAGAAATCGTCGTCACCGGATGCGGAGGCGATTGGGTATCGATGGCGAGTCCGGCATCGCTGAACGCGACGGGACCACCATGTTTCTCCGTTTGAGTGGACAGCAGGTCTTCCAATTGCTTGAGCCAGACGCGGCGCGCGTCGCCATCGGTCTCGCCATCGGGCCAGCCGTCATTGGCCCATCCCGCGACCGGAGGCAGCGGGCGGACCCAGGCGCGCAGTTCGAGCCGGCGCAGAATTCGGATGAAGCTTACCAGGTCGCGCCGCGGGCTCGTGCGGCCGGTAAAATCAAATTCGCCCGGCTGCAGCTGGTGCCAATTCCAGGGAATTGAGAACTCCACTGTCCGGACACCGACGGTGCGGAGCCAAACCAGCTCGCGCTCCCATTGCGCACGCGGGTAAAGATAATAGGGAAATTCAACCGCGAGGACGGATTCCGGTTGAGGATCCGCGGAATGGGATAAGGGTGCCACCGCGGCGGACAACAGCAGTAGAGCAGCCAGGCGCATTTAGAACGCGCGCGCCCTGCGGACGCGGTAGTCTTCGGTATTGCGGATCTGCACGACGGTACACATTTCGAAGAGGCGGGAGTATGCGCGGTCGCCAATGTGGTCGGCTAACGTGCGACGGTAGTCCACTCGGCCGTCGTCAGACTTGGTTCGGCTGAACTCGGGAAGATTGGTAGTCGCGATGAGAGGCTTCCGGTTGTTGCAGCGGTACGTAACGATGGATGTGACTGTATCGAGGACCCAATCGGTGATGCGGTGCGCGCCGAGATCGTCCAGGAGTAACACCTCGGCATCGAGGGCGACGCGGTAAGCCTCGCGATCCGCCGAGTTCGAGGCGGCATCGTATCCGGAACGAATGCGATCCAGCAGATTCTGGTAATCGCAGAAGAGGCACTCGAAGCCCTTCTCGATAATGCGGCGCAGGGCCGCGAGGGCGAGGTGCGTCTTACCGGTGCCGGGCTCGCCGATCAGCAGCAAGCCCGGACGCGTTTCGTTGGGAAAATCGTCCGCGTACTTCTTCACAGCGAGCACGGCGGCCCTCAAATCCTGGCTGGTGATGTTAAAGTTCTCAAACGAGGCGTTGCGGTACAGGGACGGAATTTGCGCGCGCTCCTCCAGGCGCGCGGCGCGGCCTTCGGCGCGGCATTCGCAGGGCTCGGCTCCCGAAACCTCGGCGCGTTCGATGATGATCCAGCCGCTGCCGCCGCACTTCGGACAAACGGGTTGAGTAGCCATTTCTGCTTCTTCTATTATCAGCCGCTGAACTCGCCGATGGTGGCGAGCACTTCACCGGCGGTGACGGTGGCGCCTTCGCGGACCGTGACGGAGATCACGCGGCCGGCACGCCCGGCCTTCATCTCGTTTTGCATCTTCATAGCCTCTACCACCAGAACGCCCTGACCGGGCTCGACGGCATCGCCGGGCGCCACCAGCACGCGGACCACTTTTCCCGGCATGGGCGCGGCAACCGTTTCCACAGCGCCGCCGGAGCCGCGCGCGGATTGGCGCGACCAGCGGCGCGGATCCTCGACCTCGATTTCGAAGCGGTGGCCGCGCAGGACCACAATCAAGTGTTGCGGCGCGCGCTCCACCTGGACATCGTAGCTGCGGCCGTCGAGCAGGATGGAGTAGAGGCCGGGTTCGGGCATAGTCACATCGGCCATGCGCTCAGAGGATCCGTTCAGACGGAACCGGCAAGCCGGCGCCGGCGTTAGAATTTCGATCTCTTCCCGCTTGCCGTTCACGTTGAGGTTCAGTTTCACCGCAGTAACTCCTCGCGGCCGGCGATGACCCAGCGGCTGGCACCCTTTCCCGATGGCGGCGCGGCGGTGAACGTGTGCGCCGTGGATTCGAGGGCGGCGGCGAGCGCTGCCACGGCGGCCAGATCGGACGGAATCTCCAATTGGTGCGGGCGCGCAAAGAATTCGTCGATAAAGGCGGTATGGAGGTGGCCGGCGCGGAACTCCCGGTCTTCGAAAATCTGGCGAAAGAAACCGAGGTTGGTGCGGATGCCGCCGACTTCGTACTCATTGAGCGCGCGGATCATGCGCGCAACGGCATCGTCGCGCGTGCCCGCCCATACTACGAGTTTTGCCAGCAACGGATCGTATTCCATGGGAACGGTCCAGCCTTCGTAGACGCACGCGTCGAGGCGGATGCCGGGGCCGAGCGGCCGTTCCAGGCGCGTGATTTTGCCGGGATACGGAAGGAAATTGTTGTACGGGTCTTCGGCGTAGACACGGCATTCCAGGGCTGAGCCGCGCCAGGTGATGTCCTCCTGCCGGAATGGCAGGCGCGCGCCGGCGGCAATCTCCACCTGCAAGCGAACGAGATCGAGGCCGGTGACCAGTTCGGTGACGGGGTGCTCGACCTGCAGGCGCGTATTGACCTCGAGGAAATAAAAGCGGCGGCCGGGGTCCACCAGAAATTCGACGGTTCCGGCGTTGTAGTAGCCGGCGGCGCGCGCCGCGGCAATGGCGGCTGCGCCCATTGCCTCACGCATTTCCGGATGCTCAGCGATGAGCGGGGAAGGCGACTCCTCGATCACCTTCTGGTGACGCCGTTGGATCGAGCATTCGCGCTCGCCCAGGTGGACCATGTTGCCGTGGCGATCACCGAGAATCTGGATTTCGATGTGGCGCGGACGGTCAATCCATTTTTCCAGGTAAATCTCGGGATTGCGAAATGCGCGTTCGGCTTCGCTGGAAGCGTCGCGCAAAGCCGATTCCAGCTCCGCTTCGCGGTCTACCCGGCGCATCCCCTTGCCGCCGCCACCGGCCACGGCTTTCAGCAGGACGGGGTAACCGTGGGCGCGGCCAAAAGCGCGCGCTTCGTCAAGATTGACACCGCCGGCGGTGCCGGGGACGACCGGCGTGCCGGCGCGAACGGCGTTTTCGCGCGCGGCCGTTTTCGATCCCAAGGCGCGGATCGAATCCGGCGACGGCCCGATGAAGACGAGACCGGCCTGTTCGCAGGCCTCCGCGAATTCGGCATTCTCGCTGAGAAAGCCGTAGCCGGGGTGGATGGCCTCGGCCCCGTGCTTCCGGGCGGCTTCCAGTATGCGGTCGATACGGAGATAGCTTTCCGAGGAGGGCGCCGGCCCGAGGCGTTCAGCCTCATCGGCCATCCGGACGTGAAGCGAGGCGCGGTCTACGTCGGAATAAACGGCGACGACTCCGATTCCCATCTCGTGCAGCGTGCGAGTGACCCGCACCGCAATTTCGCCCCGATTGGCGACCAGAACTTTCCGGAACATTCAGCACGAATTGTAGCAGTTACCGGCCTAAGCGCCTGCCGGAGCGGCCCTGCTAGAATTGGAGTTGTCGTATGGCCAACGGTTCGATGGAAGGATCGCTGAAGGAACGGGGCGTGCGCCTCACGCGGCAGCGGCAAATCCTGCTGGATCTCATCGACAAAACCGGCGAGCACCTGGACGCCGAACGGCTTTTTCAGCTGGCCAAGGCAAAGGACCCGAAACTTAACCGCGTGACGGTTTACCGAACCCTCAAGATGCTGAAGGCCGGCGGGTTGGTGGACGAGCTGGACCTGATGCACTACGGAGGCGACCAGCACTATTACGAGACGCGGCTCAAGCAAGAACACGCGCACGTGATTTGCCTGCGCTGCGGCAAAGTGGAAGAGTTTTTCGGGGACCCTCTGCAGAAGCTGCGCAAGCAGATTGAAAGCCACTTCGGATTTCAGGTGCTGCTGGCGCGGACGGAAGTGGGGGGATATTGCGCCCACTGCCAGACGCTGCGGGCTCGGGAAGTGGACCAAGTGCGCGAGCAGACCGGGGATCCGGTCAGACGAAGCAAACGGGCCGCCGTCCGGCAGCCGTAAGCAGAATGGA
Organism: Bryobacteraceae bacterium; assembly: GCA_035295805.1. Taxonomy (GTDB): domain Bacteria; phylum Acidobacteriota; class Terriglobia; order Bryobacterales; family Bryobacteraceae; genus PSRJ01. The sequence continues at coordinate 144 of DATGII010000057.1, read as the reverse complement.
TTCAGCGGCGGTCAAACAGGGCCCGGCGCCGGCCTCGCTCATTGTGATTGATCCCAACGGCCACCGCACGCGCGTAGCGCTCATGCCGCTGCCGTTCCGAATCGGCCGCCAGGCGGACAATGACTTCGTGGTGCGGGACAGCCG
>DATGII010000056.1:0-44185 GCA_035295805.1 Bryobacteraceae bacterium | reverse complement strand
CCACCGCGCCGCCGACGGCTTGTGCCCCATCGAAGGCAAAGGCCAAACCCAAGGCGGCGGCCTGACGGCCGCGCCTTTAAACCATAAAGCGGACAGATCGTGTGTTAATCAAAGCGGACATCTTGACGAGTTAACGACAGGGGATGTCAGGGAAATTCCGCCGAGAGGGCGGGAGGAGGGACCGAGCCAGCGGGGAGGGGGGGGCTTGGCGCGGGTTCGGCACGCCGGAGAGCGGGAAGCAACACGAGGATCAGGACGGACGCTTGTAGAAATACGGGATACCCAAGAAGCAGCGCCAAAACCGGGAATGGTGAGGCGAGGAAACTGCCGGTAAGCCGTTCGATGAGGCTGGGGGAGCTCAACGCGACCGCGGTGAGTGGCAGTAGCAGGATGCAGTCGACCGCATAAGAGTGAATGTTTCCGATCAGGCCGGCGGCTAATGCGATAGCCGCGGCTTGCGGCAGTGGCTGTGAGCGCGCCGCCCGCCAGACGGCGAATACCAGGGACGCAAGGATCAAGGTGGCGAGGACGGAGCCCGGCCCGCTTTGAGCGAGGTGTCGCAGCCCGGGCATCACGTCGGAGTTAGGGTGCATCCTCGGGTTCGCCAGGATGGAGCGCCACCGCAGCGGCCAATCGGGTGGAGCGACTGCGAAGCTGAGGAGCAGCTGGAAGCCTGCGCCCAGTGTAGCCCCGGCTAAAAACCGGCCTTCCCTGCGGATCCCCATCATTAATGGTAAGAAGATGACGAGATGGGGTTTGGCCAGACAGAAAGAAAACACGAGACCGGCGGCGACCGGTTCTTTCCGGTTCCGGAGCGCGACTGAGAGGGAAGCGAAGAAGAGGACCAGGCCGACATCTTGCGCGAACCAGACGACCAGAATGGATGGAACAGAGATCAGGGCCACGACGCCCAATTTGGTTTTGAGGCCGGGCCAGCACCAGACCGACGCGGCAATGGCCCCCGCCTGGATCAGGCGCCAGATCAGCAGGGCAACCGGAAACGCGAACCATGCCAGGGGTTTGGTGAGCACGGCAAAATACGGCATGCGCGTGTAATACAGGCGGGCCGGTATAACGGCGGCATGGAGGGAGCGGGCGAATTCGGCGAAACGGTCGGGTTCATAGAGGTGGGAAGGACCGATAGTCGCGCCCGCGTACAGATTGAAGAACTCATTATCGACTGGGCCCGCCACGGAGCGGAAAAGGAGAAACAGGCCGAGGCTAACGATGGCGGCCAAGACGAGCCGGAGGTCTCTGGTCGGGGCGTTCACGCAGCCCTCGGCGCGAGCCAGAAACATCCGGAACCCATGGTGGGTGTCGGTTTCAACCCGCCAGTCTCTCACAAATTGTGGAGAAGGGCCTCACGACACTGCGATGCAAAGTTTCCAGTACTCGTGTAGCATTTTGGCTAGTACAAATTGCCCGGTAGTGGGGATCGAAATCAGGGCTTGCCCCTTTATACTCTTCTCCGAGGACTCTGCCGCGAAGGTAGGAGTAATAAAGCAAGATTACGAGGAAACGGGAGAGACGTAAAATGCGAAGTCAAATGTTGAAATCATTGTTACTGCTCGGGGCGGGTCTTTTTGCGGCTTCGCCGATGCGCGCTGATCTTGTTCTGAATGCGGCTGGAATCGCCGACGGATTTACGGCGTCTAACTTCGTCACCGGCCTTGCCAGCACGGGCTCAACTTTCGGACAAGGACCGTTCGGAATGACAGTGGTCAGCAACGGGTCCGGAGGGTTTAACGTCCTGGTCGGCAACTTCGCGAACTCGACGCTGTCGATCTATAACGATGCCAATGGGCAGCTATTGACGACTGTTACGGGATTCCAACCCTTCGCGGAGGGATTTGCAACTTTGAATGGGGTGGCCTACGGCGGGAATGGCTCGAAGTATGGTTCGTTTGATCCCAATACGGGAGCGTTTTCTCCCTTGAATATTACGAATCTGCCCGCTCCATACCTGGGGATGGCCGCCGACAGCGCGACAAACGAGTTGATTGCGTTCAGCCAAAATGGTCTGATCGCAATCAATCCGACAACCAACTCGTTCCGCACAATCAATAACGCGACCGGTATTGACGGCGTGTCCGTCTCGCCGGACGGACAGACTGTATACGTAGAACAAAACGGCAATATTCTTGGCTATAACGTGAATTCGGGAGCTCTCACTTTTACGGCGCCCACCCCGGCCGGCGCCTATCTTCCCGATGGTACGGGCGTTATCACAAGCAACAACAGCCTGAATGGGGATATCATCGTCAACGATAACCTGGGCAACGTCTACCTAATCGATCCTACGAGCAACAGCATTACGCTGATCGGCACGAACTCGAACGAGCGCGGCGATTTCACAGCCCCTGACTTTACGAACGGAACATTGCTCATGGATTTCAGCGATCAAATCGAGCGTCTGTCCTGCGGCCAAGGTTGTGTTATCGGTTCTACCGGGGGCAATTCGGTACCGGAAGCCTCTTCGTTCCAACTGGCTGGATTGGCTCTTGCGGGCTTGGTCGGCTTCTCGCGCCGATTGCTCCGAAAAAGCTAGCGCGACGCGGGTAGTAGGACCGTTTCAACGGCCAGTAAGCTTGATGCGGTGTGCCCCAGAGGCAGCCGCATCCTCTTGTAAGGGATAGCAGCGTGCCTGATTCAGAAGAACCCTACTCGGCAGGTGTCTTTCTTAGGAATCTACCCGTTTTAGTACCAAACGTGCGCTTCTTTGGTTGGCTCTTGTATTGATCCCGCGTCAGAACTGACATATTGTTCAAGAGGAACCCGATAGGAGACTTCGTGTCGAGACGCATTCCGGCCCGGGCTGACACTGGTGCGCGATTCGGCGAGAATTGTCGAAGAGGCAACGCGGTAGTCGAAACCGCGCTGATGGCACCCTGGATTTTCCTGCTGTTTCTCGGCGTCTTCGATTTCGGATTCTATGCCTATGCGGCGATTTCGACGCAGCAGGCGGCTCGCGTGGCGGCGCTTTATACATCGAGCAGTTCCAGCAACGCCACGGATAGCGCCGGAGCGTGCACCTACGCGCTCAACGCGCTTCGGTATTTGCCAAACATGGGAAGCGGGGTTACCAGTTGCGGAGCGGGCCAACCTTTGCAGGTCACCGCGACTCAAGTTACGGGGCCGGATGGCAGTAACGCGTCGCAAGTGTCGGTTACGTATCAGACCATCCCGCTGTTTCCGATTCCCGGTCTGATGGGGCAGATGACAATAACGCGCACGGCGGAGATGAGGCTGGGGTCGTAGGTATGCGGCGCGCAAACCAAAGGCAACGGGGCGACGCTCTGGTTGAATTCACGCTGGTGGGAATTCCGCTGATTTTCGCGCTGATCTCGATCTTCGAGATCTCACGCGGGATGTGGATTTATCACTCTCTCGCGTACGCGGTGACGGAAGGGACCCGGTACGCGATCGTCCACGGCGAGAATTGCACGATCCAGCCGAACTCCTGTCAGACGACGATCGCCGGCATAGCCGGCGTGATCCAGTACGCAGGAGTCGGTCTTTTGTCGGACCAACTCAGTCTGACGTTCACTTCTAAGGCCGGTTCAGTGGGTCCGTGTCTGTTGAAAGATTGCCTGATTCAGGCCGCCTACACCAGCACGTGGCCGCCTGCGAACGCGAACCTGCCGGGCATGGATGTGACGATCTCAGCCAAGTACCCGTTCAGTTCAGCGATAGCGATGTTCTGGCCGGGAACGGGGCCGGGCCTGGTGTTCCCGACTGTGAATCTACCTGCGACGGCGACGGAAAGAATCCAGTTCTAAAGGGCACATGATGCGGAAGCGACCCGGGTCCAGGAACGGACAAGCCTTGATTATGGTGACAATGGCGCTTCTGGCGATGTCCGGCCTGATCGGAATGGTCATCGACTTCGGGTGGTCGTACTATACGCGGCGCGCATCTCAGGCCGCCGCGGATTCGGCTGCGCTGGCGGGCGCCCGCGCAGCGATGGATATGATTCTCGCCCAAGGCGTTTCTGCGTTGTCCTGTACGGGCCTTTCGTGCGGCTCGGAGACATCATGCGGCAATGGGTTGAGCGGCACGTGGGGAACCGCCTGCCAATACGCGCAGCAAAACGGATTCTCGGCAGGGGGCGATTCCGGGAGGCAGCAAGTCACGGTGGCGGCGGGGGTCAACTCGCCGGCCGCTGCGCCGCCGACAGCGCCGAACGTATACGTCCGCTACTGGGTAACGGTTCGCGTGAGTACGACCGTGCCGCAACTCTACTCGGCCCTGCTGGGCAACGCGACGGCGACTGTTGCAGCCCGCGCCACGGCAGCGATTACCGATTTCCTGGTGAATGGCTCAGTAATCGCAATGAACCGGGAAGGAGATCCCGCTCCCACGTGGCAAAACAGCCCCGGCACGAACAATCCCGACGTGTTACTCGGAACCAACGCCCTGGTGTGGGCGCCCATCGACGGGGGAATCGTTTTGGCTTCCAATGATGCCGGAGCAGGCACGAACCTGGGAACGCTCTCGCCGATCTCACCCTACACGAATACGCGGGGCAATGTAAACGGTTCGTGGGGGACCGCGAATGTTTCAACCAGTGCGGCCGATAGCACTCAATTTGTCGACCCGTATCGGGGTATGGGACAGCCGCCGCTCCCGACTTCGGCCCTGCATGAGTACCCGGTGGAAGGCGGCAATCTCGCCTACGCGTCCGCGTGCGCGAGCGGGACTTGCCCGCCAGGGGTGTACTACGCTACTTCCGGCGGTGTCCCGACCGGCGGCCAGTTAGCGGTCAGCTCCCCACTGAACTTCTCAAACGGCGGCACGACTTGGGGAGACTACGTTTTTTATGGCGGTCTGAACATTACCGGGTCAACTGTTAATTTCGGCCCGGGCCGTTACGTGCTCGCCGGGGTGCTGAACTCCGCGACATCCGCTTTAAACATCGGCGGGGGTGCCCAAATCGGGACGGGCACGGGGGCGGATGCTGGGAGATTGTTCATCGTCACTGATCCGAGCTATCCGGGTCTTAGCGCGATTGCTCCTCTCCCCGCGCCGTTGCAACTGACGTTCGGTCCGACTACAATCGACGCCGGTTCGAACGGTTCAGTAACTTTATACGGGCTGAACCCCGCGTCCACGCTTCCCTCCGATCAGAACTCGTTGGGATACACCCTCAGCGACTTCGGGCCCGTAACGATCTGGCAGGACCAGCGGTTCTCGAACATCACCAATCCGAGCAATACTACTCCGCAGATGGTCTTTGGCTCGACCACGGTGCTTGATGGAATCGTCTATCAACCTCGCGGCGCCTGGATGCAATTCAAGACAAGCGCTAAGCTTTTTGGAGTAGGCGGCCCAACAAACGTCGGAGGGGCCCGGCTGTTCGCGGGCGCGCTGGATGTCGGCGCTAGTTCCACTCTTCAGTTGTGCAGGTCCGGATGTTCGCAGAGCGCGCCACTGTGGAACCACACGGTCGCGCTCGTCGAATGATGGTACGGAAATCGGCGGTGGCGCCGGAACAGAGCGCGCCAGCAGCATCTCGCCTCATCGTTTAATTGCCAACGCGCTACTGGGATTCCGTGAGATGGCTGGCGTCATTCGCTGAGGTGGCATTAATCATTTGCCGATGAGACTTCCTAGACTCCCCAGATTTTTCCTAGAATCAGGCCAACTTTTCCGCTCAATGGAGGGTTGAGAGCTGGCTACAGCAGTATTTCAAAAATAAGTTTTGGTACTCCTAGATCAATTTCTAGGTTCGCAGGATTGAACGCCTTTGCGAACTAGCGTACTGTTCATATTGACATCGAAAACCGAGGATGCCCAGAGCGTTCCATACGCTGGGATTTAGTGCGTTCTGTGTCTGACAACAGGAAATGCGGGTTTAGGTGAGAGTGCAGGAACCAAGATCGAATGAGTGATTTCAGGCCCAACCCGATGGTCCGGCTGCTTCCGTCGTTGACGGATGTGGCGTTCTTGCTGCCGATCGGGTTCGTGTTCCTGTTCATGCAAGGTGCGGTTTCGATGCTTGGCGACGGCGATACGGGCTGGCATGTGCGCACGGGAGAATGGATTCTCCGTAACGGGCGGGTGCCGCATACGGACATTTTCTCGTATACGATGCCCGGGCAGCCGTGGTTTGCCTGGGAGTGGCTGTGGGATGTGAGTTTCGGGTGGCTTCATCAACGTTGGGGATTGGGCGCGGTGGTGGCGGCCAGCATGGCCGTCCTGGGAGTTACCTTCGCGCTGCTGTTCCGGCTGGTCCTTCGGAAATGCCCGAATCCGTTCGTGGCTCTCACTGTCACGGCTTGGGCCGCGGCCGGGTCTTCGATTCATTACCTGGCCCGGCCGCACCTGTTCACGTTGCTGTTTGTCGTAATGATTTACGGGATTCTGGAGACTGCCTCCGAGGGCCGCGCGCGACGATTGTGGGTCTTGCCGCCTCTGATGATGGTCTGGACCAACGTGCACGGCGGATTTTTGGCCGGGCTGCTGTTGGTCGGAATGTATGCCGCGGGCGAAGTGGCGGGTGGGTTGTGGGAAACCAACCCGGAGCGCCGCCAACAGGCGTTGAAGCGTGCGCGACGGCTGCTTGGAATCGAGGCCGCCTGTCTGGCGGCTACGCTTATCAACCCGTATAATTATCATCTGCACATTCACATTTACCAATACCTTCGCGATCCAGGGCTGTGGCAGACTATCTCGGAGTTCTTACCGCTCAATTTTCGCGGCCCGATTGCGTGGATGGCGGAACCGATGTTCCTGCTGGCGATCCTGACCGGTGCCTGGAACTTGTATCGACGGCGTTTCGTGTACCCGATCCTGATCCTGGTGTGGGCGCACCTGGCGCTGACCGCCGCCCGGAATTTGCCGATTTTCCTACTGATTGCGGCTCCTCTGGTGGGCGAGATGTTCAGCGCGATCGTGCAGAGAGCCCAGCGCGCAGAAGTGCGCGAGTGGATTCGCGCCGCCGCAACCCGCTTTGAGGTGGTTGCCAGCGAATTCGCGGTGCTGGACCGCATTCCGCGGCTGCATTTGGCCAGCACGGTCGTGATGGGGCTTTTGAGTGTGGCGATTTGCGCCCCGCACGCTTCGGCGAAGTTTCGGCCGGAGTACGATTCTACGCGTTATCCGGCGAGAGCCTTGCCGGTGTTGAGCAGCGCCGCCAGCCAGCGGATCTTTACGCACGACGAATGGGGCGATTACCTGATTTACCATCTCTATCCGTCCCGGAAAGTTTTCGTGGATGGCCGTTCGGATTTTTACGGGCCGGTTTTCGATGAAAAATACATGGATGTAATGCGAGTCAAGGGCGACTGGGAGCGGAACCTCAACCAATACGGCGTCGATACGATTTTATTGCCAGTGGAGGAGTCGCTGGTCGAGGTCCTCAAAGAATCGTCCAAGTGGCGAGTGGTGTATGACGACGGCATGGCGATCGTGTTCCGGTCGACGCTGAGGCCGCCTGCACGGGACTCCGCAGCTGCGGAACACGGATTTTCCGATCTTTTCAACAACAGGACGCAAAAAAGAACTGCTGCTCGGGACAGCAGTATGGCAGTGGCACAAAACCCGAATTTTAGGAGCTAACGATGATAAAGATGCTGAAGCAGATCTGGCGCCAAGAAGAAGGCCAGGACTTGATCGAATACACATTGCTGCTGGCGTTTGTGGCGCTGGTGGCGGCCGGCCTGTTTATCCAAGCCGGAAACGTGACAGCCGGTATTTGGGGCCAGGCGTACAACCGGCTACAGAGTGCGAGCACGGCGGCTGCCAGTTAGGCCGCCGCTGGGAGCCGAAGTTCGAAGTATTGGAGGCCGAAGTGTGTCTTGGATTTGGGAATTGGCGAAGAGTGACGAGGCCCAAGACCTGATCGAGTACACGTTGCTGCTGGCGTTTGTGGCTCTGGCGGGGGCGGGCTTGCTGGTGAGCATGGGCAAGACTTCGGCCGGAATATGGGTGACCGTGAATTCGCGTCTGAATAATGCCAGCGGCTCATAGGTTTTTAAGAAAGGAAAACGTATCGATGTTGGGGCGATTGTGGCGAGGCGAAGAGGCTCAAGATTTGATCGAGTACACGCTGCTGCTCGCTTTTGTGGCGCTGGTGGCCGCGGGGCTGTTTATCCAGGCTGGGAACGTGACGGCGGGGATCTGGGGGACGGCCAGTTCGGTGCTGACCAGCGCGAGCACCGCAGCGGCGTCCTAACGCGGGCAATTTATAGGACCGGTGCAGGGAAACGAAGGTGGATCATGAATAAGAGGTTACTCTCCGTACTCGCATTTGCGCTCGCCGTATCGGGTGTGGCGACGTTCCTGGTGGCGCGTGTAATCCAGGGCCGGTTTACCGCGGCCAAGCCGCAGCCTGAGGCGACAGTGCTGGTAGCGGCGCACGATTTGGGGATCGGGGCCCTTATCAAGGAAGGTGACGTGAAGATGGCGCCCTGGTCGGGGCCCCTGTTACCACAGGCGATCACTAAGCGAGAGGACCTGCTGGACCGGGGCGTCGTCGCCAATATCTATGCGGGCGAGCCGATCATCGAGACGCGTTTATCACAGAAAGGCACCGGTGCCGGGCTGGCGGCCATGATCCCGAAGGGCAAGCGCGCGGTGGCGCTGCGTGTCAACGAAGTGGTGGGCGTGGCAGGGTTTGTGGTACCGGGAATGCGCGTGGATGTGCTGGTCAGCGGTACTCCGCCGAATCAACCCCAGAACCTCGGTACGGAAACCAAGACGATTTTGCAGAATATCGAAGTATTGTCGGCCGGCCAAAGCATCCAGAAAGATGCCGAGAATAAGCCGGTATCGGTGCAGGTAGTGAACGTCCTGGTGACGCCGGAGCAGGCCGAAAGCTTGAGCCTGGCGAGCAATGATGCACGCGTTCAGCTGGTGTTGCGCAATCCGTTGGACAACGACGAGGCGAAGACGTCGGGCGTGTATATGGCTAACCTGTTCAACAAGACCTCGTTTTCGCCTACGCCGCAGCCGGTACGAGTAGGGCCGCGAAGAACTGGTCCGCCCAGGTCCACCGTAGTGACCGAGGCTTTTCCGCCCCCTCCGCGCGTGGCGGCGCCGACCTCGATCATCGTTGAAGTTCTTCACAGTGGCAAGAAGGAAAAAGCCACGTTTACAAAACAAGCGGAGGTTAGTCAGTGAATGTTTTCGGTCGCCCATTTTTTTTGAGAGGAATGCCCTTTTGGGCGCTTCTGCTCGCGGTTGCGTTGCAGGCCGGCGCGCAGCCGGTCCTTGCCCCGGCCGCCACATCGAACCTGGCTGTGACGGTAAGCAAGTCACTGATACTCGATAGCCCGGCCAATATTGAGCGTGTGTCGGTGGCGAACGGCGATATGGCGGAGGCGGTGGTGATCAATCCGCGCGAAGTCATGGTGAACGGCAAGGCGCCGGGGGACACGAGCCTGATCATCTGGCAGCAGGGCGGGACACGAACGTCGTATGACCTGATGGTCCGGCCGAGCACGGCGGCCCTGGATGCGGTAATGCAGGAAATCCGCGATCAATTGCCCGGTCAGCAGATTACGGTCGATCTTCAGAACAACACAGTGTTTCTGAAAGGTACGGCGAAAGATATGGTGACGGCGGACCGGGCCGCCACCATCGCCGGAGTTTTGGGAAGGGTCGTCAATCTGCTGAACGTGGTGGTGCCTCCGACCAGCCCGCAGATTCTATTGAAGGTGCGCTTTGCCGATGTAGACCGGTCCGCGACTCTGCAATTGGGAGCCAACATTGCCAGCATTGGTGCGACCAACACCGTGGGCACGGTGTCGACCGGCCAGTTTACGCCGCCGCAAGTGACCTCGACGGGGACCGGCAAGGCAACGCTCAGCTTGACGAACGCGCTGAACGTGTTCCTGTTCCGTCCGGATCTGAACCTGGCGACGACGATCGAGGCGCTCTCGGCGAAGAACTTGCTGCAGATCCTGGCCGAACCGAACGTGCTGGCGATGGACGGCACGCCGGCGAGTTTCCTGGCCGGCGGCGAGTTTCCGTATCCGACGCTGCAGGGCGGCGGCGGTGGCTTGGGCGCGGTGACGATTCAGTTCCGGGAGTTCGGCGTGCGCATCAACTTCACACCGCGTCTGACGCCGCGCGGCACGATCCGGCTGGACGTGACGCCTGAGGTGAGCTCGCTGGATTTCGCGAACGGCTTAATATTTCAGGGGTTCACGATTCCCGGCCTGAACACGCGGCGCATTCACACGCAGATCGAACTGGAGGAAGGGCAGAGCTTCGCGATCGCGGGGCTGCTCGACCAGCGGACGACGGACGCGCTCAGCAAAATTCCGGGATTAGGCGATATCCCGCTGCTGGGAAAACTGTTCCAAAGCCGCAATCTGAACAAGAGCCGTTCGGAGTTGCTGGTGCTGGTGACGCCCGAAGTGGTGCGCCCGATACCGGCGGGAGCTCCGCGTCCCGATCTGGAAAGGCCGATGCCCTTCCTTTCGGGTGCTCCGCCGGCGCCCCAGACGCCGGGAATCGAAGTAACCGGTTCGGTGCCACCGCGTTCGGCGCAACCTGCAATACCGATCGAACAGCTCGTGGAAAGCGAGAAGCCTTTACCGACGGGGAACCAAACGGCCCCACCGTCAACACAGTTCCTGCCGATTCCAGTGATGCCGATGCAGAGTGCGCCGGCGCCGGCAGCAGCGCCTCCGGCGACTGCTCCGGCGGCTCCCGGAACTCCACCCGCGAATTAGACGGATAACGACCACCATGCGGCCACTTTCGCTGGGAATGATCATCGCCGATTCCGAGATGGGGGAGCAGATCCGCTCCTGCATCCGAGATCTGCCGGTGCGCCTCGTGATCGAAGAGCCCAAGATCACCGATTGGGAGGCGCTGGTGGAGCGGCTGGACCGGGTGCGGCCCGATGTCGTTCTTCTCGAACTGGACAACGTACGCGACCCGCTGGAGGAAGTGATCGGCAAGATCAAACGGAGCGCCGCCGCGCCGATCGTAATCGCGGTGCACACGGCGACCGACCCGGAGAGCATTCTGACGGCGATTCGGGCGGGGGCGTCCGAATACCTGTATCCGCCGCTGGGGCCAAATCTACACAAAGCGCTCAATCGCATTTCCAACGAGCGATCACAGGAGATAGCAGGCGCCAAGACGGGAGGCGCGGTGGCGTTCTTCTCGGCCAAAGGCGGCTGCGGCGCCACCACGGTGGCGTGCCATGTCGCGGTCGAGGTGCAGAGACAATGCGGCGGGCACGTTCTGCTGGCAGATTTCGATCTGGACAGCGGCATCGTTGGTTTCATCATGAAATCGCGATCGCAGTACACGCTGGTCGACGCGCTCAGCAATGTTGAGCGGCTGGACGCGAGCTACTGGAAAGCATTGATCTCCAATGGCAGGCCGGGCATGGAAATCCTGGCGGCGCCGGCGGGAATCTCAATCCGCGAACCGTCCGACCTGGAGAATCTGAGATTCGTGCTGCACTTCGCCCGGTCGCAATACGAGTGGGTGGTGGTCGACCTGGGGCGCGGGCTCAGCCCGGTGACGATGAGCGCGCTCGAGGAAGTGGATCACTGTTTTCTGGTATCGAGCGTGGATGTGCCGGCTCTCTATAAATGCAAACATGTAGTGCGGAATCTGCTGGACGCGGGGTACAGCCGCGACCGGCTGCACCTGGTAATGAACCGCATTCCGCGCAACACGGAAATCACCAAAGGCGAAATCGAACAGATGCTGGGGGTGCCGGTGGCGTTCCAGCTTCCCGATGAACAGGCCTCCTTATACGAAGCCTATTCCGCCGGACAACTGCTGCCGGCGACACACAGCCTCACGCGGCGCATGGGGGAGATCGCGCGGTTGATTACCGGCATTCCCGAAGAGAAGCCCTCCAAACGCCGCTTGGCGTTCTTCGGATAGAAAGAGGACAAGCTCATGGCGACCCCGCGAATGGTTCCGTCCCCTCAAAAACAGGTCACGCTTTCGGACTATCAGGAGCTGAAATTCACGCTGCACCGCAAGCTGCTCGATCGCATTAACCTCGAGACGCTCTCGCTGATGGCGGGCGAGCGTGTGCGGGCCGAGATTCGATCGGCGGTGGCGCGCCTGGTGGACGAGGAAAAAACGCCGCTCACACTGGTTGAGAAAGAGCGGATCATTGAAGAAATCCTGAATGAGGTATTCGGGCTGGGGCCGCTGGAGCCGCTGCTGCAGGATCCGACCATCAGCGACATTCTGGTGAGCACACCGAAGCTGGTGTTCATCGAGCGGGACGGCAAGCTGCAGCGCACGCGCGTCGAGTTCAAAGACGATGCGCACTTGCTGCGTATCATCGAGAAGATCGTTTCCAACGTGGGCCGGCGCGTGGACGAATCATCTCCCATGGTGGATGCGCGGCTGCCCGACGGATCGCGCGTCAACGCGGTGATTCCGCCGGTGGCGGTGGACGGGCCTCTGCTGTCGATCCGGCGCTTCCGCCGCGACCGGCTGTCGCACTCCGAACTGGTGAAGAACCTGACGCTGACGCCCGGCATGCTCGAGCTGCTGAAGGCGTGCGTGAAGGCGCGGCTGAACATCATCGTGTCGGGGGGCACGGGCGCCGGCAAGACCACGATGCTGAACATGCTTTCCGAGTTCATCCCGGAAGACGAGCGCATCGTGACGGTGGAGGACGCGGCCGAATTGCAGCTGCGGCAGGTGCACGTGGCGCGAATGGAGACGCGGCCGCCGAACATCGAAGGGACGGGCTCGATCAAGCAGCGGCAGTTGGTGATCAACGCGCTGCGTATGCGGCCGGACCGCATCATCGTGGGCGAGGTGCGCGGCGAGGAAGCGCTGGATATGCTGCAGGCGATGAACACGGGCCACGATGGGTCACTGACGACGATTCACGCCAACAGCCCGCGGGACGCAATCAGCCGCATGGAAGTGATGGTGGCGATGGCGAACGCGAATATCGGGGTGAGGTCGATCCGGCAGCAGGTGGCCTCGGCGGTGGATGTATTCCTGCAGATCTCGCGCATGAGCGACGGCACGCGGCGGGTGACGTACGTCACCGAATGCGTAGGAATGGAAGGCGAACAGGTGACGCTGCAGGACATCTTCACGTTCGAAAAGACGGGTTTGACCTCGAACGGAAGAGTGCGGGGTCGATTCCGCGCGACCGGCGTGCATCCGAAATTCATGGAGCGGCTGCGTGCTTCCGGAATTGAGCTGCCGCGTACCCTGTTCGAGAGCACGACCGAGATCGGCTGAGAGGGCTTATGACCTTGCTGATAATTGGCATCTTTCTGTTGCTCTTTTCCGTAATCCTGTTCGCGGTTGGACTGGGGTCGCGGGTTGACGAGAGCAAGCGCAAGACGGAACTCGCGCGCATGCTCGACGACCGGAAACCGGAGCTCGCCGAACAGCCGACGGTGCTCATCGAACCAGCGGGGTCGGAAAACGACGCTTTGGCGCGCCTCCTTTCCGGGTTTGATTTCTCCAAAAAATGGGGAACCATGATCCAGCAGGCTGGGCTGACCTGGACGCCTGCCCAGGTGGTCGTATCGATGACCATTCTGGCAATCGTGGGCGGCTTGCTGGGCTTGAAGCTCCATCTACTTCTGGATGCCACCTTGAGCGTGATCGCACTAGCGGCGCTGTTCGCCGCGCTGCCCCTGCTCTTTATCCGGCGCAAGCGCAAAAAACGAATGGCGCAGTTTGAGGAGCAGTTTCCGGAGGCACTCGATTTTGTGGCCCGCGCACTGCGGGCCGGCCACGCGTTCCAAGTGAGCCTTTCGATGTTGTCGCAGGAATCGCCCGATCCGCTGCGGTCGGAATTCCTCAAGGTCTATAACGAGCAGAACCTGGGTGAATCTCTGCCGGTGGTGCTGCGGCACCTGGGCGAGCGCGTACCTCTGCTCGACGTGAAGTTCTTTGTGGCGGCGGTGCTGATGCAGAGGGAAACCGGAGGAAACCTGGGTGAGATTCTGACCAAGCTCTCCTCGGTGATCCGCGACCGGTTCCGGCTGAAGGGGCAGGTCAAAGCGGCCAGCGCTCATGGGCGGATCACGGCCACGATTCTGACGGTCTTGCCAATTGTTACGGTGATGATCCTCAGCCTCATCGCGCCGGGTTACCTGCCGGCAATGGCGAAGGATCCCGACGGCAAACATTTGATCATCGCTTCGATCATCGGCCAGGTAATCGGGTACATGATCATGCGAAAGATCATCAACATTAAGGTTTGAAGAGAGGATGTCATGGCTGCTCTGATTTTGTTGGCATTCTTCCTGTTACTCACATCGGCGATCACTTACTTCGGTTACCGTGTGTATTCCCGGCCTGGACGGGTGCAAGAGCGGCTGAACGAGGAAGGGACCGTGGTCACACTGGGCGAACCAGAGCCGACCCGCGAAGGAGAATTGCTGGTACGTATCATCCAGCAGGTGGGCGCGGCGGTACCGGTGTCACCGGCGGATGTCAGCGAGACCAGGCGGTATCTGATCGCGGGTGGATTTCGGTCTGACCAGGCCGTCACGGTGTTCTACGGCTGCAAAGCGATCGTCTGCGGGGTGATGCTGACGAGCTTCCTGCTGCTTCACCTGTTCGCACAAAACCCGATGCTGCGAGTGGGCACCCTCGGGTTCGCCACTTACATGGGCTGGCAAATTCCGCGAATGGTTCTCGAACGGCTGATTAAGCGGCGGCAGGAACGAGTGCGGCTGTCCTTACCCGATGCGCTGGATTTGATGGTAGTTTGCGTCGAGGCGGGGTTGGGATTGGATCAGGCGTTCGTGAGTGTCACTCGGGAATTGCAGCAGACTCACAAAGAAATCAGCGAAGAATTCGGTCTCGTAAACCTGGAAATGCGCGCCGGCAAACGCCGCTCCGAAGCTTTGCATAATCTGGCCGAGCGAACCGGGGAAGACGAGCTGCACAAATTAGTTTCGATTTTAATTCAGGCCGACCGGTTCGGCACCAGTATCTCGGAATCGCTGCGCACGCACGCGGATTTTCTCAGAATCCGACGCCGCCAGCAGGCCGAGGAACGGGCAGGAAAGGTTGGTGTGAAGCTGGTATTTCCGATCTTTTTCTGCATTTTGCCGGCAATGCTGATTGTCACTGCCGGCCCGGGAATTTTGCAGATTGTGAAATATTTATTCCCGCTGATGAAGCAATTCTCAATCTAATCCATGCTATGAATACTGTAGGGGAGAGACGAACAAATGGACAATACTACCCTGGGGACGATTATTTGGGTGGCTGCGGCCTTGATCCTGGTTATTTATCTGGCGCGGCGCCGGAAACGAAAGCTTTTACGTTAGCGGCGGTTTCGATTTCCTTTCGCGCACCAGGCGCGAGGTAGTGGTGTGCCGGTAATTTGCGCTGAAACGCCAACCGCGGAGTTGATTTCCGCAATCCAGTCTGCGCAAAACCCGGACGGAGGATGGGGCTACACGGGCCGGAGCTCCTGGACCGAGCCCACGGCATTTGCGCTGCTGGCGCTGGCTTCCGGGGGCAGTCTCTCCAATCCGTTTCTTCAGGGCGCTCGATGGCTGGAGCAAACCCAACGGGCGGATGGCGGTTGGGCGCCTCATACCTCTGTCAATATCAGCACGTGGGTGACTGCGCCGGCTCTGCTGGCGTTATTGGAAACGGATCGCGCGCGGAGTCTGCAATCTGCCGTGAACTGGCTTCTGAGCCAGACCGGCGAAGAATCCACCCTGGTGGATCGAATCCGGCGCGCGGTGCTGGGACAGCGTTTGGAGTACGGGCAGGAAACCACGGGCTGGCCCTGGCTGGCGGGGACAGCCGGCTGGGTCATGCCAACTGCGCTTTCCCTTCTGGCTTTGGAGAAAGCGGAACTGCGCGGCCGCGCCAGCGGCACGCGAAGCCGCGCGCAACAAGGCCGTGAATTCCTGCTGGCCCGGATTTGCGAGGACGGCGGGTGGAATTACGGCGCGTTCCAGGCGCTCGGGTACCAGGCCAATTCGTATCCGGACACCACCGGTATGGCGCTGCTGGCGCTTCATGGCTCGTCCTCCGCGAAGGTCAAAAACGCGGCCGATCTCGCAGAGAAGCAATTGCCGAATTGCCGCTCGGCGCAGACGCTGTGCTGGCTGCGTATGGGGCTGGCGGCGCAGGGCCGGAGCCCGGCCGGAGCGGTGGATTGTCCAAGGGATCGCGGTAAATTGCTCGATTTGGCGTTGGTTGTGTTAACGCGCGCTACCGAGGATGGCCGCGCGCGGATTTGGGGCGCCCTATGAGAGCATTGCTGCGGCGCCGGGACCTGATCTCCGGCGCAGCCGCTTCCGGACTTTCGGCTTCCGCATGCGGCCGGCAGCACGGTCCGCCGGCCCGGGTTTCCATTATTCGCGCGGCGGCTTACACCGAGGACTTGACGGAAAAGGTGCTCGGTATTCTCAATGAACACAAGCTCAATGTGCGCGGAAAGCGGGTGGTGCTGAAGCCCAATCTGGTGGAGTTCGACCCGGGCAAATCCATCAATACGCATCCAGCGGTGGTGCGGGCAGCGGCGGAAGCGTTTCGGTCGCTCGGAGCGGCGGACGTGCGGATCGCCGAAGGTCCGGGACATCGGCGCAATACGCGCGAACTGGCCGAGGCCGCGGGGTTTTGCGAGCTGTTCCCGAAATTCGATTCGATATTCACCGATCTGAACCTGGACGAGGTTTCCCGGGTGGAGCTGCACCGCCCTTTCTCGCGACTGCGCGAATTATATCTGCCCCAGACCGTGCTGGGCGCTGACCTTGTGGTATCGATGCCGAAGATGAAGACGCATCACTGGGTGGGCGCCACGCTGGGTATGAAGAACCTGTTTGGCCTGGTCCCCGGCAGCGTGTACGGGTGGCCGAAGAACGTGCTGCACTGGGCCGGCATCAACGAATGCATCGCCGATCTGCACGGGCTGTTTCCGAATCACTTCTGTCTGGTTGACGGAATCGTTGGGATGGAGGGTAACGGTCCAATCCAGGGCAATCGGAAGACCGCCGGCGTCCTCGTGGGCGGAGGCGATGCGCTCGCGGTCGACGCGACCTGCTGCCGCATCATGGGGCTGGATCCTGCCAGGATCGGATATCTGCAACTGGCGCAAAGCCGCGGCCGGAGCGATCTGAACGATATCCAGCAGATCGGTGAGTCTATCAGAACAGTGCAAACCGCGTTTGAACTGATCCCCGAGTGGCGGTCGCTGCGGTTGCCATCTTTGACGGGAGGACGATCATGAGCCAGCCGGCTCTCTCGCACACGCCAGCGGAACCGAGGTCGATCGAAGAAACCGGGCTTGCGGAAAGCCTGTTCGAGAGTTTGATCCTGAAGTTCTTGTACTTCCGCGGCGAGATGTACAGTAAGGACCTCGCGGATTCGCTGGGCGTGCGGTTCAGCGTCATCGAAGCGCTGGTCGAATCGTTGAAGCTGCGCCACGTTATCCAGGTGAAGCGCTCGCTATCGGTGGGGAACATCGGTGCTCTGCTGGCGCTCACCGAAGTGGGCCGCGGCCGCGCCCGCGAGTGCCTGGAAGAGAACCAATACTTCGGCCCGGCGCCGGTTCCCATGGCACAATACGCCGCCATGGTGCGATCTCAGAAACCTGCGGAGGGATGGCTGACGAAGGAAATTTTGTCCAACGCGTACCGCGGGATGGTCTTGACGCCGAACATTCTGTCGCAGATCGGACCGGCGGTGAGTTCGTTAAACTCGCTCCTCATCTACGGCAAACCGGGAAACGGGAAGACGTACCTCATCGAGGCTCTCGCCAACCTGCATACGGAGCCGATTTACCTGCCCTTTGCACTCGAAGCGCAGGGCAACATTGTGCAAGTGTACGATCCGATTTATCACACGCCGGTGGAGGAAGAGGAATCCACGGAGTTGGCGAGCTTTCAACCCGGGTGGGACCGTCGTTGGCGCAAGATCAAGCGCCCGTTCATCGTGAGCGGCGGCGAACTGACATTGGATATGCTCGATCTGCGGTTCAACACCACCTCCCGCATCTATGAAGCGCCCTTTCAACTCAAAGCGAACAACGGTATTTATCTGGTGGATGACTTCGGGCGCCAGAAAGCCTCGCCCGCCGAAGTGCTGAATCGCTGGATTGTGCCGATGGAGCGCCGCGTGGACTATCTGAGTTTCCTCACGGGCGGCAAAATGACGGTGCCGTTTGAGGCCTTCCTGGTGTTCTCGACTAACTTGAATCCAGAGGATCTGGGCGACGAAGCGTTCCTGCGCCGAATCCAATATAAGCTGCTGCTGCGCGGTCCATCGGAAGCCGAGTTCTGCGAAATTTTCGAGCGTTTCTGCAAAGGCAAGAAGCTCCCTTACAGCCGCGAGATGATTGATCGCTTCGTCGACCGGTATTACCGGCCGGCGGGGAAGGAATTCCGCCGCTGTCATCCCCGCGATCTGCTGTCGCACGCGCTCAATCTGATTCACTTCGAGAAGCTGCCCTACCAATTGACCGATGAATTACTGGCGCGCGCTTTCGATAGCTGCTTTGTGCAGGACGAGGAGCAGCCGGCCCCGACCATGGCTCGTGCAGCGGCGCCGCGGGTGGTGTAGGATGGCTTCCTGAAGTACGTACCGGGAAAGTTTATGCGATCGAGGATCGGACCCAGGCTCGCCTTCGATCTGGCGCCGGCGGCGGTAATGATAATGCTGGCCGTGGGCGGGCCGGCGGCCGCTCAGAACCCATCCATGCCCGCGAATCCGCCGCTGAAGAGAGGCTGGACGACGCCGCGAACACCGTACGGGGATCCGGATATTCAGGGCATATGGAGCAATGCATCCATAATTGCGCTGGAACGGCCTAAGGAACTGGAGGCGAAACAGTCGTTCACTGCGGAGGAGCTCGCGGCGTACGAGGATAAGGTGTTCCAGCGCTCGTCCCGAGACAGGCCGCAGCCCAGCGGTCAGGTCGGCACGTACAACAACTACTGGTGGGATGCGGATTCAAAACGGGCGCCAAATTATCATACGGCGCTCATCGTCGATCCGCCGGACGGCAAGGTTCCGCCACTGACACCGGAAGCACAGCGGCGCGCGGCTGCCGATCGCTCGTATGCCCGGGAGCATCCGGCGGACGGTCCCGAAGACCGGCCGCTCATGGAACGCTGCCTTCTGTTCCCGATGACCGGGCCTCCGATGCTGCCCAGTTTTTACGATAACCATCAGTACGGGCCGTTGACGGTGAATTATCAATTCATCCAGGCGCCCGGGTATTTGACGATTCTCGTGGAAGTGAACCACGACGTGCGCATTATTCCCTTGGACAATCGCCCGCATCTGCCATCCAGTATCCGGCAATGGATGGGCGATCCGCGAGGACGCTGGGAGGGCAATACGCTCGTGGTGGATACCGCCAATTTCACGGGCAAGAGCAAATTCCGCGGCGCCGACGAGAATCTGCATCTCGTCGAGCGTTTCACCCGGAAAGCCGCCGATCTGCTTCTTTACGAATTTACCGTGGACGATGCGACGGCATTTACAAGACCCTGGAAAGGCGAGATTCCGATGATCGCAGAGCAGGGCCCGATATTCGAGCACGCCTGTCACGAAGGCAACTATGGACTGGCGGGAATTCTCTCCGGCGCGCGGGCCGAAGAAAAAGAAGCCGGGAGCGGCAAATGAGGACGATCTACCGCGGGTCGCGGCAGATGCTACTTCTTGCGCGCGGGCTTCGCGGAAGCCTTCGGAACCGTTTTGGCCTTAACTGAAGCAGCTTTTTTCGCGGGCGCCCTGGATCCGCGGGGTTCTGCCGAACTACCTTTGAACACCGCATTGCTTTGCAGGTCCAGCGTAAAGACGTCGCCGATCGCAGTTTTCCCTGAAGTGGGATTCACGGTTACGAACTCACCGACAATCGAGGCGCGCGACACCGTCAGGCGCACGAATCCGAAATTACTGTCGCTGTAAACTTCTAGCCGAAGCGGGTTGCCGCTGGCGTCGGTGCCGGAGAGAGGAGTTTTCGGCGCCGGAGGGCGCCGGGGTGGCGGTTTCAAACCCAAAAGGTTGTAATATCCGCCCACGCCGGCGACCAGATAGGGAATCTGCTTGCCGCTCACAGTTCTCGTATATCGTTCATAGAGGTGAGCGTGGCCGGATATATGCATGTCCGGCTGAATTCCCGCCTGCTGGCAGGCCTGATCGATCTGGCGGAGCATGGTAGGGCTCGGCACATGCGTCGGGCTGCCGGTAAAAGGGGGGTGGTGCGTGGCGATGATCAGGGCGCGCCATTGGCCCTGGTCACGCTCCGCTTTTGCCGATTTCAACTGCTGTTCCAGGAAATTCAGCTGGGCGTTGCCGGCCTTTTGCCCGCTGATTACGCCTTCGGTTGCACCTTCACTCGTATTCGAATATAAACCGATGATCTTGACAAAGGGGGCGTTCAAGGTAAAGTAGACGCCGGGCTGATCCATCGTGGTGCGAACGGCTCCCTGACTGTCCGCGCTAAGGCTGGGTTGGGGCGTACAAAAATTCGCGATGAAGGCCTCCAAGGATTTAGAGGTTTGCCCGTTGTAAAGGACGGCGTCATGATTTCCCGGAATCGCGAAGATAGGCGCGTCATAGTTGCGGTACGGGTCGTAGAACTGCTCGAAGTAGTATTGCTCCTGGCCGAAATAGTAGACGACGTCACCGAGGTGATAGAAGAACGCCGCGCCACTGGTGTCGGCAGCCATGGCGTCCGCTACAGCAAACTGAAACTCCGGATTGTGAATCCCGCCGGTATCACCGACCGTGTGGAAAGTGATCTTGCCGGCGGTCTGAATTTTTGCCGCCGGAGCGGCGCCGATGACGGCGGCAAGATCCATAGGCGTTGTGTTTCTCGCGATGGGGATCGGCTCCAGTAGCTGGAGCGCCTTGGCAGCCGTATCGGCGGCAATCTCCTGCTTGCTGAATTTACTGAAGTTATCCGGAGTCAGGTTAGGATCGCCGAAAGCGCGAGCGGGGGCGGCCATAGGTCCTCCTGGGCGGGTCACGACATACTAGCATGAAAACCGAACGCGCGGCCGCAAAATTGAGGCGGAAAATGACAGAACGTGGTTCAACTTAGAATCGGCGCTGTGTTAGTAAGCGAGGCCATCGGCTAATGCGACGGCGGGGCCAAGCCCTCGGTCAACTCGATTCGGGTTCCCCACGGGTCAGTGAGGAACGCAATTTTCAAATGCTGGGAGTTGGGGCTGGAGCGGACCGGCTGATCCAGCTGTATACCCTGGGCCGCGAGCTTCTTGGCGAACTCCTCCAGATTGGTCACTTCGAAACCAATATGATCAATCGAGCGGCCCGCCGTGGCAGCGCGGCGGGTTTCACTGGCGGCGATGGAAAGATTCACCCCCGGAAGGTCGTCGCAATCGATCCAGTTGCCCGGCCGGGCCACGCTCTCGCGCTTGCCGGGTATGCCCCCGAAAATTTTCGCATACCAGGCCTGCATCGCCGGTATATCCGGTTTCGGCGGAAAGAAATGGATGTGATTCATCTGAACAGGAACGGGGAGGCTCGGATCTCCAAACACCTCGACTCGAATGCCATCCGGAGCAGTGACATAACTTTGATTGGGATTGGTTCCGGTTTGCTCCACGCGCAAACCGTTGGCCTTCCACTTGGCGAGTGATGCAGGCAGATCCTTCAGCACAAAACCGAAGTGATCCACGATGGAGCCGGCCGGAGGTCCGCTTGGTTCCATTTCGCGCAAGATGATGAAGACTCCGGGGAATTGGATCATAGAGAGCTTCTCGTTAGTGACGAGCTTGCCGCCGAACATGTCGGTCCAGAATCGGGTTTGCGCGTCCACGCTCTTGACGTATAGGTGTACGTGCCCCATCGTGACACCGGCGACATTGGGCGCCACGAGTTGAGCGGCCAGAGGGAGGGCTGCCCAAGCCGCGAGGGCGGAAAGAACTCGAGTTTTCATGGCTTTCAACGGTATCAAATTCGAACGGCGGCGGCGAGGCCGGGTGAGCGCGACATGGGAAAACTGAGGCTACTGCTCGCGCAGAGCATCGACGGGTTCGATGGCGGCGGCACGGCGCGCGGGGACGAACGCAGCGATGCCCCCGACTATAACCAGTAAAAGCAAAACGGCAAAATACGTCCAGCCATCAACGGGCTTTACGCCATATAAAAAGCCGGCTTCGAGTTTGCCCGTAGCGGCGGCCAGTGCGAGTCCGGCGGCGACGCCTGCGATCACCAATGTTGAGGCCTGGAGCAGAACCATCGAGAGAATGCCGGTCGGAGTCGCGCCCAACGCGAGCCGAATGCCGATTTCGCGGCGCCGATAGCCGACCATTTGCGCCAGCACGCCATAGAGCCCCGCAATTACCATCAGCACGGCCATGCCGCCGAAGGCGCTGATGAGGTAAAGGCCGAGGCGATCGTTGAAATTGGTTTTGGCAAAGCTCTCCTGCATGGTTTGGAAGTTGTCGAGCGCAAAGTCCGGAGCAACCGGCTTGAACGCCGACCGTACAGCCGGAGCAACCGGGATCCTGGTCTGGGTTTTGACGACAAAGAAGACGATCGTTTTTAGAAGGGCCGCATAGAAAAGCGAAGTGGCCGGGACCTGCTGATAGGGCAACAGGATCAGCGCCCGGGCCGGAATGGAGGGCGATTGATCAACCTGGTCTCCGATGATACCGACGATCGTGTACGGCTTGATCATGCCTGTATCCTTACCGCCCAGACTGATCTGCCGGCCGAGAGGATTCTGATTCGGAAAATACTGGCGCGCGAAGGTCTCATTCACAGCCGTGACAAACGGAGCGGCGGCTCCATCGGATTCGCTGATCATACGGCCGCGCACGACGGGGGTGCTCAGCACGCGCGCATATCCACTGCTCACGGCGGAAACCCTGGCACTGTTGCCGTGCTGCTGATCCTCGGGAATGCCGACGATGGTGAAACTGCTGTTCAGGTCGACACCGGAAAGAGGGGGAGCGGTCACCAGGGCGGCATCTTGAAAACCGGGCAGAGCCCGCATGCGTTCGAGAACCGGCTCATACACCAGATTTGCTACGTGCGGTCCCGATCGCTGACTGGATTCCGAGACGCCCATATTGCCGAAGCCGGCGGCATCGGCGGGCATGGCGGAGAAGGAAGTGACGCGCGTCATATCGAAGCCGAGGCGCGCGTGCTCGAGATTCCAGAGGGTGCGAAAAACGAGACCGGCGGAAATCAGCAACAGCGTGGAGAGCGCAACCTCGCCGGCGACCACCCAGCCGCTGAGGCGGGAACGGACAGAACGCGCGCCCAGAGTACGCGAGCCGGCTTGCAGGGCGGGTTGCGGATCGCTGCGGCCGACCAGAACGGCCGGAAGCAGTGAGGAGAGCGTGGTGGTGAGGGTGGCAATGAAGGCGAGGGCAACGACCACGGTCCAGCGCACGGCGATATCGCCGCCGCGCGGAAGCGTGCCTTCGGGCAGCTTATGAATCAGGGACACACATATTTCCGCGAGTCCGAAGCCGATCACGCAACCCGCTCCGCTCAGCAGGGCGCCTTCGAGCAGCAGTTGGCCCATAAGACGCGCCCGCCCCGCGCCCAGGGCGATGCGGACGGCGAATTCCTGGCGACGGCCCAGGCAGCGCGCGATCAGCAGATTCGCGACGTTCGCGCAAGCAATCAGCAGGACCAGACCGAGAGCGGCCACCAATCCGAACAAGACCGGGCGCGCATTGGCGGTCAGGAGCTGTTGATAGGATGCCGCCGTCAGGGTGAGGTCGTGACTGGAATGAGGATCCGCCTGGCGGATGCGCCCCGCGATGGCACTCAGTTCGCCGCGCACCTGCGCCATACTCGTCTCCGGCTTCCGCAGTCCGACAACAAAGAAGAAATGGTAGCCGCGCTCCTTCAACATCTCGGGGGTCGGCTGAATCGGAAGCCACATGCCTTTGCCCACATCGCCAGAAGCTTCGGGGAAGCGAAAGCGCGCCGGCATGATGCCAATGATCGTGCGAGGCTGCGCATTGACCCGGACCTGACGGCCGAGAATCTGCGGGTCGGCACCGAAGGACTGTCGCCACAACGCCTCTGAAAGAATCGCCACGCGCGCGCCGCCGGTCTTGCCCTCGTCGTCGGAAAAAGTGCGGCCCAGGAGCGGTGCGGTGCCGAGCATAGGAAACAGATTGGTCGTGACACCGGGCGTGGATACGCTCAGCGATCCTTCCCGGGTCTGCACCACTCCCACATCTTCCGAGTAACCGGCGACTGCATCGAGCGTGCGGGCCTGATCGCGAATGTCGCGGTAATTCAACCAGGAGGTGGAGGAGAACCCAGCCTCGGTTCCACCGGGACCGCCGGGGCCGATGCTTACCAGGCGAGTGGCGTTCGTGTACGGCAGCGGGCGAAGTAAAACGCTTTCGACCACTGTGAACATCGCGGTGTTGGCGCCGATACCTAAGGCGAGCGAAAGGACCGCCATGGCGGTGAAGCCGGGTGTCTGGATCAACTGGCGGACGGCGTAACGAAGGTCTTGCACGATAGCGTCCACGCGTGAATCCTTCACTCCAGGATACTCGCGCGCGATTCAACCGGGCCGAGGCCTTTGAAGGAACACTTCATTGCCGGCGCAGTCCCTCGAAGGGTCACTCGGCTCGCAGCGCCTCGACCGGATCGACGGCGGCTGCCCGGCGCGCGGGCAGGTAACTCGCCAGCACCGCCGCTGCGGCCAACACGACCGGCACGGCGGCGTAGGTCAGCGGATCAAGCGGGCTGATGCCGAACAGCAGGGTTTTCATGAGGCGCATCAGGGCCGCTGCGGCAATCAGGCCAATTATTGCGCCGATTCCCGCCAGCTTAAGGCCATGTCCGACGAACATCCGGCGCAGCGCGCCAATTTCGGCGCCCAGTGCGACGCGGATCCCGATTTCCCGGCGGCGCTGGGAGACGGTGTAGGAGATCACGCCGTAGATTCCGATGATTCCCAGCAAGAGCGCCATGGCACCCGCAATTGCCAGCATCACCAGCGTGAACGACGTGGCTGCCAGAGACTCCTCATAGATGTCTCGCACCGTGCGCACCGAGGCCAGCGGCAAACTGGCATTCACCGACCACACCGCGCGCCGCACCTGCGCCAGAAAACTCTCGGTCCCCGCGCGATTGCTTCGGATCACGAACGTCACGGCGCGTGTGACAAAGAGACGGCCGTTGGGAACGAAATAGTTGTGCATCAGAACGGGCCAGTAAACGATTTCGGGTGCTTTTTCCTGAATGCCATTCTGCCGGACATCCTGCACGACGCCGATCACCTCCTGCCACGGCATGCTCGGATACTGGCGAAGGCGTTTGCCAACGGCGGCCGATGGGCTGCCCCAGAACTCGAGCGCCAGGTTCTCGGAGATCATCACCAGCGGTCTGAGTCCATAAAGGTCGGTCCAGGTGAATTCGCGTCCCGCGACCAGCCGGGCGCCCGTGGTGCGGAAGAACCCGGGAGACATATCCTCGAAGCGCCGCAAGGGCGCCACGCCGCCCGGGTATTCTTTGCCTTCGGCAAACACGTTATCCCAGTTGGGATTGATCCTCTCCATCGGTGCCTCGAGTGCGAATCCGACGGAACTCACGCCGGGAATCGCCTTAAGCCTGTCAACGAGGTCGTTTTGGGTTCGAGTAACAAGCTGGGGGTCCGCGATGAGGGAAGGTGGAATCGCGATGCGCACGGTTTGGAGATACTCAGCACCGGTGAAGCCCGGATCGACGGTGCGCAGCGCCTGCGCCGTGCGGATCATCAGGCCCGCGCTCACCAGCAGCACCAGCGCGAGCGCTACTTGCGCCACTACCAGAAGGTTGCGGGTGCGATGGCGCTCGCGGCTGACGCTGGCCGTTCGGCCCGCGCTCTGCAGAGCAGCCGAAATCCGCGAGCCGGCATATCTCCAGGCAGGGATCAGTCCGAGGGACAGCCCCGCCAATACGGAAAGCGCCAGCGTAAAGCCGAACGTGCGCGAGTCCATCGAGACCTCGTTCAGTCGCGGCAGATCGGCCGGGCCGATCGCGGCCAGCAGGCGCAGGCCGGCGTACGCGACGCCCGCCCCGAGCGCGCCGCCCATCAGGCCCAGCATGACGCTTTCGATCAGAAGGCCGCGGACAACACGCGCCACTCCTGCGCCGAGCGCGGCTCGCAGAGCCAGTTCGTGCTGTCGCGCCTCCGCGCGCACCAGTAGCAGATTGGTCACGTTGGCGCAGGCGATGAGCAGCACCAGCCCGATGGTTGCCATTACCACCCACAATATGTCGCCGACGCTGCCGATTACATGCTGCTTCAGCGGGCGAATCGCCGGTCGGATTTTCCAGTTCTCGTACCAGCGGCCATTGCTATTGGGGCCGTTGGACCACGTGTCCATCCATACTGGCAGCAACCGCGCCAGGTCGGCGTTGGCTTGCGCCAGGGGGATGCCAGGTTTGAGCCTGCCGATGCCGTTATAAGCGAACCCTCCCAGGATGACCCGGCCTCGATCGAAAGCCAGCGGCAGGATCAAATCGGGCTCCGCCGTGACCACCCGGAAGCCTTTGGGCATGACACCGATGATCTGGCGGGGGATCGAGTCTACCGTGAGACTCCGTCCAATGACAGACGGGTCCGCTCCGAAATGGCGCTGCCAATATCCATAGCTCAGCATGACGGCCGAAGAACGCCCCGAAAAGCCGAAGGGTTCCGGTGCCACGGGAACCTGATCGGCCGATACCAGCCGGCGACCGGCCGTGGCTGGGACGCCGAGAGCCTCGAGCACTCCGTCGCTTACTGAAACCGTGCGGACCTGCTCCGGTTCCGCCAAACCCGTGACGTTCGCCGTCCCCTGCGTCCAGACGCCGAGCGCCTGGAACGTGCGGTTGTGTTCCGCGTACGTGAAATACATGGACGGCGAGAGGTTCAGCCCGTCAGTCGAATTCGCCAGACCCGCAGCTCCCGGGGCATCCTGGTGGAGCGCGACCAACTGTTCGGAGTGGGGATATCGGAGCGGCCGCAGGAGCACGCTGTTCACCACGCTGAACACTGCGGCATTGGCGCCGATGCCGATGGCCAGCGTCAATAAGGCCGCGGCGGTGAACATCGGGCTGCGCCCCAGCATGCGGAGGCCGTAGCGCATGTCGCGGGTCAGAGTGTCGAGGAACCCGATTGTGTTCATGCGGTAAATCTCCTCTCGAATCCGCGTGTGGTTTCCCAGTTTCCGGCGTGCGGCCGCCTGAGCTTCCGCGGGCGACAAGCCGCGGGCAATGTTTTCGTCGGTCTCAATGCGCACGTACGATTCAATTTCCCGGAGCCGTTCCCGATCCCACTCCGAGCGCCGAAAGAAGCGTCGAAAACCCATTGCGTCTACTCCGAAACCGGTTTGAGAATGCGGCCGATTGCGCGCACGACCTGCTCCCAGCGCGTGGTCTGGGCGAGCAACTGTTTTCGGCCGGCGGGCGTCAGCCGGTAATACCTGGCCTTGCGATTGTTTGCCGATGTGCCCCAGAAAGACGCAATCCACCCGCGAACTTCCAGCCGGTGCAGAGCCGGATAGAGTGATCCGTGCTCTATCTGGAGCACGTCGTCGGAGCCGTGTTCGATTGCGTGCGCAATAGTATGGCCGTGCGAAGGACCGAGAATTAGCGTCTGCAGGATCAACATGTCGAGCGTTCCCGGGAGCATTTCGCTCTGCAGCGGAGATTCACGCCTGGGCATTGGGCTTCGAGTATACTCCACTAGATCATCGATTGGAACGGCATACCTGATATACGCTGCTATAGCGATTTTGTTCTTAAATTTTCCAAAAGAATATCGAGGGGAGTGCGCCTGGTGAGACGCGCAACCCGATGGCGGAGCATTGGCGCCGAAACGCCCGACCGGGGGAAGCGTCTATAATAACTAGGGTCGGGATGCTGGAGAACGAAAACTCCCAGGTCGAGCCGGTTGTGTCGTCGGAATCAAATGGGGCACCGCCCGCCGAGGGGCCGCGTCCGGATACGCACGCCGGCAAGATCGCGCTCTGGGGTGCTCTTTCCTGGGCGCGTGACCTGGCGTTTTCCATCCTGATCGCGGTCATCCTGATCGTCTTTATCTATCAGCCGGTTAAGGTGGAAGGCACCAGCATGATGCCGACCCTGACGGACCAGGAACGCATCTTTATCAATAAGTTCACTTATCATTACGGGCTGGGCGAAATTCAGCGCGGCGATATGGTGGTGTTCTGGTATCCGCTGGACACTTCAAAATCGTACATCAAGCGCATTATCGGAGTCCCCGGCGACACGGTGCGCATCGACGAAGGCGATGTCTACGTAAACGGCAAGCACTTGATGGAAGATTACGTGCCGGATAGCGAACGCGATCGAGTCTCCTGGGGACCGCAGCAGGTGCCCGCGGACAAGTATTTCGTATTGGGAGACCACCGCAACTCCTCCAATGACAGCCGCACGTGGGGTTACGTGGATCGGAAATACATCTACGGCAAAGCTGTTTTTGTGTATTGGCCGCTCGACAAGATGGGCCGGCTGAAATAGACTACCGCCGGAAAATCCAAAGCACGACCGAGAACAAAACACTGAGCAGGATGCACGTGGCAAGCGGGAAATAAAAGGTGCTGTTCTTGCCGTGGATGTAGATATCGCCGGGGAGGCGCCCGAGCCGGAATGGCAGTCGGCCCGCGAGGTTGACCAGCAGACCGAGCGCGACGAGCACAATTCCGGAAACGATCAGGACTCGTCCCAATCCCACAATTCGAGTATAGCGGCTAAGCGGTGACCGGGCGATCTTCGATCCAGGACAAATAGGCGGCTCCGTACAGGCCGGCCTCGTTGCCCAAAGTCGCTTTCTGGATGTGCGTTGCGCCATGGGTCAGCCGGTAGGTGGCCGAGTGCCGCGCGACCGCCTGCAACATCGCGGGGGCGAAGAACTCCCAGGCCGGGAGCATGCCGCCGCTCAACAGGTAGAGCGGAAAGTTGAAGGTGTTGATGAGCAGCGCCAGCGTGACGCCCAAACAATCGCCCATCACGCTCCAGACGGCGCGTGCTTTTTCGCCGGTCTCGTCGGCACGCCCGGCCAGATCATAGACTTCCTTGGAGGTGAGATTCTCGCCGAGTTGCAGCAAGCGGGCCATGGCCGTGATGGCGGTAGCAGAGGCATGTTTTTCCACGCATCCCCGGCTGCCGCATCCACAGGGGTTCCCGTTCGGCACAGCAATCAGGTGTCCCAGCTCGCCGGCCATTCCGGTAACGCCGCGAATGACGCGGCCGCCGGAGATGATTCCGCCGCCGATACCGGTTCCCAACGTAAGCAGCACCAGGTCGTCCACGTCGCGCCCGGCGCCCATCCACTTCTCGCCCAGGGCGGCGGCATTGGCGTCGTTTTCAAGAATAACGAAGCTCGCCAAACGGCGCTGGAGCTCGGCGCGGATCGGAAAATTTTCCAAAAACGGAAGGTTGTTGCTATTGCGGATGACCCCTTCTTTGAAGGCGATGAAGCCCGGCACGCCGATTCCGATTCCGGCCAGGCCGCCCACGCCGTGCTTGTCGCGAATCCGGGAAATGGCGGTCACCATCTCTTCCATCACGGCCTCGCGCCCCGCGGAGAACTGCGTGGAGCCCGCAACTTTATCCAGGATGGTACCGGAACGGTCGATGGCGGCTGCGCGCAGGTTCGTACCGCCCAGGTCGAGTCCGATTGAATATTCATTCACGAGCGGCATCATAGCACGCGGGTTGCGCCAAGGCGCGTTAGCAGTAAACGGGCGCGAGTGCCAGACGGAGCAGAATAACCAAAGACTATCCGTACCATAGAACAATTTGGGTTGAAAATGTACGTACTTTGGTACACGATGAAACAAAAGATGCAGGAGACTACGTCGATAAGATAGGGCAGCAGCCATGGGGTCCGAACGGTATATCGAAATTCCGGGCAACAAAACGCACGAATTGCCGCCGCTTCTGGTGCATGGAGCCGAATCGGCAACCAGCGAAGAAGCGGCCGAACTCGATTCGGTGATGCTGGAAGCCGAAGAGATGCTGGCGCCGAGCGATGCCGACCGGGTGACGATCGAACAACGCAAGTTTGATCTCGCCGTGCAGTTGGCTACGCAGTATCGAGCGCTGCTGTCGCAATGGCAGTGGGGCGATTCAGTGCTGGAATGGATCCGTCAGTGCGAGATCACGTTTGACTCGGAAGTAACATTGCGCAACCTGCTGCACCCGGATGTATGGCCGCATGCCAGCCGCGCGAGTTTCGTTTCTTTGCTGCGGAGCAAGGCAGTTCCGACGCATGGGGTGCCGCTGGAGCGCGCGGTCGGCATGCGCCTGACCTTCCGGCAGCCGCCCCCGATCGACTGTTTCTCGAACCAGTTCCTGCTATATCTGAATTCCTCGGTGGCCGACACCGCTTATCAAACCTGGTCCCACCTCGGCCCCGACGGGCTGATGCTGCTGCCTCCCGAGCGATTTCATTTCGAAATCGTTGACTTCACGAACTAACGAAGCGCAGCGGGCACAGCCAGGCAGCCGCACCGGAGCGCCCCGCGGAATGATAGCATTCCAAGAGCGGCAAGGGGGCCCGATGATCACGGAAACCAAGACACGCCAAGCAGACCCCGATATCACGATTTTCGAAATAGCCGGACGCTTAAATCTCGGCAATTCTTTGATGGCGGTGGAGAATACGATCCGCCGCCTGATCGAGGACGGCACCCGCAAGCTGGTGATCGATCTCGCCAGCCTGACCGCGATCGACAGCTCCGGGATCGGTTTGCTGGTGACCACGGCCGGCCAGATGGAGCAGCACGGTGGCAAGCTGCGGGTGGCGGGCGCCCGCGATGGGGTGGCCAAGGCGCTCGAACTGGTCCACCTCAACCGGATTGTCCCGCTTGATTACAGTGTCGAGTCGGCCTGCCAGGAGTTGGCCGCGGACGCTGCCGGCGCCTAGGCTCTTTGCAGGGCCTAACTCTGTACCGGTCGGGCCGGGGCTGACTTCTGCGGAATCGGTGTGGAAGCCGGCTGCGAGCGCTGCCTTTGCCGCAACAGCTTCATCTCATACAGAACTCGCGTCTGTTGATGCGCGGCGTTGCGCAGCACGACCTGTTCGCCGATGAAGCAAGACCACAGGATCGCCACGGAGACGGTCATGGCTGCCAGCCCGGGTGTGGTGATTTTAGCGAAATGCACTCCAGCGGCCTCCTCCGGGGTCCTAATAGCAATTGAGCTACCAAGAGGAAGGAGTTCCGTTTTTCCAACAGATTTACGCGGGGCCGTGTCGACTCGCGACCACAGACTGTGGAAATTTGACCCTAGCGCGCCGCCATTAGCGCGCGGAGGCGACGGGCCCGTTCCGGAGCCCGGAGCTGCCGTAAGGCTTTGGCCTCGATCTGGCGAATCCGCTCCCGCGTGACGTCGAACTCCTGGCCGATTTCTTCAAGCGTATGCTCGCGCTCGCACCCGATTCCGAACCGCATCCGGATTACTTTCTCCTCTTTCGGAGAGAGGGTCTTCAGAATGCCGGCCGTTTCGTCACGCACGTTGGTTTCAATGACTGCATCCACGGGTGAACCCACCCATCGATCTTCAATCAGATCGCCGAGAGCTGATTCCCCGTCCCGCCCGACGGGAGTTTCCAGAGAGACTGGGTCGCGGGAAATAGTCTTTAACTTCTGTACCTTTTCAACCGGGATGTCCATCCGGCGGCCAATTTCGTCATTTGTCGGAGTTCGTCCAAGCTCCTTTTCGAGCTCTCGGGTGGCTCGTAGGAACTTGTTCATACTCTCATTCATGTGCACGGGGATGCGGATGGTGCGGGACTGATCCGCGATCGCTCGTGTGATCGCCTGGCGAATCCACCAGGTGGCGTAAGTGGAGAATTTGTACCCGCGACGGTACTCGAATTTATCCGCCGCCCGCATGAGGCCGATATTGCCTTCCTGGATGAGATCCAGCAGATGAAGGCCGCGATTGACATATTTCTTCGCGACCGAAACCACCAGGCGGAGGTTGGCTTCGACCAGATCCTTCTTGGCGCGTTCCGCTTCCGCTTCGCCGTGGCGGATCACCGTCAGGCTATGCTTCAGCTCCGGCAGACTCGCTCCCGCCGTAGCTTCGCGCTTCTTGATCTCGCGCTTCAACTCCCGCAAGCGCAATTGCTGGGCGGCGCTGTTGCGGGTCTCGAGCTTCTTGACTTCGCTATCCAAATGGCTGAGTTCATCCACTGCGCGTTCGATTTCGCGCGAGAACTCCTTCCATTTGATGGATTTAAACGGCACGCACCGGATCGCCAGCGAGGTTTCCACTTTGGCGCGATTGAGCCGGCCGCACAGCCTGCGCCGCGGTTTTTTGCTGGCTAATGGAGTGGCGGCCACCTTCTCCTGGAGCTGCGCTTGCTTGCGCTGTAGCGCGATGACATCGATGAACTGTTTCTGGGCCTCGGTACGCGCCTTCAGATCGGCCGGAGAGCCCTCTTCGACGTCGCCAAGATCCACGACGCTTTCCAATTCGATCGCGTTCTTCTTAACCTGTTCCGCTAGATCGACCACCACTCGCTGGACCAGTGCGGAGCGGCTAATCGCCTTCTGCATCCGCAATTTGCCGCGTTCCATGCGGCGCGCGAGATCGACTTCACCTTCGCGCGTCAGCAGCGGAACGGCACCCATCTCGCGCAGATACACTCGGACCGGATCGTCAGTGTAGATCGACTCTTCTACCGGCTGCGGGTGTAGGAAATCGGCCTCATGCGCCTCGGCATCGAAAAACTTGGCATCTTCCTCGAAACCGAGACCGAGAGCTTCCGATCCCTCTGGCAAGAACTGGTCTTCAAACTGATCCACTAAGACTTACCTCCCCCCTGCGACAAGGCCAACTCCACCAAATGTCTGGGAACGGGGTTATGTGAGCAGACTGCGACGTGCTGATCCGGCCCGAATTGCTGGGAAAATCTCCATCCGGGATTTGGCTTTCGCCTGATGATAACACCATTCCTTAACAAAGTTAAGTCCTATTTAAAGAGATGGCTGGACCCGGTATTGGTTACAAGGTTTCACCGATTTGTCACGCACCTGAGGTATGGCATCACGGTCGCTTTTGGCGCATCAGATTTTTCAGTTCATTGAAGAAGGCCTGCTCATCCTGGAAATCCCGGTAAACGGAGGCAAACCGGACATAAGCAATCTTGTCCAGGTCGCTGAGGCGGTCCATCAGAAATTCTCCTATTTCAATAGTAGATATTTCACGGTCCGGAGAATCGCTGACCTTCGATTCGACCTTATTCACCATCTCCGAGAGTTTTCCCATGCTGACCGGGCGTTTTTCGCAGGCCTTCAACAAGCCGGCAAGAACCTTCTGACGATCGAATTTTTCGCGGCGGCCATCTTTTTTTACAACCATATACGGGACCTCATCGATTCGTTCATAAGTGGTGTAGCGCCGTTCGCACGCCAAGCACTCCCGGCGACGGCGAATGGCTTCGCCTTCCTTGCTTTCTCGCGAATCGACTACTTTGTCATGTAAATGATTGCAAAACGGGCACTTCATAGAGAGACCTCGCGCCCGATCTGACGCAGGCTGTTCCAACGAAGGCCTTCGGTCAAGGCCAGGAGGAGCCCGGCAGGAACGATTGCTACAAATGTCATAATCCAGACGATGAATGCGAACGCAGTGGCCGTCTCCAGACGAGCCCCAAATAGCTCGGTTAGCACCAGAACTGAAGCGACCTGGATTCCGCCACCGATTCCCGGTAGCTGGATGACCGCGCCGAACGCTATAAATCCTAGAAAAATAATTACATCTACAAAAGTAAGATAAATTCCGGTAAACGACCGAACGATGCACCAATAGCATGCGACGATGAAGGCCCATTCGATTACGGAATAAAAGAGCACTGCTACCAGAGCCGAGTCACTGCGGGTGGACTCGACACCCTGCACAAAGGCGGTCACCAGTTTCTCGGCCTTAACAAATTGGTGTTCCGGAAGAAAGCGCAAGGCCTCAGTGAGCCTTCGTCGGGCCGGTTCGGCGAGATGGCGGAACGACAACAACAAGGCAAGTAAAACCAACCCGACCAACCCCAAAAGTTTGCCGCCGACTGCCAAAACCGAGGTGAGTTTCGGCCCTACAGCCATCCCCGAAGCATTGATGCGGGCGAGAGCAAACCCAAACAACAGCAGCGCCATCAGCAAATCGAACATACGCTCCAGCAGGAGCATGGCTAGCTGGGAGGAAAGCGGCACATCTTCCTTGCGGGCAATGAGATAGGGGCGTACGAACTCCCCGGGACGGCCAAACAGGGTAATCGCGGTGAAGCCGATCACTGTCGCCGACAGCAGATTAGAGACGGAGGGTTTTGCTTTCAGTGGTTTCAGCATCACGGCCCAGCGCAGTGCGCGCCAGTAGTAGGTTCCGAAAATCGGAACCAAGGCCAACAGCAGCCAGGACCAGCGCAGGCTCGCGAAACTGGCAGCGGCCAATCGCCAATCAAACGAGCGGGTGGACAACACCCTTTGGAGCCACCAGATTCCGGCGGCCGCCACGAGCCCACACGCGACCACCCACTTCCAGGTGTGATGTCGGATGAAACCTCCTCCGGGCCGGAATGCGCCGGACGACGAAGCAACTGTTGTCGCAGCACTAGCATACCGGAAAAATTGAACCTATCATGATAAAGCCTCGTTTCTCAGGATGAAAGAGTGTAAAGGCAATGGCGACGGCGATCCTGACCATGGAACCGAACGGGGCGAACCGGCCCGGCCGTGAGGCGGCACGCCAGCTTTGGAGTGTTCAGGGGCATCGAAACCTGATAGAACGAGCCTTGGATCCGGAACACAGCCTCGTAGCGCAGTGTCTGAGCGGCGATGAAACGGCATGGGAGGAACTCGTCCGGTCGCACACGCGGCACGTGTACGGGCTCTGCTTCCGGTTCACGGGGAGCAGCACCGAGGCGCAGGATCTGACGCAGGAAGTGTTCGTGCGGGTATTCCGGACGCTAAAGAGTTTTCGTTCGACGGAAGGCTCGTTCGGCACGTGGTTGGCGCGCGTGACGCGGAATTTGCTGATCGACCATTACCGGCGGACGCGGCAGGAGCGAGTGACAGATTCGATTGACGATCAGCTGCCGAGGTTGGAACAGGAAGGCACAGCGGTGCGGCCCGACCAGGCGCTGGCCGGACGCGAAGCGAGCGAGCTTCTGCAGGCGGCTCTGCAGAAGCTGTCACCAGACTTGCGCGAAGCGGTAATTCTGCGCGATCTGCAGGAAATGGAGTACCGGGAGATCGCGCAGGTTTTGAATATTCCCGAGGGCACGGTAAAATCGCGCATCAACCGGGGCCGGGCCGAGCTCGGGCGGTTATTGCGGAAACAGAAGCTGGCGGTATGAACTGCGCAGAGATCGAAATTCTGATCTGCGAATATGTGGACGGCACACTGACGCCGGCGCAACGCGCCGAAGTGGAGAGCCACCTGGGCGTGTGCGCGAACTGCGCCGCGCTGGAGCGGGATGCGGCGGCGGCGGTGGCCTTTATGGAGAAGGCGGCCGAGGTCGAGCCGCCACCCGAACTGATCACCCGCATGCTCTTCCATGCGCCGTGGCAGAAGAGCAAGACCGGATGGATTCCGAAAATTTTCAATTCGGTTCTGCAGCCGAAGTTTGCGTTGTCGATGGCGATGACGATTCTTTCGTTCTCGATGCTATTCGGGCAGTTTCGCCAGTTGCGGCCCGCGGACCTGGAACCCGCGAAAGTCTGGGCGGACATCGAAGATCGCGCGTACCGGACCTGGGCCCGGACCATGAAGTTTTACGACAACTTGAAATTTGTGTACCAGATTCAAACGACCCTGCGGGAGTGGCAGCAGGATCAGGAGGCGCAACAGCCGGCTTCCGAATCCGAAACACCGCGGAACCAGACGGACGAATACAAGCTGCCCGTGAGGACACCCGGCGCGGGCAGCGCGCCGGCTCCAAACCCGACAGGGGGACCACAGTGAGGGATCGCGTATGAACTGCCAGAATCATCCGGACGTTGCAGCGACGGCATATTGCCGATCATGCGGTAAGCCGTTGTGTAATGCGTGCCGGTACGATGCGTACGGGACGGTGTATTGCGCCGATCACGCGCCAGCGCCAGCCACCGCGCCGCCACCGCCGGCGGCGGCGGGACCAGTTCCACCGGCGTATCCACGCGCAGACGTGAATCCCGGCCTGGCGCTGTTTCTCGGCTTCATTCCGGGGGTCGGCGCGATTTACAACGGCCAGTATGCCAAGGGCCTGGTGCACGCGGTGATTTTTGGCGTGTTGATCAGCATTCTGAACGCGAGCCCGGACTCGCTGCAAGTCATCTTCGGCATATTGTTGCCGGTCTGGGTGTTCTACATGGCCTTCGAGGCATACCACACCGCGCGCAAGCGGGTCGCGGGTGAACCGGTGGATGAGTACTCGAGCATCATCAACATAGGAGGAGGTTCCAGTAACGCCCCGGTGGCCGGCGTTGTGCTGGTCGCGCTGGGAGTGATCTTACTGCTGCACACGCTTCATATTTTCGATTTTGAATATCTGGCGCGATACTGGCCGGTGCTGCTGATCGCCGCGGGGATCTACCTCCTGTATATGAGATTTACCGGAAACAGCGGGAAGGAGATGGGTCATGAACGGTAATCCGGGAATGGCGCGTGCCATCCGCGGTCCGGTCACGCTGATCACGCTGGGCGTGCTGTTCGCACTGAACAACTTTACGCCTTACCATTTCGGGGAGACCTGGCCGGTGCTGCTGATCGTGTTCGGCGCGCTCAGCCTGCCTTGCCGGGCCGGCCGGAGCGACGCGCCGCCATCGACGCCGTACGGTTATCCGCCTCCGCCGCCGCGGCCCGGCGATCCGGGCACGCCGCCTCCGGTAGGAGAAAAGCGATGAGACGGCGTTCGTTTGCAGGTCCGTTACTTCTGGTGGTGATCGGGGCGTTGTTCTTGTGGCAGAACCTGCACCCGGAACTGCAGATCTTCGACCTGGTGTCGCAATACTGGCCTTTTATTCTGATCGCGTGGGGGCTGATCCGGCTGCTCGAGGTGGCGTTTTCGGAACAGCAGCGGCATTTCGGCTTAACCGGGGGCGAGGTGGTATTAGTGGTGCTGATTTCGATATTCGGCCTTGGGCTTTATGAAGTCCACCAACGAGGAATTCGGTTCACGCCGGAAATCTTTGGCGAGCAGTTTGACTATCCGGTGTCCGCGCACTCGGCGGCGTCAGGGGTGAAGCGACTCGTGTTTGAAAATCCGCGCGGCAACATTCGGGTGACCGGCGGTGCCGCGGCGGAGATTACGGTAACGGGGCACAAGTTGGTGCGCGCCTATTCGCGGAATGAAGCCGATCGGACGAATGGTAACACGCCCCTGGAAATCGTTCCGCAAGGCGATGCGCTGATCGTGCGGTCGAACCAGAACCGAGTTCCGGAGAACCAGCGGATGTCCGATGATCTGGAGGTAACGGTGCCGCGCGGGATCGCTATTCAGGCGCGAGGGCAAACCGGCGACTACGAAATTTCTGATGTAGCGGGAGATTTGGATTTGACGAGCGGCCGCGGGGATGTGCGGCTTAGCCGGATCGCGGGCAATGCGCGTCTGGAAATCGGGCGCAGTGAAGTGATTCGAGCGGCGGACGTGCAGGGCAATATCGACCTGGAGGGGCGCGGCTCGGATGTGGAATTGCAGAACGTGGCGGGGCAAGTGACAATCCATGGCGCCTATTTGGGCACCTTGGATTTCAAGAACCTGGCCAAGCCGCTGCAATTTGAAGGGACGCGCAACACGGAACTGCGGGTCGAGGCGGTGCCGGGCAGCATCAACATGGACCTGGGCGGATTCAGCGCGCGGGACGTCGTCGGGCCGGTACGGCTGGTTACGCGATCGCGCGACATCCGCCTGGAAGGGTTCACGAATTCCCTGAATCTGGATACGGAGCGCGGGGATATCGAACTACAGCCCGGACGCAATCCGCTCCCGAAAATTGATGTGCATTCGGCGGTGGGACGTATCGACCTGATTCTTCCCGACAAGGCGGGATTCCAATTGCAGGCCACCGCGGAGCGCGGCGACGCCGTCAATGACTTTGGGCCGCAACTGCAAAAGAACGTGCGTGGGCGGACGGCCACGTTGAACGGGAGCGTCGGAGCGGGGCCGATGATCCGGATCACGGCGGACCGGGGCTCAGTGTCGGTGAGGAAGGAAGGGGCGGCGCCGAGCGACGGCGGGGTGGAGGCGCGGCCGGCGACGCCGAAAGACCGCTCGAAGGAACTGCGGGATAGCGAAGTGAAACTGTAAGAAACCCAGTGCGCGGCGGAATTGGATCGCTTGCCTCCGGTGGCCTGGCT
The DNA here is from genome assembly GCA_035295805.1 of Bryobacteraceae bacterium. Lineage (GTDB taxonomy): Bacteria > Acidobacteriota > Terriglobia > Bryobacterales > Bryobacteraceae > PSRJ01. The sequence goes on along the minus strand of DATGII010000056.1, from coordinate 5,965 downwards.
CAGGGTCTGCGGTAAGATTTGAGATTATGCGCCTTCGGCCCCTATCCGCGCAGGTTTGCGTTCTGGCGATCGCGACGGCTACCGGGTGGGCTGCCGGGCTCCCTGCCGAAGCGCACGCAAACGGGACGTGGAATCCGAAAGCGGCCGCGACGTATCTCGACCGGCGGGCGGGGTGGTGGGTAAAATGGCCGGGCGCGGCGCGCGATCACGAAACGTTTTGCCTCTCTTGCCACACGGCCGTGGCCTACAGTATCGCGAGGCCGAAGCTCCGTGCAGTTTTGGGAGAAGCCACTCCCTCCGAAAATGAAAATCGGATCGTGCAGAACGCGATTAAGCGGGTCCATCTTTGGAAAGAAATCAAGCCGTACTACGGCGGCGGTAATACGAGCCGCTCCCGCGGAACCGAGGCTGTGCTGAATGCATTGATTCTCTCCACGCGCGACGCGAATCCAAGCAAACTCAGCGACGACGCGCGCGCGGCGTTCGAGAACATGTGGGCGTTGCAACTAAGCGGCCGAGAGTCGCAGGGCGCATGGGAATGGATTCAGTTTAATAACGAGCCGTGGGAAGCTCATGATTCGCAATACTACGGGGCTGCTCTGGCCGCGGTGGCGGTGGGCAACACGCCCGAGAGCTATCGAGCCGCCCCGGAGATTCAGCATCATCTGCGACTGCTGAGCGAATATCTCAACCGCGAATTTGCGGCACAGAGTCCGATCAATCAAGCCGTGGTGCTGTGGGCCGGCGCCCATTGGCCGGAGTTGCTTACCAGCGAGCGACGCAGGGCGTTGGTCCACAGCCTGATGAGCCGTCAGCTAGCGGACGGCGGTTGGAGTCTGGATTCCCTCGTGTGGACGTGGCGTGACTGGAGTTTCATCACACTCTCCAAGCTCTTCGTGCACGGGGAAGCCACGCCGCTTCGCCCGAAGAGCGAGGGGTACGCCACGGGTCTGGTGACCTTTGCGCTGCAACAGTCGGGCATACGGCAGGACGATCCGGGCATCCAGCGTGCCCGGGCCTGGTTAGTGCGCAACGAGACCGACGGCCGCTGGCCGGCGCATTCGCCTAACGGCAAACGCGACCATGCTGAAGGCGAAGGATTGTTCATGGATGATGCGGCGACCGCGTATGCGGTAATGGCGCTTGCCCAGTGAAAAAGCAGAAATTCAGAGGTCAAAAGTGGTTAGCCGTACTCGTTTCCGTTTGACGTTTGCGTTGACTTCTCCCATCGGGTGCCGTCTCTGACGGTCCGCAGCCGGGCTGGCGAAACCGCGCCGCCTCCCGCGCGGTCCCATTTTCATGAAGATTCCTTTCCTGATTGGACGTGTACTGTTCGGCGGTTTCTTTTTATACAACGGCATCAATCACTTTCGGCAGCGGCCGGTGATGAAGGCCTACGCAGCTGCAAAAGGCGTGCCGATGCCGGATGCGGCGGTGGCCGTGTCGGGAGCGCTGCTGGTTGTCGGCGGAGCCAGCATTCTGGCGGGCGTCAAACCCAAAATCGGCGCTGCCGCGATCGCCGGTTTCCTGGCGGGCGTATCACCCATCATGCACAATTTCTGGAAAGTGGAAGATTCCGGCCAAAAGATGCAGGACATGATCAATTTCTCAAAGAATCTTGCGCTGCTCGGCGGAACGCTCGCATTGTTGAGTGTCACCGAACCGTGGCCGGCGAGTCTGCCTGTGGCCCAGCCGGGAAGAATGGAAGGCCTGTGGAATGAAATCCGGCAGCGGCTCGCGGCTTAGTCGCCGTGGCCCATCGCCACTTCAGGCGCCGGCGTGGCGGCGGGCTTTTTCCTGCGGCGGAAGCGGCCGGTCGCGCCCACGAAACGCTCCATGTAGGTGTAGAACACGGGGGTGATATAGAGGGTCAGCAATTGCGAGACAACCAAACCGCCGACTACCGCCAGGCCGAGTGGACGGCGTGCCTCGCCGCCGGCGCCTTGGCCGAGCGCGATCGGGAGCGTGCCCATCAGCGCCGCCATGGTGGTCATCATGATCGGGCGGAAGCGCACCAGGCAGGCTTCATGGATAGCTTCGGCCGGGCTGGTGCCATGCTCGCGCTGCGTTTCCAAGGCGAAATCGATCATCATGATGGCGTTTTTCTTCACGATGCCGATCAGCATGATGATGCCCACAAACGAATACAGGTTCAGCTCATCATGGAAGAGCAGCAGCGTGGCGAGCGCGCCGAGGCCCGCAGACGGGAGGCCGGAAAGAATCGTAATCGGGTGGATGAAGCTCTCGTAGAGAATTCCCAGCACCAGGTAGATCACCAGCACGGCCATCAGCAGCAGCACGCCCATACCTTTCAAAGACTGCTGGAACGCGGCGGCAGTGCCCTGGAAGGTAGTCGTGATATTGTCCGGCAGGATTTCGTGCGCGAGTTGCTGGAGGTGATCAACGGCATCGCCCAGCGCCACGCCCGGTTTAGTGTTGAACGAAATCGTAACCGCGGGCGCCTGGCCGAGGTGCGAGACCGAAAGCGGACCCACGCCCATCCGCAGCGACGCCACCGAATTGATCGGCATCATGCGGCCGGTTCCGGAGCGCACGTATAGGCTGCCAAGGGCGTTGGGATCCAACTGATATTTGGGCTCGACCTCGAGGATCACTTGATAATCATCGACCGGGGTAAAGATGGTCGAGGCCTGGCGGGTCCCGTACGCGCTGTAGAGCGCGCTTTCGATCTGTTCGGCCGTCACGCCGAGAGCGGAGGCCTTGTCACGATCGATATCAAGAGTGAGAGTCGGGTTGGCGTTCTGCAGATCGCTGCTGACGTCGGTCAGCTCGGGCAATTGACGGACGCGCCGCTCGAATTCGGGAGCGATGCGATAGAGCTGTTGGATGTCGCCGGACTGCAGCGTGTACTGAAAGTTGCTACGGCTCTGGATGCCGCCAATGGTGATGAGCGGACGGTTGGACAAATACACCTTGATTCCAGGGAGGCTGTCCAATTTCGGACGCAAGCGGGCGATGATTTGCTCCGGCGTCTCCGTTCTCTCTGAGCGGGGTTTCAAGCGCAGCCAGAGTTGACCGTTGTTCGCGGACGGGTTGTTCGCGCCGCCGCCGACTTCGGTCCGGACGGCGCCGATCCCCGGGTCGGCCATGGCGATCCTTCGGGCCTCCATGGCGGATTTCACCATGTCGTCAAACGATATGCCTTGGGGCCCTTCCAGCGACCCGTTAATTTGACCGGTGTCCTGGCTGGGGATGAAGCCTTTCGGCACGATATCGAATAAGTAGACGCTGGCCACCAGGGTACCCGCGGCGGTGGCCATGGTAAGAAAACGATGCCTCAGGACGCCGTGCAAAGTCCACGCATACAGATCGCGCAGGGCATCGAACACCTTTTCCGAACCACGCTGGAACGCGTTCTGCCGGCCCGAAGGCGGGATTAAAAACCGGCTGCAGAGCATCGGCGTTAGGCTGAGGGAAACCAAGCCGGAGATGCCGATGGCGACCATGATGGTGACGGCGAATTCGTGGAACAGCCGGCCCATGATGCCGCTCATGAACAAGACCGGGATGAAGACGGCCGCCAGCGAGAGCGTCATGGAAAGGATGGTAAAGCCGATTTCGCGCGCACCCTCCAAGGCGGCCACCATGCGCGTTTTGCCCATTTCCATGTGGCGGACAATGTTCTCCAGCATGACGATCGCATCATCCACAACGAAGCCCACCGAGAGGGTGAGGGCCATGAGCGAAAGGTTGTCGAGCGTGTAGCCCAGCAGGTACATCGCGGCGAAGGTGCCGATGATCGACATGGGCAAAGCCAGGCTGGGAATCACGGTGGCGGAGACGTTGCGCAGGAAGATGAAGATTACGCCAACCACCAGCACCACGGTCAGCCCCAGGGTCAGCTTGACGTCATTGACCGATTCGCGAATCGAGAACGAGCGGTCGAAGAAGATGTCCAAGTCCATCGCGGGCGGCATCTGCTCGCGCAGGGCCGGAAGCAGGGCCTTGATGTTGTCGACCACCTCGACAGTATTCGTGCCGGGCTGGCGCTGGACGGCGAGTTGCACGGCGCGCGCGGTGTTGAACCAACTGGCATTCTTATCATTCTGGATGCTGTTGATGACGCGGCCCAGTTCACCGAGACGGACCGGAGATCCATTGCGGTAGGCGACGATGAGGGGACGGTAGGCCTCGGCCGTGTTCAACTGGCCGTTCGCCTGAACCGTGTAAGCCCAGTGCTGCCCCCAGAGAATGCCGGTCGGCAGATTGACATTGTGACGCCCGAGGGCGTCGGCCACCTCATCAATACTGATGTTGCGCGACGCCAGAATATTTGGATCGAGCTGCGCCCGGACTGCATATTTCGACTGCCCAAACACTTGCACTTGCGCCACCCCGTTGATCTGGGAAATGCGCTGGGCGAGGACCTCCTCCGCAAAGTCATCGACCGTGGAAAGAGGAAGGGTCTCTGAAAACAGGGCCAACATGAAAATAGGCTGGTCAGCCGGATTCACCTTGCGGAGATTCGGCGGTGTCGGCATATTGGGCGGCAGTTTCCGGAGCACGGATGCGATGGCGGTCTGGACATCCTGCGCGGCGCCGTCCAATGAGCGGTCGAGGGTGAACTGAATGGTGATGTTGGTGGAACCCACGTAACTGCTAGAGGACATCGAATCGACGCCGGCAATGGTGGTGAACTGGCGCTCGAGCGGGGCGGCCACCGAGGAGGCCATGGTTTCCGGGCTGGCCCCTGGTAGTGCGGCCTGTACCTGAATCGTCGGGAAGTCTACGTTCGGCAGGTCGCTGACGGGCAGGCTGCGGTACCCCATCACGCCAAACAGCACAATTCCCAACATGACCAGGGTGGTCATCACAGGCCGGCGGATGAAGATATCGGTAACGCTCATTTGCCCGGAAGACAATTCCGTCCGCAGAAATCGCGGAAAGGGGTTGTCACCCCATGATATATCGGGGCCCGTATAGGACACTCTGGCCCTTCCGGGCTAGTGGTTAGTCAGGGATTGGCCCCAGCGGCCGTTACGCGGTGGCGTGCTTGCGCCGCGCCGCGGCCCAGCGGCGGCCTGCCAGCAAAAGAAGCGCAATCAGGACGAGATCCACCAGGAAGCGGACAGCTTCGCTGGGATGTACGGCCCGAACGACAAACCCGTCCTCCAGTACCATATCGCCGCCAACTTTGCCCAGGATCGCAACGCCGAGGTATATTGTCACGGGATATCGGTCCATGAGATCGGCCAGTAGGTTACTGGAGAAGACGACGAAGGGAATACTGAGCCCGAGGCCGAAGGCGATTAAGCCGATGTGACCGTGAGCGGCGCCGGCAATAGCGAGGATGTTATCGACCGACATCGTGAGATCGGCCCAGAGAATGAACCCAATCGTTCGGAGAAGACGAGTCGGCGCGGGAGCGGCATCGGGAGGGTCGCTGGCGTCGACCATTACCTTAAGCGCGATCCACAGAACAAAGAGCCCGCCGACCAGACCGATATAGTCCAAGGTGAGCACGCGGGAGGCGAGGGCGGTCAGGGCGACGCGCAGGATGACCGCGAGGACCGCGCCGCAAACAATACCAAGGCGCCGGTCGCGGGGCGCCAGCTTGCGCACCGCCATGGCGATCACCAACGCGTTATCCCCGGCGAGCAGGAGGTCGATCAGAACGATCGAAAGCCCGCGGATGAGGAATCCAGTGAGCGGCATGGAGGCTTACACGCGCGAAACGGGACGATTTCGCCATGCTTTGACGCGGCGAAAGTACGCCTGCGCCACGCGGACATCTTTGAGGATCTGAGCCTTGAGCGCTTCGGGAGTTTCGAATTTGCGTTCTTCACGCACGTGGCATAAAAAGTCGACGCGGATGCGAAGCGGGGTGGGGCCTTCCAGGGGGTGAAGCAGGAACGTTTCGATCGAGAGTTCGTCACTGGAACTGAAGGTCGGCCGGTAGCCGACGTTGGTGATCGAGTTCCACTGGCGGCCGGAATCGAGATCG
>DATGII010000055.1:0-9000 GCA_035295805.1 Bryobacteraceae bacterium | reverse complement strand
CTATTAAAGCGGTACGTGAACTGGGTTCAGAACGTCGCGAGACAGTTCGGTCCCTATCTGATGTGGGCGCAGGAGATTTGAGAGGGCTTGTCCTTAGTACGAGAGGACCGGGATGAACCAACCTCTTGTGATCCAGTTGTCCCGCCAGGGGCATCGCTGGGTAGCGAAGTTGGGTCAGGATAAGCGCTGAATGCATATAAGCGCGAAACCTTCCTCGAGATGAGATCTCCCAAGGGGTAACTCCCTAATAAGGGCCGTGGAAGACTACCACGTTGATAGGACGGATGTGTAAGCGTAGTAATACGTTGAGCTGACCGTTACTAATAGCCCGTTCGGCTTGACCATAAACTTACTGTAGACATTTCTAGCGACTTAGTAAGTTGCCCATCAATATTTGAGTTTTTCGCTCGCTGAGAGGCGCGGCTCATCGCCGTGAATCCCGAGCTAACGACTTTGGGTGATTGTAGCGTGAGGGTCCCACCCGTTCCCATCCCGAACACGGAAGTTAAGCCTCACAGCCCCGATGGTACTGCACGCGCGAGTGTGTGGGAGAGTAGGACGTCGCCCAATTAAATTCCAGCGCACCGCTGATGCGTTGTGCGCGATCAAAAAGCAAGCCCGGTCAGAAATGGCCGGGCTTTTCTATTTTGAGTTTCCGAATCCGCTCGGCGACAAACACACCCCAGGTTTGTTACAATCAGCGATGAATGCCTGAACAACACCCCTCGCTTTCTTCCTTTCGCTTCAAGCGGTCCAAGTCCGAAGGCATGATTGAGGTCTTGAACGAAGGCTCCTATGTCATGGCCGAATACAGCGAGCGGACCGGGGTGGTGAAATGGCAGCGGGTGGTCGCCGCCGCGCAGAAGGAAAAGATCGAACGGTGGCTGGACGAGCACTACCCCGTCCAGCGCTGATCGCGCCCCTGTTATTTCAGTTTGGCGACTAACCCCGCCTGCCTTGCGATCCGCTGCTCGCGATCGGAAGCAAAGCGCTGAACCCCGGCGAAGATGGAATCCGGATCCAGGTGTGCTTCGGCGATCACATCCGGCTCCAGGCCGCTCGTCAGCCACTGATTGTCCCAATCCGAGGTCATCGAATACTCATCGGTAAGTGGACCGAGATCGCGGACCGGCCAGACGCGCCGAGTGCCCGTGCTCACTACCATGGCGTCGTACCGGGCCTCCGGTGGCAATACCGAATCGCGATACTCCTTCGGCTGGTGATCGAAAAGATCCTCGCTGATGGCCGCGATCACCTTAATATTGAGTCCGGCGGCTTCCAGTTTCGCTAGCTGACTTACTAAGTTCACCGTCGAACTCGACCCCTGCGCGATTACGTAGCCGTGCCGCGGTTTACCCGGAGCGAAATCGCGAATCACGTAGAGCCCCTTGGCTGCCGCCCTCAGATCGGTATCGGCGAACTTGCTGCGATCCGCTACCGGGAAATCCGGCCGCGCCACTTCGATCGAAATTATCCCGACTTTGGCCTCGCGCGCCGCGATTTCCGCCGCGGCAAAGTACCCCGGCGCGACATCGTTGTAATCCCAGAAATTCAGGTGAATCGTCTCGCCGCGCGGGAATAGCTTCCACACCTGCGTCGCGAAGATCCCAAAGTGAGTACGGCCGTCGGCCGCGGTTTCCGGCCCCGAATGTCCCGCCAGGATATGCAGCACGCCCATCCGGAATTTGCTGTCCTGATTCTGCTGGCTCCAGACGCGCGCCGGGGTGTACATCAGCGGCGTGAACGCCCCGTAGGTGCCGCTCAGCGCCCAAACGCCCGAGAATTTCGTCGGATCCACACTCGCACTCTGGCCCACCAGTCCGATCGCGGTCGATACGTTGCCCGCCTCCTGGATCGCCGCTTTCATGCGCGTTCCCACAGGATTCGTTTCCGGATCATAATGGCCCCACAGGCTGCCGTGTTCCACGTTGATCGATTCCGACAGATCCGCGGCCAGCGTGATAAACCGGTTGTCGGTCACGTAGTTCATCCACTTGATAATCTCGGAGATTCCCCGTCTGGTGCCGGCAACTTCGCCCGCTTTACGAAATAGCGTGATGGAAACCTTCTTCTCCGCGCCGGTCATCGGATTTTTCGCGGTGACCGTCTGAGGCTCAACCGGCAGGTTCTTCACGCGCAGCCGCTCGTCCAGAAACGGATCGTTCTGGGTGTCGAAGGCTCGCCGCATGTCGAAATGTTTGGCGGCGTCATCCTTCACCGTATCGCCGATCTCGACCAAACGATCTGCCAGCCAGTCGCCCAGGCCGTTGCGATCGAGCAGGGACATGACGACATCCATGTTGGTCTTGAACTGGATCAGCCGCTCGCGCGGATCCGTCACCGGGCCGTTGCGGATTCCTGAAAACTCGACGCCGTAGTGCTCCTCGAACGTTTTCGCCAGCGCGACGAAATACTCCGAATTCATCTTGAGACCGTAGGGATGGCTCGGATAACTGACCAGCTGTTTGCCGTGCCCGGGAATCGTTCCGTCGACCGCCTTCGGCCAATACCCTTTCACCGTCTTGGCGATCAGGATCATGGGCCGGCGATCGCTCGGGTCCCACTCCTCCATCTTCTTGTAAGCAGCCAGAACCTGCGCGTAGTTGCCACCGTCGGAAATCTCAAAAACGTTCCAGCCATACGAGGTCCACTGCGCGGGAATGTCGTAGCCGGCATATTTGGCGTCGACCACGCCGCCGAGTAACACGTCGTCGATACCCGCGTTGTTCTCGGACAGGATGACCCGTAGCCGCTTGCCCACCTTCAACGCCAGGGCCTGAGTTTTGAGCTCCTGCGCGTGGCCCTCGGTCATGGCAAACTCGCCTTCGAGCGCAATAATCTTCGGCGAGTTGAGCGAGCCAGTCGCACCCACGATATCCCAGAATGCTGCTTTGCCTGCCGCGCTCACGATGCCGACGCCCGAAGGCCCGCCATTTACATCATTGGTCATGTCGACCGTCTCGGCGTGGCCGGCCAGCGCCTTGATGCCGCGCATCTTTGCTTGCGCGAACAAAGGCAGATCGTCGAGCTTGAGGCGGCTCAATAAATCCTTTAAAGGACCCGCGCCGCGGCGGAATCCAAGCGCATCGATCGGCAGGATCGCGACGCCAGGGTCCACCCAATAGCGCTTGTCGCCCGTCAGCTTATAGCGCCGCTCCATGGCTTGGCCCATGATCATCCACAACGCGTAGCCGGTCGGCACATTGTGTCCTCCGGCCAGCATGAATTTGTCACCGTAGGGATGCTTGGGACGCCGGTAATCGAACCGCATGCCGCCGTTCTCCGGGCCGCCGAGATGTGCAGCCACATTCAGAGGCGTGTAGGCCAGCGGGCCGCCGAAATGTCCGGTCTGTGCATAGTTGCCGAGCAGCACCAGGGTCATCGCGGTCATGAACCCGACTTCTTCGAGGCCGACCTGAAAATTGGCGTTATAGTCTGTCGGCGTCGAAGAAAGAACCGCGTCAGATGTGGGGGACAATTTTCGCTCTCCTTGTCGGCTTTCTGATATCGGTCGAGACGTAGCGATAAACGAGCCCAGCGCCACGGGGCACTAGGCTCGCGAGACGAAGCCGCAAGCTTCTAGAGTACCTCGGCTTGAGGTTCCATCGCAGCAAAAACGGTCCTGGCCGCCGGCCTCCTTTTAAGCCGAATTGTTCCAGATGGTTTGGGGGTTCACTGCCCGCCGCGGCCGCCGCCTTGCGTGTTGCCCATGTTGATCAGCTGATAGCCGCCCATCGCCAGGCGAACATTGGGCCCCGAAGGCGCCTCGGCGGCCATCTGATGCCACATCATGGGAGCTGCATAGAGGACGTCGCCTTCCACCGCGTGGAATTCGCCAACGTTTTCGAACTGGCCGCGGATCTGCCCCACCTGGACGATCCACCATTCGGCGGGACCGGCATGCATATGACCGAATACGGTATGCGGATCAAATGGCGGCTCACCGGGCTTGAGGGCGCCTGATCCGATATTGCCGCTGCCCGTGCCGCATTTGTTGTCGGCCGGATTCAGGTAGCCCAGCAAGGGGCTGGCAAACAGGTGATCGTCGAGCACCACCGTCCCCACTTTGCAGTTAGCGATCTCGTCTTCGAATGTGTTGAAGGCCAGACGATTCGGCGGAGTGTAGGCTGCCGGGGTGTGGTTGAACGCGATCTTGATCACTGCGCCATCCTTGCTGGGAGCAGGCGGCGGACCATCTACCGGGTAGACGGTCTTGTAATTGGTCGGATTCACCTCGACCCACAGCGCGCTTTGATTACCCGTGACTTCATACGAGAAGATGGTCGACTTCATGATGTTGATGATCGCCCCACGTGTCGCAGTCACCGGCTCCTGGCCCTCTACTGTGAAGTGCACCTGGCCTGAGACCACTACGAAAACGGTCGGAGTGTCCGGATGTAACCGCGGCGTAGCCTTGGAACCCGGCGCCCCCTGGTTATAGGTTGCGTCCTGCTCCGGATCGAGGATGATCTGTTCGGTCCAACTGGCCTGTCCGACATGCATCTGCTTCAGCTCCGTCAGCTTCCAAAGCGGACGCATGGGGGGCTTGTAAACGCCGCCCAGCGTTTTGTTGACATACCACACTTCAGCGGGCCCGCGGCCGCCACGGCCTCCGCGCCCACCAGCTGGGGCTGGGGCGGCATCCTGAGCGAAAACAGGGGCTCCGCAGGCTGCCGCGACGAGGGCCGCTGCTGCGATCTTCACTTTTATCCGCACTCTTGTACTCCTGATTGAATTCAGTTCCGACCGATTCTCAGTTATCATACTCCGTGGCCAGGGCCCGGTCACGGGCATCCAAACGGCTTCGCCGCCACCTGGGCCACCGGGTGCCTTTCTTAAGCCGAATTAACTCTGGGGCTTGGCCTTCGCTGTACCGGACTTCTCCCGCACCGCATCGAACAGGTAGAGGCTCTTATGACATCTCGGACCGGGGCAATCTACAAGGCGGTGGCCGTATTCTGCGCGGCCCTGCTGCCTTTTTCTATGGGCTGGGCTCAGGATCCAGGATGGCCGCAGCAGGGGCCATCCCAGCAGCAAGGTCCGCAGCAAGGCGTACCGCTGATGTCTCCCGAGCAGCTCGACAACCTGGTGGCCCCGGTGGCCTTGTACCCGGATCCACTACTGAGCCAGGTGCTGGCGGCGAGCACCTACCCGCTCGAGGTGGTGGAGGCAGACCAGTTCCTGAAGAACAACCGTAACCTCCGCGGCCAGCAGCTGATTGATGCTGCGCGCCAGCAGAACTGGGACCCGAGCGTTCAGGCCATGGTCGCGTTTCCGGATGCGTTGAATTTGCTCGCGAGTAACGTCCAATGGACCACCGACCTGGGCAACGCATTCCTCGCCCAGCAGAACGACGTAATGAACGCGGTGCAAAGCATGCGCGCCCGCGCTCGCGCGAACGGCCGCTTGAATAGTTCGCCGCAGGAAATTGTCACCAACGACGTCCAGGATGGCCAGAGCGCCATTGAAATCGCGCCGGCCAATCCGGAGGTGATTTACGTGCCCGCGTACGATCCGGCCTACGTTTGGGGCCCGCCGGCCTGGGGCGTCTACCCATCCCTCTGGTATCCCTCAGAGTTTGGATTTGGATTCGGGCCGGGGATCTTCATGAACGCATTTTTCCCGGGCTGGCTCGGATGGGGCGGCTGGGGTTGGGGATGCGGATGGTTCGGCGGCGGGCTGTTCGTCAATTCTGTTTTCTTCAATCACTACGGCTTCCGCGGCTACTATGGCGGCCGCTGGGGCGGTCATGATTTCGGTCGATTTGGCGGAGGTATTGGAGGCGATCGCATGGCTTGGGCGCACGATCCGGGGCATCGCATGGGCGTCGCTTATCCGAATCGCGCGGTGGCCGGCCGATTCGGATCCGGTTCCTTTGCGGGCAATCGCGGAGCGAATTTCGCGAACCGCGGGCAATTCGGCGCCGCGAATCGGGCCGGAACGAGCGGCCAATGGCAGCGCTTCGGCGGAGCGAACCGGAATCCGGCTCAAGGCTTTAACGGCGCGTCGCGGTATGGCTCGGCGAATAACTTCAGCGGCGCGAATCGCGCCGGGGCCTTCGCTGGGAACGGTCCGTCACGCCCGGGGTCGACGAACGCCTTTAACGGTGCGTCGCGGTACAGCTCACCGAATAACTTCAGCGGCGCGAATCGCTCCGGAGCTTATAACGTTCCGGCGAATCGCGGCTACGGCAATGTCCAGAGCTTCCGCAGCGCGCCTTCCTACAGCACGCCCTCTTATAACGGACGGTCCTACGCCGCTCCGTCTTACAACGCCCGCGCCTACTCGGCGCCCGCAATGAACCGATCCTTCGCTGCGCCTTCCGCGCGGCAGAATTTTTCGGCGCCGCGATCGTTCTCCGCTCCGCGGCAGAATTTCTCGGCTCCCCATCCCTCGGGCGGCGGTGCCGCCCACTTCTCCGGTGGTGGTGGCGGCGGGGGACCACGCTTCTCGGGTGGCGGAGGCGGCGGGGGAGCACACTTCTCGGGTGGCGGAGGGCACTCCGGCGGCGGCGGCGGACATCGCCGCTAAGACACTGCTGCGAAACGGTCCTCACGCCGCTATATACTGAAGCGTGAGGACCACTTGGCGTATCGCCTTTTCCTGAGAGAGTCGTTCCGCACCATCCGCACCACTGCCTCCGTATTCCCGAGTTCCCGCTTCCTGGCCACGGCCATGCTCGAGCACGTGGATTTTGCAAATGTCCGGACGATGGTGGAACTCGGATCGGGTACCGGCGCCATTACCGGCGAAATCCTGCGCCGGATGCGGCCCGATGCGCGTTTATTTGCATTCGAAATCAATCGCCATTTCGTAGAGCATCTCGAGGAGACTTTCCCCGACCCGCGGTTGCATATCGTGCCCGGCGATGCCGAGGACTTATCACGGCATCTGCGCTCGCTCGGGGTCGCCGCCGCCGAGGTGGTGATCTCCTCGCTCGGTCTCACGGGAATGAAGGCCGAGCAGCGCCAGCGCATCATCTGCCAGGTGAAGGCCTGCCTGTCCCCGCGCGGCGTGCTGACGCAATACCAATACCTCACTTCGCAGCCGGCCATCCCCGACGTCCGGTATCTTTTTACGGGTTTTCAGGAAAAACAATTTCTGGAGTCGTACTTCCCGACCGTGAGGGTGAAGCGCGTGCTTCTGAATTTACCACCCGCGGAAGTATACACCTGCCGCAAGGATGTTCACGCGCGGCGAAACGGCAAGCGCTGATTCGTTAATTGCGGGCGGCCGAACGCAGCCGGCGCGCGGCATCGATCTCATCGAGCGCGCCCCACAACGCCTCGAGCACCCGGTCCGCCACTGCCGCGGCTTCCGCCGGATCCGGATTCGCCCTGGCGATCAACCGCTCCCATTCTGCGGCATGTTCGACGTCCGCGATTTCATGCACGGCGAAATACTCGAGCGTTGCTGGACTGTCGACGCCGTAGCGCTCTTTCAACCCTGCGATCTTGGCGGCGGCCACTCGGGGCACCTGCTTCTCGTAGCAGTACATTGCAACGGCAGCCAGGCCGGTCTCGCCGCGCGCTGCTTCGCGGAAGGTGTCGGTCATCCCGCGCACGCGGTCGCCTGCCGCGGACGTCAGAACCTCGGACGGATCGGCGCCCAACCCCGACGCAAAGTTGAGCCACAGCTCCGGATGCGTGACCGGTCCCGCCTCTTCTTCAGCCAGGTTCCGCGCGATGATCTTTCGAAATTCCAAGTCTTCGGCGCGGCTGTGCATTTCACTTAAATAAGCCGGGAAGGCCCGAACCTGCGGGAAATATTGTTTGGAATATTCCCGCAAGTCCTCAAGCGTGAGCTTGCCTTCGCTCCAGGCCACGTAAAACGGATGCTTCAGCAGGTGTCTTGCTTCGATCTGGGAATTCAGAAGTTCAATGATTGCGTGCATGGAATCGATTCTAGCAAGCGAGCGGCAATAGATCGCGACGGAAAAACAAAAGCCCGGCTCCAAGGGGAGCCAGGCTTTGAATGAGGCCGAGCGAGCGGGTTTTACCCCGCAAGGATCTACAGCATCCTTTCGGGCGTTCGGCTAATGTCGATCGTGGCCGCGGTCGCGATCATAATCGCGGTCGCGGTCCCTGTCCCAGTGGTGGTCGTGGTCCCGGCGGCCCCTGTCGCCATCCCAGTAGCCATCGAAGAACCGCTCACCATCGTGATGAGCCGGAACCCAGTGCGCACCGGAATAAGGAGGACGGGTCCAGTAGCCTTCATGCCACCGATACCTTCCACCCACCACATACCAGTAGCCGTCGACCCAGAGATAGTCCGGACCGGGAGCTACGGGACGAACCCTCAGCACTCGCGGCGGCGGCGGCGCTCCAATTCGAACTCCGATCGAAACCTGTCCGAAAAGCAAACCACCGGCCAGGAACAGCAGCGCCAACATTTTCATTTTCATCCGCGATCCTCGTTCCACTAGAATCAGCTTCTGCTCAGTCAACACTGCTGTTCCGAATCTGTTACTACCGCGAGCTAGGCAGGCTGGCTTGCGCCGTCGCCTGACCCGTCAGGTCGAGCGTGTAGATGGTCACATCCACCCGGCGATTTTCCTTGCGGGCTTCGCGCGTTTTGTTGTCGGCATCCGGGAAGTCGCTGCCGGCGCCCAGAACGCGGATCGAGCGCAACGGGATATTATGCTCCACCGCCAGGTAGTGCACCACTGCGTCGGCCCGTTTGCGGCTCAGTTCCTGATTGTACATTTTGTCGCCGGTCTTATCGGCAAAGCCTTCCACTTCAACGATGAAGTTCTTCATCGTTCCGACCTTGGCGATCATGTCATCCAATTTGCCGCGCTCTTCTTTGCTAAGAACGCTCTGATTCAGGCCGAAATGGACTTGCTCCCTGTCGGCTTGCTTGTAATTGTCGAGGTTGGCAAAGGACTGATCCAGGCGCGCAACACTCTGTTGGGCCTGCTGGGCCAGCGAATTCGCGGCATCAGCATGCTGAGCAGCTTCGACCGCGGCGGCATTCGCCTTGGCTGCCGAATCGGCTGCT
>DATGII010000054.1:0-10701 GCA_035295805.1 Bryobacteraceae bacterium | reverse complement strand
GAATCGTCAAGGAACATATACTCCGAGCACGGATTCGAGGCATTGATGCGCGCCGTGTTCTTGCAGGGATGCCAGCGATTGACGGTAGTATCGAACTGCATGCCGGGGTCGCCGCACTGATGGGTAGCTTCGGCGATCTGGCGCATCAGATCTTTGGCCTTGTGGCGCTTGACGGGCTGGCCGGTGGCGACGCTCTTGGTCCACCAATCGTCATCGCGCTGGACGGCGGCCATGAAATCATCGGTGGCGCGGACGGAATTGTTGGCGTTCTGGAAGAAGATGGAGCTATAGGCTTCGCCATCGAGCGAGGAATCGTAGCCGGCTTCGACCAGCGTGTACGCCTTCTTCTCTTCCTTGGCCTTGCACCAGATGAACTGCTCGATATCAGGGTGCTCGGCGTTGAGGATCACCATTTTGGCGGCGCGGCGCGTTTTCCCCCCGGACTTGATGACGCCGGCGAAGGCATCGAACCCTTTCATAAAGGAGAGCGGCCCCGAGGCGTGGCCGCCGCCGCCGAGAGGCGCATCCTCTTCGCGGAGCGGCGACAGGTTGCTGCCGGTTCCGGAACCCCACTTAAACAGCATGCCTTCGGTTTTGGCGAGGTCGAGGATGGATTCGAGCGAATCCTTTACCGAAACGATGAAGCAGGCCGAGCACTGCGGACGGGTCTCTCCGGATTCGAGCCGGCCGATGCGGTCTTTGGTCTGATCGTAGACCCAGCCGTAACCGCGGGTGTCTTTGACGCCAACATTAAACCAGACAGGCGAGTTGAAGCATGCCTTCTGCGTGAGCATGAGGTGCGCGAGCTCACTGCGAAAGTTTTCCGCATCGTCGGAGGTCTTGAAGTAGCGGTCCTTGACGCCCCAGCCGGTTATGGTATCGACGACCCGCTGAACCAGTTGGGCGACGCTGGTTTCGCGCTCGGGCGAGCCGAGCTTGCCGTAGAAATACTTGCTGGCGACGATATTGGTGGCCGTCTGGGACCAGTCGGCGGGCGCTTCGACATCACGCTGCTCGAAGATAACAGAACCTTTATCATTGCCGATGGAGGCCGTGCGGGTTTCCCACTGGACCTCGTCATAAGGGGTTTTGCCGGCAGCCAAGCGGGCGGTGAAGAACCGGGGGAAGGCAATCCCCTGGCTGGATTTGGCGGTGATTTTAGCCTTCAATACTTCTATTTTCGCACTCAGATCAACGGAAAGCTGGCCCATTCGACGACCCTCCTCAAGGGGTTAACGTTTGGCGACTTCGTCATCTTGCCCCAATAGATAGTGTAGCGTCAAGGAAAATATCTATATGCAGTGTGTATAGGTTAGAAGCGAATAGTACTCTCTGGAACCGGAAGATCGTTGAAAACACATCGGGAGCGGCTCCATTGGGCCGACGGGGTGCTCCTAGCGATCCAGAAACTCGCGGATCAACCGGGGGAAAGAGCGCGTGTCAATCGGCTTGGTGATGTAGCCGTTGCAGCCGGCCTGCCGCGCCAGCGCCTCGTCGCCGGGCATCGCATACGCGGTTAGCGCCACAATCGGCACTCGCTCCAGTTCCGGCCGGGCGCGCAGTCTGCGGGTCAGCTCCAGCCCATCGACACCCGGGAGTTGGATATCCATCAGGATCAGCTCGGGCGCCCCACCTTCCAGTTCGGCGAGCGCCTGGCCGGCGTTCTCGGCGGTGCGCACCAGGTAGCCTTCGTACTCCAGCAGCAACTGCGCCAATCTCAAGTTATCGACGCTGTCATCGACAATTAAAATCTCTCCGCGCGACACTTCTGGCACTCCCATCTGACACCCGCGGCAGCACGGCGAAAAAAGTGCTGCCGGCGCCTACCACGCTATGAACCCCGACTCTGCCGCCTTGGGCTTCCACGATGCGGCGGGTGAGAGCGAGTCCCAGCCCCGTCCCCTGGAACCGTTTCCCTTTGCCGGCCTCGATTTGATGAAAATTCGTGAACAATTGCCGCTGATCGGCCTCGGCGATCCCCGGGCCGTTGTCGTTCACCTCGAGGCGAAACTCATGCATGCCTTCCGGTTTCGCGGTCACGGTCACGCGGCCCCCTTCGGGTGTGAACTTGAGCGCGTTGGACAGATAGTTGTACAGGATCTGCTTGAGGCGTGCCGGATCGATCATCGCTTCCATCTCCGGAAAAACCCGGCTCTCGATGAGAATCTGTTTCTCGGCCGCCACCGCGGCCAGCGACTCGCAGACCTCCGCCACCAGCCGCGACAAAGCCACCGGTTCAGGCTGAAACGAGAGTTTACCTGCCTCGATCCGCGCCAGATCCAACACGTCGTTGATCAGCCGCACCAGATGCCGCGCCCCGGTGAGAATACGGCCCAGACACTCCTGCTGGCGTTCGTTGACCGGCCCCAGCTTGCTGTCAGAAAGGAGTTCGCTGAAACCGATGATGCCATTCAGCGGCGATCGCAGCTCATGCGACATATTCGCCAGAAACTCGCTCTTCATCCGGCTGCACGTTTCCACCTGCCGGTACTGCTCCTCGAGTTCCTGGTTGCGCTGGCGCAGTTGCTCTTCCGAATGCCGCAACGCTTCTTCGGCGCGCCTTCGTTCCGCCCGCAGCCGCTTTTCCTCGATCGCCCGTTGGACCGCCGAAGGCAAGCGCGCCAGCCGATCCTTGAGCACATAGTCCGACACCCCGCGCTTGAGGCACTCCACGGCCATTTCATCGCCCAGGTAGCCGGTCACCAGCACGAAGGGAAGATCAGTCCCCAGACCCTGAACGATTTCGAATGCCTCCATGCCCGTGGCGCGCGGCATTCGGTAATCGGACAGCAGGATGTCGTACGAGCCCGCCTTCACGCGCCGCTCCAGTTCTTCGAGTGTCAACACTACGTCCGCGGTGACGTCAAACCCGGCGCCCCGCAGGACGCGCAGCGATAATTCCAGATCTTCCGGGTTATCTTCAAATGCCAATATCCGCAGCGGAACCGTTTCCATTTACCCCCTTCCGCTCGTCACTCCGCGCACACGCGCGGCGGCGCCTGGTTGACCAGCAGCCAATAGCGGCCGAGATGCCTGATCGTCTCCCGGAAGCGATCGAAATCCACCGGCTTCTGGAGATAACTGTTGGCTCCGTACTCATAGGCGCGCACCATATCGGTTTCCTGTATCGAGGACGTCAAAATGACGACCGGAATGAAGCGCGTTTGTGAATGACTCTTGATCTGGCGGAGCACTTCGAGCCCGTTCACTTTCGGCACCTTCAGATCGAGCAGGATCAGCTTTGGGTATTTCTCCGGATCGCGTTGGCAGAACGCCCCGCGGCAGAACAGGAAATCCAGCGCCTGTGCGCCGTCCCGCGCCACCTCAATAATCGGAGTGCACGACTGCTCGGCACGCAGAGCATGCAGTGTTAACTCCAGATCCTCGGGGTCATCCTCCACAAGCAGGATTTCAATTTCCTGTTGAGGCATCGTCAACCTCCTTTAATCCGCGCGATGATCGGCGAAGTGCGTCCGGAACCAATGGGGGTACCCGGCGGTGTACCCTCCCCACCATATATTCGGCAGTTCGGCCGGTTTCCTTTGCAGGGCGCGTTCAGGGTCTGACGAATCGGATGGGAGTAGTCGCGAACCGTTTGGCCATGTCGAAGAGGCACTCCGTATAGGAGGCCTCGGGGCGCGTAAGCACCAGCGGAGCCGCGGATTGATTGGCTGCCAGTAGATCGCCCGCCGCCGGAATTACCGCCACCACCCCACGGCCCAACTGCCGGGCGAACTCCGCGGTCGGCATCAAGTCGACATGCGGTGTTTTGTTGACAATCGCCACACCCAGCGCGTCCGCGGATGCGCCCGCCGTCTGAAGTTGCCGCAACTTGATCGCCGCGGCATGCAGACCGAGCCAGTCCCTTTCCACCACCAACGTCAGCAAAGTCGCGTGTTGGATGACTTCTGTCACATAAGGCTCGACCGCCGCCGGCAAATCCACCAGAACATAATCGGCGAGCGTGGCGATATTGCGCAACACCGCGCGCGCATGCTCGGGTGCGACGGCCTGATAATCCTCGGGCCGCTGCGGGCCGAACAGGACCCGGAAGCCGCAATCCAGCTCCGCCAAGCAGGACTCGACCTCCTCACGGGTCATCGCTGCCGAGGTCGTTTTCAACAATGTCGCGGTGGTCCACGCCGGGTTATGGCGAAGGTGCGCCGCGAAGGACCCGTATCCGGAGGTCAATTCCACCGCCGCCACCGATTTACCGCCGCGTGCCAACGCGGCCGCTAAGTTCAATACCAGAGTTGTCGTGCCGGCCCCGCCCTTCGCACCCATGAAGCCGAAGATTCTTCCCTTGCAGACCGGCTTGGTTCCGCTTTGTTTCTGCAGCCGCTTCCGTTCGATGGCATAACGGATCCGTTGTGCCAGGTACCGGTCCCGGATATCGCTCTTGATCAAATATTCGTCGGCCCCGGAACGGACAGCCTGCAGCGCCAGCGCCTCATCTTCCTGTGCCGTGAGAATGATGACGGCGGGATCGGGGGACTGCTGCCGCACCCGGGCAAAGGTCTCAAAGCCGCTGCTGTCGGGAAGGTTGAGATCCAGGAGAATAGCCTCAAACTCGGTGTTTTCGAGCCGCCGCAAACCGCTGCCCAGATCGGCCGCCCAATCCACCACCAGCTTCGGGGCGGTGGTTTTCGAAAGCACGTATTCCACCATGCGGGCCGCATCCGGCTCATCTTCAATCAACAGAATCCGGCATTGCGATGGTTGTGGCATCAGACACCTTCATTGGCGGGAGCGGCGTTGATCCGGTTCAGGAAAGCCTCGGCGTTTCCCAGCAGAGTCTGGAGTTGCGGCGCATCGCCGGCCTTGGCGGCTTCTTCGAGCGCCTTGCCAATCTCGGAGAGCTCGGCAAATCCGTAGGCGGCCCCGGTCCCTTTGAGGTTATGGCCGGCCCGCGCCAGCGCGTCGAAATCCGCGCGCTGCACGGCGCCGGCCAAGGTGGCCAACTCGCGCGTGCGATTGCTGAGGTAAATGGCGCGGAGCTCGTCCAACCCCGCCGGCACTTCGGACTGGGTGTTCTCGGCGCCAGACTCCTCCACCGGACCGGAGGCCGTCCGCGGCGGCGCCAGCAAGCGCCGGATCCGGTTGACCAGCACGGTCGGGCTGACGGGCTTGGCGATGTAATCGTCGGCGTGCAGGGCCGAGCCGCGGTTCACTTCGCCGGCATCGACGGACGCGGTCAGCATGGCAACGGGCAGACCTTCCAGGAGCGGGTCGCGCCGGATCGCTTCCAGCACTTCGAAGCCATCCATCGCCGGCATCTGCACATCCAGCACCACCAGATCGGGCCGCAACTCGCGGGCGAGCTGGAGCGTGCGCAGCCCGTTGTTGGCCGTGCGGCAGGCCAACCTGTGGTCGCGCAGACAGGTTTCGACCAGCGCGTTCCAGGCAAGGTCGTCATCGGCGATCAAAACCAGCGGCTGTGCGCGCGGGCCGGTCTTCGCCGTCTCCGAGCGCCCGGCCAGCACGCGAAAGAGCCGGACCAGCAGTTCGGCGTCGCTCCACGGCTCCACCAGGATCTCGCGCGGCCAGGCGTAAGCGCCTCCGATGCCCTCCAGTACGGCCTCGGCGGGGCCGGCCGCGATCACCCCGATGCCGGAGGCGGCGGCCGCTCGCAGTCCCCGCGGGCTCACCGCGCCGATCTGGATCACCAGCGCGTAACCCAGAAAGGCCGCCTTGGAAATCCAGCTTTCTTCAAAGCTGGCACAAACCGCGTGGGCGCGCTCCAGAACTCCGGCGATGCGCGCGGCTTCGCGCGCATCAAATCCAACCAGTCCGAAACGGCGGCCGGCCAACGTGCTCGCAATCTCCGGAGCCAGACGCTCGAGTTCGCCCTGCGGGGTGGTGCTCATCTATGGGGCTTATCGGTTGTTTCCGCCTGAAAATTGAAGCGCCTTCATTTACCGACGGTGAAATAAAACGTAGCGCCGCGGTCGACCTCGGCCTCGGCCCAGATTCGCCCGCCGTGCCGTTGCACGATCCGCTGCACCACCGAAAGCCCCACCCCAATACCCTCAAATTCCCCGGCCAGATGCAAGCGCTGAAAGACGGTGAAGAGCTTGTCGCGGTACCGCATATCGAAGCCGGCGCCATTGTCGCGGACGAAGTAGACCCATTCGCCCTCCTGCTCGCGGGCACCGATCTCGACGATCGCGATTTCCCGCCGGCGCGTATACTTCAAGGCATTCGAGAGCAGATTCATGAACACCTGTTTGAGGAGCGTGGGATCGGCCTGGCAGGCGGGCAGCGTTCCCAGCGTCACGTCGACGTGGCGGCCTTCCCGTTCCGGGGTCAAATCCTCGAGCACATTCCGGGCCAGGGCTGTGGGATCAACCGGCACTTTCTCGAGCGACTGGCGGCCAACGCGCGACAACACCAGCAGGCCGTCGATGAGCTGACCCATCTGAATCGCCCGTTCGCGGATGACGCGCAATTTCCGCTGCGCCTCCGGCGGAAGGTGCGGCGCGAAATCTTCGACGACGATTTGCGCGAAGCCGTTGACCGCCCGCAAGGGCGCGCGCAGATCGTGAGAAATGGCATACGCGAAGCTTTCGAGCTCGCGGTTGGCGGCTTCCAGTTCGGCGGTGCGCGCCAGCACCCGGCGTTCGAGCTCGGCATTGAGGCGCCGAATGTTTTCTTCGGCGTGCTTACGCTCGATGGCATAGCGCAGCGCTCTGGTCAGCACCTGGCAGCTGGCGGTCCCTTTCACGAGGTAGTCCTGCGCCCCAGCCTCCACGGCCTCGACCGCGAGGTCTTCATCCGCCGCCCCGCTCAATACCACGACCGGGACGTCCGGCTGGCGGGAGTGGATTTCCCGAAAAGTGGCCAGACCCTGGCTGTCGGGAAGCCCCAGATCCAGCAGCACCACGTCGACGCCGCCCTCGAGCAGCCGGCTGGCGCCGGTAGCGAGCCGGTCGGCGCACTCCATCCGGAAAAGCGAACCCGCCGCTTCCGCCAGCCGTTCCTTTACCAGGCGCGCATCCGCCGGGTTGTCCTCCACCAGCAAAACCTGGATTGTACCCGCGTTGTTCATAGCGCACTCGGCAGCTTGACCACCGTGAACCAGAAATCTTCGATTGATCGCACCACGGAGGCAAACTGCTGGAAGTCGACGGGCTTGGTGATGTAGCAGTTGGCGTGCAGCTTGTAGCTTTTGAGGATATCCTCCTCGGCCCGGGAAGTCGTCAGAATCACCACGGGAATGAGTCTCAACCTCTCATCCGTCTTGATCTCCGCCAGGACCTCGCGGCCGTCCTTCTTCGGCAGGTTCAAATCGAGCAGGATAAGGTCGGGAGAAGCCGCCGTGGCGAATGGGCCCGAGCGGCGCAAATACTCCAGGGCTTCGACGCCGTCCCGTGCCACCGCGAGGTGATTCCACAAGCGGCCTTCCTTCAAGGCCTCCTGGGCCAGCCGGACATCACCCGGGTTGTCTTCCACCATCAGGATTTCGACTGCCCTCGCCTTGACGCCCAACGTGCCTTCTAAAGTCATAACTTCCTCCTATGCTCCCGGAACCGTAAAGAAGAACGTCGCGCCCTGGCCGGGTTTGGACTCCACCCAGATTCGGCCACCGTGGCGCTCGACGATCTTTTTGCACAGGGCCAAGCCGATACCTGTGCCAGGGTACTCACCGCGGCTATGCAGCCGCTGGAAGATAACGAAGATTCGATCCGCAAAAGCCGGATCGATCCCGATGCCGTTATCGCGCACAGTCAACAGCCAGTGCGGGGGTTCGCGCCGGGCGGAGACGTGAACGCGGGGCGCTTCTGCGCCATGAAACTTGATCGCGTTGCCCACGAGGTTCTGGAACAGCTGCGCCATTTGCGACGGGTCGGCCCTTACGGTGGGCAGTTCTTCGTGCGTGACCACAGCGCCGGTGTCGTGGATGGCCCCCTGCAGGTTCGCCACGGCCGCGCCCAAGGCCTCGTTGCAATCGGTGGGCTGGAAGGCGAGTCCGCGTGTGCCGACCCGCGAATACGTCAGCAGGTCCTGGATCAGCCGCTGCATCCGGGTGGCGCCGTCCACGGCGTACCCGATAAACTCCACCCCATCCGCATCCAGCCTGTCGCGATAGCGGTCCGCCAAGAGCTGCGTAAAATTGGCCACCATGCGCAGCGGTTCCTGCAAGTCGTGCGATGCCACGTAGGCGAACTGCTCGAGATCGGCATTGGAGCGGGCCAGATCCTGCGCTTTTTTCTCCAGAGCCTGTTCGGCGCGCTTGCGGTCGGTGATGTCACGGGCTGCCGCGAACACCCCTACTACCTTCGCGTCTTCGTCGCGATAAACCGAAGCGTTGTAGAGCACGGGCGTCACGCGCCCGTCCCGGTGCCGAAGTTCGAGTTCGTAATCTTGAACCAGACCCTTGCGAAATACGTGGCGGTATCCCTCGCGCGCTTTTTCCGGCTCGGTGAAATAATCTGAGAAATCGGTGCCAATCAGTTCGCGGCGCGAGCGGCCGGTCGCCTGCTCCGTGGCGCCGTTCACGTCGGCGATCTTGCCGTCGGGCGCGATCGCAACCAGCGGGTCCAGACTCGCTTCCAGCAGACTGCGGTTATGAGCATTAGCCCGCTGCAACTCGAGAGTGGCGCGCTTGCGGTCGGTGATGTCCCAGAAAATGACAATCACCCCGATCACGGTTCCGGACTCGTCGCGGACCGGCGTTTTCACGGTTTGAACCCATCGCCTCTGGCCGTTGACAAGATAGTTTTCTTCGATCTCGGCAGTTTCTCCCGAATCCATCACCCGCCGGTCGTCAGCCCGGTATTTCTCAGCCAAGTCCGCCGGATAGAAATCGCAGTCCGTTTTGCCGGCGATCGCGCCCGGCGTGATTCCCAAGTCCCGCGCGTAGTGTTCATTGCACGAAACATACACACATTGCCGGTCTTTGTGGACGATCTTCTGCGGCAGGGTTTCGAGCAGCGTCCGATACTTGCGTTCGCTGGCGCCGAGGGCTCGCAAGGCGGCCTCCGCTTGGGCCCGCAACCGGTCGGACAGGCCGGTCTGGAGGCGCGCGGTCTGCGCCAGATAAACCGCTATCGCCAGCAATACGGTCAGCAGTAAACCGAAGGCGAGCACCATTTCGGGCAAGCCGGAGCGGAGGCGGACGAGCGACTGAACTTGCGGGTCTTCCACCGAGGACAGTGCGCCCCAAAACGCGACGGCGGTGGCGCTGCCGACCACGGCAATGGTGACTAATGTCCAGGACCGCCCGTCCTTGTGAATCCGGAGATGCTCGCGCCAGGAGAATGGGAGGATCGCCAGGCCGAGCAAAATCAGCCCCGCCGAGGTGTGCACCGCCATCGGCTTGAAGTTCGCCCAAAGATAGGTCTCGATTCCCGTGAAGTAGCCCAGCAGCGCGTCCAGGCCCAGCGCCGCGACACCCGATCCGCAGAAGGCCATGGCGGTGGTCTTCCAGCGCACCGCGGGCCCGGCGCTCCCCAGCCATACAGCCGCCGCGGCCAGGATCAACGCGCTCGCGGTGTTGGGCGCCATCGGCGCCGGATCGTTCGGGGGCGCTGCCAGCGTGAAGCGGCTCAGGATTGTCTCGATGACCTGTGGAACTCCTGTTGCGTACTGGAACAGCCGGCCGAGGGCAATCAGTCCAGCGGCGCCCGCGAGGAGCCGCGCCGGCCCCCGCCGGCCGAACGCGAGGGCTCCCATTGCTATTCCTAAGGCAGTAAAACTAAGCGCCGTATTGTACGCCATGGGGGTGAAACCGGCGAAGACTCGCAGGAGGAAGGCGACTTCGAAATGCCAGCCGGCCAGCACCGCGGCTCCCAGCCCGGCGACGATGACGCCAGCTATTACGAGGAAGGAATCGGCCGCCTGCCGCACGGGAAATGCGATCGGCTGCGGCTCGGTCTCCAGGGGAGGATTGCTGCTTGCGGGTTCCGACGCCAACTCGTGTGGGAATGCTTGTTCTACACCAGGCTTGATTGAAGAATCGGCGCGCATTCATTTCTTTCGCCATCGGAGTAGCGGAGGCTGGTTCCCACCGCCGTGGGAGCCGGTGCTTGAAAGTCCACGGGAGACAACGTCCGGGCGAGCCATTTGCCGGCCCGCATCCAACGCATAACAAGGTATCGGAGGAATTCCGGTTTTACTTTAATATGGCGTGGATCTGTCGATTTGGAAGCGAGGGAGCGCGGGATCCCCCCAGTTAGACGGCGCTGGGGAGCTTGATGAGAGAAGCGCCGGGAAGGCCGCTCCAAACCGCGGTGTCCTGGAGGGCGGCTTCGAGGTTGCGGCGCGATAGCTGCGCGTGCTCGCGCGCGACGCTTTCGGCGCGGGTTCCCTGGCGGTTTTCGATGGCTTCCACAATCGCGCGATGCTGCTCCTGGCCGAGCGTGAACATTTCCTGCGCGTGGGGGAGTTTTGTGCGGGCAAAGACCAAGGCGCTCGGCGAAGCGAACGGGAGCGCGGTGACCCGCTCCAGGGTGCGGCGCAGGACCGGGCTTTTGGCGAGTTCGACCAAGGCCGTGTGAAACGCTTCGTTGAGATCCAGATAACGGGCGAAAGAATCGATCGTGGGACGCATCATGGCATCCATCTCATCGCGGTAGCGGCGCAGCGTGGCCAACTCGCGGTTGTCGGTGAGCCGTTCGGCGCCGAGGCGGGCGGCGGTGCCTTCGAGAACGCCGCGCATTTCGATGGCGTCCCAGATATCGCCCATGGTGAATTCGCGGA
>DATGII010000053.1:0-2683 GCA_035295805.1 Bryobacteraceae bacterium | reverse complement strand
GGTCGGCACCGTGGACGGGGCGCAGATCACCACGATCGAAGGTCTCGCGGGCACCCACCTGCATCCCGTGCAGCTTGCGTGGCTGGAGGGCGACGTGCCGCAATGCGGCTACTGCCAGTCCGGCCAGATCATGAGCGCGGCCGCTCTGCTGCGCACGAATCTGAATCCCACGGACTCCGATATCAACGAAGTGATGAAGGGCAACCTCTGCCGCTGCGGAACGTATCAGGATATCCGAGCCGCTATTCATCGCGCTGCCGAGATCCAGCGCGGCGGAGGCGCGGCATGAGCTCGAATATGACGTTCCACCGGCGTAATTTTCTGAAGACCGGCATGGCGGCGGCCGGCGGCCTGGTCATCGGCTTCACGCTGCCTGCCAGGCTTAAGGGCGCCGAGACGCGCATCAACGCGTTCGTTCAAGTCGGAACCGACGACCTGGTTACTCTCGCGATCCACAAAGCGGAGATGGGACAGGGAACGGTGACCTCTCTGTCGCAACTGCTGGCCGAAGAGCTGGAGTGCGACTGGACCAAGATCCGATGGCAATTTCCCCTCCTTGAGCCGGCCTACGGAGCCATGATGGGCGTCTATGGCAGCATGAGCATCCGCACGTCCTGGAATCCGTTGCGTCAGGCCGGCGCCCAGGCGAGGGAGATGCTGATCGCGGCGGCGGTTCAACAGTGGGGCGTCGATAGGTCTCAGTGCCGCGCCGAAAAGAACACCGTGGTAAATTCCCAGACTGGCGCGCGGGCGAGCTACGGAAGCCTGGCCGAGAAGGCCGCGACCCTGCCCGTGCCAAGCGGCGTGGCGTTGAAGGATCCGCGGAATTTCAAACTCATCGGCTTTTCCGCAAAGCGCCTGGATACGCCCCTCAAGGTGAACGGCGCCGCGACTTTCGGGATCGATGTCACGGTTCCGGGGATGCTGTACGCATCGCTCGAGCGCTGCCCTGTGTTTGGAGGCAAGGCGGCATCCTTCGATGCAACCAAGGCCAAGGCCGTAGCGGGCGTGAAGCAGGTGGTGCAGATTTCAAACGGCGTGGCCGTGCTGGCCGACAATACCTGGAGCGCGATGGAAGGCCGCAAGGCGCTGCAGATCACCTGGGACGAGGGCAAGCTTGCCGCCACCTCGAGCGCCAGTCTGCGGACGATGTTTGCCGGCATGACCGAGAATCCGGGCGCCGTGGCCCGCAACGTGGGCGACGCAGAGGCGGCTCTGGCTTCGTCCGCCAGGAAAATTGAAGCTGTTTACGAGGCGCCTTATCTCTCCCACGCGCAGATGGAGCCGCTGAACTGCGTGGCGCATGTGCGCGCCGAGGGAGCCGACATCTGGGCGGGAACCCAGATCCAGAGCGCCGCAGCTCAGGTGACAGCGAAGATCACGGGCCTTGCTCCCGACAAAATCAAGATCCACACCCAATATCTGGGCGGCGGATTCGGACGGCGCGGCGGAGCCGATTATATTGCGGAGGCAGTAGAGATCGCAAAGGCCGCCGGAGTCCCCGTCAAGCTCACCTGGACGCGCGAAGACGACATGCAGCACGATACCTACCGGCCGGCGTCCTACACGAAATTTTCCGCGGCGCTCGATGCCCAGGGCTGGCCGGTCGCCCTGCGCGCCCGCATCGCATGCCCTTCGTTCGGAGGAAGGCAGAACGGAGTGGATCATACCGCCGTCGAAGGGATTTCCGACATGCAGTATGACATTCCCAACCTTCGCGTCGAGTACCATGCGCCGGATGCGGGCATCCCGGTGAGCTACTGGCGCTCAGTCGGATATTCGCAAAACACTTTCTTCACCGAAAGCTTCCTCGATGAGATCGCGGCGGCGGGAGGGAAGGACCCGGTCGAATTGCGGCGCAAGCTGCTGGCAGGGGTGCCGCGCTACCTGGGCGTGCTGGAGTTGGCGGCGGAAAAAGCGGGCTGGACCAAGCCGCTGCCCGCGGGCCGCTTCCGGGGCGTCGCGGTGGTGAACAACATCGGAAGTTTCAACGCCCAGGTGGCGGAGATTTCCATCGACAAGGGCAGCGTGAAGGTTCACCGGGTTGTCTGCGCGGTGGATTGCGGCCAGGTGATCAATCCGGCCGTTCTGACCCAGCAGATCCAGAGCGGGATTGCCTACGGGCTTTCGGCTCTCAAGTCGGGAATCACTATCGACAAGGGGCGCGTCGTCGAGCAGAACTTCCATCAATACGAAGTGCTCCGGATCGACGAAATGCCCGTGGTTGAGGTTTACATTGTCCCGGGCACGGCTTCGCCGGGCGGAATCGGCGAGGCAGGTACGCCGGCGATCCTGCCCGCAGTCTTGAACGCAGTGTTCTCCGCGACAGGCAAGCGATTGCGCAGCTTGCCGGTCAAGCCCGGACAACTGGCCTGACCCCCTAGCCCCCGGGCCCAGCGGGCCTCGCACAGTTGAGGAACGGTCGTGGAAACGGAAACCCGTCATCACACGTTTAACTGTTCAAGGGGAGCAGTGTATGAATTGGAAGCTGGTAACGGCATTTGCCGCCGGCGCGATCATCGCGTCGGGGATCGTGTACGTTTCGGTAAAAGGGATCCCGGAGGAAAAGCCGGTAGCAGCTCAGCCGGTAGTAGCTCAGGTTGAGGCGCCGCAGCCGGGGCCGATTCCCGGCGCGCGAGTCGCCAAGCCGTCGGCACCAGCGGGTCCGGATCCTGTGCCGGCC
>DATGII010000052.1:0-10833 GCA_035295805.1 Bryobacteraceae bacterium | reverse complement strand
CGACTGGGTGGGCACAGGCGCAGTGCACCGGACCCATCAAGGCGAGCCTGCTTTACCGGTTCTATAGTCAGGGTGCGGCGCAAGGTGAAGCAGCCGTAAACGCCACTGCTTTACCCGCTACCGAATTCGTCACGTTTGCGGAAACGCGCACCGGCGTCGCCTGGGCCAATCCGTCTGCGGCGCCCGCCGTGGTCACCATTACCGCCCTCAGCGGCGCACCAGGCCCGGCTCTCGCCAGCACCAGTATGACCGTCGGGCCGAACGCGCACGGGGCGGCCAACCTCGGTCCTCTGTTGAATCTCAGCAGCTTCACCGGGTCGGTGCAAGTTACTTCGACGGTGCCCATCGTCAGCCTGTCTCTGAACGCCGAGGCATTTCCCGCGTTTTCGTCTTTGCCGGCGGGCGATCTTCCGGACGGCACGCTCTTGGCAACATCCACCGGCACCGCAACGCCCTCGTCCGGCCCGTTCACGAATACCTACTACTTCCCGCACCTGGCATTTGGGGGAGGCTTCGAGACGTCATTGACCTACGTCAACTATTCCGCGCAGAGTGTCCGCTGCCAGACCACGTTCTTTTCCGACTCGGGCGGCTTGCTGCCGGTCCCATTTGCCGGCGCCGCTGTGACGGACCGCACCGACGACCTGGGTCCGGGTGGTTCGATCCACGTACAGACTTCCTCCGGCATACGGCCTCTGACGACCGGCTGGGCGCAGGCGCACTGCACTGCGCCGCTAAAGGCCAGCCTTCTGTATCGCTTCTTCAGTCAGGGGATTCCGCAAGGGGAAGCCACGGTCAATGCCGTAACTGCTCCCGATACGGAATTCGTCACTTTCGCCGAAAGCCGGACCGGGGTAGCCTGGGCAAATCCGTCTGCCTCGACTGCCCTTGTCACGATTACCGCGCTCGATTCCACCGGGCTATTCTTGGGCAGCACCACGGTGACACTCCCGCCGAACGCTCACGGAGCTGCGAACATAGGCCCGTTGCTCAATCTGAGCAGCTTCAGCGGTTCCATACAAATTGCGGCGACCGCGCCCATCGTCAGCCTTTCGCTGAACGCCGAGACGTTTCCCGTGTTTTCGTCCCTGCCGCCCGGCGATCTCGCTGACGGCACGCCGCTGGCCACAGGTCGCTAGGAAGCCCCTCGGCGTGGTTTGGCTCACAATTGGGCGCTTTGGCCCCTCGCCGTGAGCCGTTTCAAAAGTAAAATATCGGTTGGCACGCCTGGCGGCGAGGCGGCTTTGATTAAAATCGGAGGGGAGGACTCGTGGGACGTACATCGTGGCTGGTGGCGGTTGTACTGGCAGGAACGGTGGCAGGCTTGGGGCAGGCCCCCGTGATCGATGCAACGCGGAAGGTCGAAAACGGCGCCAGCTTTGTGCAAGGCCAGGCGGTCGCGCCTGGTTCTCTAGTCACGATTTTCGGAAACAACTTTGTTTCCGCCTTCGCCCAGTTTGATACGGTTCCGCTTTCCACCTCGCTGGGAGGTATGAGCGTGACCGTGAATAACATCCCGGCGCCGGTCGTGAATGTGGTCCCGAAGTCCTTCAATCCCGCTTTGGTCAGCGACCAGGCGAGCATCCAGCTCCCCTGGGGCGTTCTGCCCGCCGGGGCGGCGACGGGTTCGGCTACGGTGGTGGTGACCACGGCCGCGGGTGCTTCGGCTCCCGTCACGATTCCGCTCAGCTCGATCTCCCCTGGCCTTTTCCAGATATTCACCGACAGCACCGGCGTTGCGCGTCCGGCTGCTTATAACAACTCCGATATCTCCCTGCCGCTACCACCGGGCATTCAGGTGCCCGGGTACACGTCGCGCCCCTCCAAGCCGGGCGAAGTGCTGGTTCTTTGGGCCACCGGGCTCGGGCCGGTTAACAACCAGCCGCCGGACGGGCAGCCGGGATTGGGACAAGCTCCGTTCAGCGCCACCATGACAACTCCGACCGTGCTTGTAGGCGGCGTGCAGGCCAACGTCGTGTTCGCAGTGCTATCACCGCAGTACCCGAGCATGTACCAGATCGCGATTACCATACCGGCTAACGCGCCCGTCGGCAACGCCGTGTCTCTGCAAATTCAGATGAACGGCATTACCACGACGGATCAAAACAAGATCGCGATCTCGCAGTAAGACCGGTAGTTTCCCCCGCCGCGGATTACCAGGAATTCGCGCCGCGAAAGACTTCGGCGATGGTGCGGATCAGCACGCGAAAGTACATCCGGAGCGAATGGCTTCGGACCAGCTCCAAATCAAACGCCAGCCGTTCCGCGTAGGTCAGCCGGTTTCGCCCCGATACCTGCCACAACCCGGCAACGCCAGGCTTGACCTCCAGGATTTCAGCTGCGTCCTCGCCGTAATAACGCGTCAACTCCGGCGCGGTTAGCGGGCGCGGTCCCACCAGCGACATTTCGCCTCGAACCACGTGCACCAACTGGGGCAGTTCGTCGATCGAATGGCGGCGGCAAAAACGGGCGAAAGCGCTGCACACGCGCGGGTCATGGGCCTCCTTTGGCAGCGGACCGGCAGCATCCTCGATGTATTCGATCCAGCCGCGGCTCGAGCCGGTGTGGTGGTCCCACATCGTGCGGAGCTTCAGCATCCAGAGCGTGCTGCCGCGCCAGCCGACGCGCCGATGCGCGATCAGGGGGCTGCGCCGGGAGAGCAACGCCAGCGCTGCTGCGCTTAAGCCGAGGACCGGAATCGCAAGCGCGAGAATCGCGCCGGCGGCCAACCGCTCGGAAAATTCAACCAGCGACGGTCCGGCCGCCTTCCGCGGCGATGCCTCGCGCAGAATCGGAATGGAAGCCAAAGGGGTACCCAGATTTGATCTTAGCCAGCCGGGCGCGCGGGCGGTGTAAATAACTTGTAAAACCGCGACTGGGAGCCCGAACGCAACTCAGAGCAGGCCTCGCGCGATTCCCGCCAGTTGTGCTCCCATTTCGATCCCAAACCGAGGCAGGGTCATGCACAGCGGTGCGAGGTTGAGCCAGCCGGCTCCTTCCAGGCAAACCAGAGCTTCAAACAGCAGCAGAGGCGAAAGGATGCGGGCATAATCCAGGGCTTCCAGCCAGTCGCCTCGGTGCCACACGACGATACCCAGCAGAGCGAATAGCACGATTGCGAGATCGACTGGATCCGGGCGCCGCCGCCGCACAAACCGGAAAGCCAGCAGCAACGCGAGCAGAGCGCCCGCGGCTGCCAGGAAGTCCGTACCTTGGATCAGCCCGACCTTGAAGCTGCCCCCGAAATACGTCATCGGATGCGTCAGGCGATCGAAAACGCCGGAGAAGGGTAGGGCCAGCGGGCTCGCATCGAAGGAATACGGATCGGTGCGGCTGTTCACGAACACATACCACGCCACCCCGGGGAGACCGGTGGTGGCGAAGACCGCGCATTTGCGAAAGTCGCGGCGCAGGAGCAGCCAGACACAGTACGCCGCCGCCAGCAGAAAGCCGGTGTCGCGAACCAGCGCCGCTAAAACCAGGACGGCGTATAGGGCTCGCGGGTTGCCGGGATACCGCGTATACAGCGCGAAGCCGCAACAGAAGCAAAGCAGGCCGACATCCACAGCTTGGCGATCGATCGATACAATCGAAGCGGGCAGGAAGATAAAGGCTGTTCCAAGAATCGCCGGGCTTCCCGCCTTCTGGGCGATGCGCGCCAGCCACCAGGCTCCCAGCGCTATAAACAAAATGATCAATCCGTGATAGGCGCCATCGACCAGCGTGTCATTGCCTGCCGCCAGCAGCGCCGCGAGCGCGGGTATCAGTATCCGGCGGTAGCGGAGCCGGGCGCTGTCGATATACGGCGCGGTGTCGCGCAGCAGCAGCGGGTCGTGCGCGATCGCGTGATAGAACTGCCCGTCCCATCCGTACGAATCCGGCAACAGGAATGGATGCTCCGCCTCGACAACCGGCGCCAGCTTTTGCCGCTCGCCGGTGTAGAAGAGCCCGGACCACTCGCCGTTGTAGTTATACCGGACTGTCAGGAACTGCCAGAGGAGAACCAGCAGCGCGCACGACAGGCCCGCAACCAGTGGTTTCCACGGCGAGCCGGTGGGGGACATGCAGCCGACCATGATAGCCTGAATGCTGGATGTCTCAAAAACGGGCCCTCATAACCGGCATTACCGGCCAGGATGGCTCTTATCTGGCGGAACTGCTCCTTTCCAAAGGCTATGAAGTGCACGGGCTGGTACGCCGCGTGGCCTTGGAGGATCCGGAAAACCGCCTGTCGCGGCTGGCCGCCATCCGCTCGCAGTTGCGGTTTCACTCGGGATCTCTGGAGAGTTACGCGAGCATCCACCAGGTGCTCGGCCGCATCCAGCCGGACGAGTGCTATCACCTGGCGGCGCAAAGCTTCGTCACCTATTCGTTCGATGACGAGTTTTCCACGCTGCAGGCGAACATCAACGGGACGCATTACCTGCTTTCGGCCTTGAAAGCGATGGCGCCCCAGTGCCGCTTCTATTTCGCTGGATCGAGCGAGATGTTCGGCCAGGCCGAGGAAGTGCCCCAGAACGAGCGGACTCGGTTTCACCCGCGCTCGACCTACGGCATCAGCAAGGTGGCAGGTTTCGATCTGACGCGCAACTATCGCGAAGCTTATGGAGTGCACGCGTCCAACGGCATCCTGTTCAACCATGAATCCCCGCGCCGCGGCTTCGAATTTGTGACCCGCAAGATCACCTCCGGCGTCGCGCGCATTCTGGCCGGCAAGTCCCGGGAAGTGCGGCTGGGGAATCTGGAAGCCCAGCGCGACTGGGGCCACGCCCGCGAGTATGTCGCCGCAATGTGGCAGATGCTGCAGCAGCCGCAGCCGGACGATTACGTCATCGCCACCGGCGAGACGCACTCGGTTCGCGACATTGTCGAGGCGGCATTCGGAGCTGCCGGCCTGGACTGGCAGAAATACGTGGTCCGCGATCCGGACCTGCACCGGCCTTCCGAGGTCAACGTGTTGCGCGGCGACTCCGGCAAAGCGCGCCGCGTGCTCGGCTGGGCGCCTCGCATCCATTTCCGCGAGCTGGTTCTGGAAATGCTCGCGCATGACTGCCAGAGCCAGGGAGTCGCGCTCCCGGCCGGCACGTCTGTCGCCTCAAAGTAATAACGATTCGAAGAAGCGGAGCGATTGGGCCGCGCACTCCTCCCAGCGGAACTGCTGGCCCCGGCACCGGCCGCGGCGCGCCAGCTCCGTTCGCAGATCGGGAGACAGCAGCAGCCGGGTTAGGCCTTCCCGTATTTCGGCGGTGCTGCGCGGATCGGCAAGCAGCGCTGCTTCGCCTGCCACCTCGGGAAGGGAAGAAACGTTCGAAGTGAGCACGGGAGCTCCCGCCGCCAGTGCCTGCGCGACGGGAAAACCGAAACCTTCGTAGAGCGAGGGATAGGCAAACACGGCGGCTGCCGCAGTCAGCGGAGCGATGTCGGTTTCCGGAAGATATCCGAGATACCGTACGCGCGCGAGGCGCGCGGTGGTTTCCGGACGTGCCCACCCCACCGGACCCGCAATCACCATTTCGAACTCTTCCCGCACCGAGGGCGGCAGGGATTCATAGGCGTCCAGCAGCGCGTCGAGATTCTTGCGCGGCTCAATCGTTCCGATGAAGAGCACAAAAGGCCGCTGGAGGGCGTACCGCTTTCGCACTCGTTCCGTGTCTTCCGGCGTCACCGCAAAAAACGCCGGTGCGACGCCGGAATGAATCACCGTGATCTTCTCCGGCGCGAGCCCGAGTGTGCGGATCGCGTCTGCTTTGGTGCTGTGCGAAACAGCAATGACCGCGTCCACTCGTTTTAGCACCGCGGCGAAGCTTCGCTCGGCCCGCACGTTGGCCGGCGGATGCAATTCGGGCATCAGCCAGCAGGTCATGTCGTGAATCGTCGCGGTCACGCGTGTGCGGCGGGGCGGATGGCGGCGCAGCGTGCAGGTGTGAAAGATGTCGGCGCCGCGCGTCGTCCAGTCGGCGACCGGAAGCGGCGTGTAGTTGGAGACAGCCAGCGCGGCCAATCCGCATCCGGTGGTCCAGCTCCCGGCCACGGAACCCTCGTGATTCAGCGGCCCAAGCGTGTCCAGGTGCGGAGACGTGCCGACGGTCTCGGGACCGGCACGGCGCCGCAGCGCTTCAATCCAGTAATAGAGATAGCTCTTGACGCCGGCGCTGCGGATCAACAGCGGTGCGGCGTCGATGACCACGCGCACCGCCCCATTGTGCCATACCGGTCCGGGATCGCTGTTCTCCGCCGCCGGCCCGGGTGCATTGTGTCATGATGGTTCGAAATGGACCAAAAGCAGGCAGTAGCTGCCAGTCCGGCTCGGGCTGCCAATGGCAAGCCGCAGGCAGTCCTTGATCCGCTGGTCGGCTTGCGCGTGAAGTTGTTCGGTGATGGAGCCGATCGCAACGCGATGCTGGACCTGTACCGGAACCCGCTCATCCAGGGTTTTACCACCAACCCCACGCTGATGCGCAAGGCGGGCGTGACGGACTACCGCGCGTTCGCTCGCGACATTCTCGATGCGATTCGCGACCGTCCCATCTCCTTCGAAGTCTTCGCCGACGATTTTGCCGCGATGGAACGCCAGGCCCACCAGATCGCCGAATGGGGTCCCAACGTCTATGTCAAAATTCCGGTGACCAACACGCGCGGCGAATCTTCTTGCGATTTGATCGAGCGCCTCTGCCGCCACGGTGTCAAGCTGAACGTGACCGCGTTACTGACGCTGCGGCAGGTTCGCGACGTCCGCGATGCGCTGGCCGGGGGGCCGCCGTCCTGTATTTCCGTGTTTGCGGGCCGCATCGCCGATACGGGGCGCGACCCGGTTCCCGTGATCGCCGCGGCTTTGGAACTGATCCGGCCGCACCCGCACATCGAGCTGATCTGGGCCAGCCCCCGGGAACTCCTCAATGTGTTCCAGGCCGATGCCGTCGGCTGCCACATCATCACCGCCACCAGCGACATACTCAAGAAGCTGGCGCTGGTCGGAAAAGATCTCTCCGCCTATTCGCTCGACACCGTCAAGATGTTCTTCGACGACGCGCACGCCTCCGGCCTCACGCTCTGAGTTGGTGCTGGAGGTGGGGGTCGAACCCACATGCCCAGTGAAGGGCGCGGGATTTTGAGTCCCGTGCGTCTGCCAGTTCCGCCACTCCAGCAACGGCTGACTTCTCTGAGTGTAGCGTACCTGCCGCGCTGGAATTTTCAAATGCAGTGCTCGGAGCGGATTACCAACCAGCGCCCACGAGACAGTGCCGCGAATTTCCCGCATGCGCCGGCTCCGACAAGTTTTACTGGCACATCGTTCGCAGGTCCGGCGCCGGCGGCGCCTTGACCGTGCGGCGCGTCCTGAACTCGTAGCGCAGAACTTCGACCTCGACATCTCGGCAGAGAGCGTCAGCCGTCACGCCCACTACCCATAGGTTCAGGGGGGTCCCGTCCGGCAGAGTTGCCGGCCACGACAGGACGAGTTGAATGCTCCGACCCGCGGGCAGCGTCCGGTCGCATTCAAATCGCACAAATTCGCCATTCAGTTCGATGGTCCGGCCTCTGCCGGCTGTTTGATTTTCCAGTGTGTATTGGAGCGGCATTTCCAGGGGATAGAAAGTGGGTAGACGGCGTTTCCTGACGTTCGCCAAAATCATGAACGGCTGCCTTTCTTTTGGAGGATTCCTGAGGAACTTCGACTATAGCGCGAAAATTCGCAACTGTGAACTCTCTCTCTCTCTTTCTCCGTAAGGTTTCCGACATTTTGGCCGCGCGGCCGTTAGATTACAAATTTCGTTGTATTTTGACCTCGGCAGGAAGCCGTTATAATATTACACCCATCGTTGCAGCGACGCCTCCCCAATACGTCCCACTCGGTACGTGCAGGTTTTGGATCGCGAAAAAAGTTCCAGCCGGCCATAACTTTTCGATCCCCTTGGCGGATTATGTTAACGAGATCCACGGAGGTTGATGACCGAGAGCAGCGATGACCGGCTGCGGATAGAAGCCGCGCAGCGTGATCCCGCGCGCTTTGGCGAGCTCTACGAGGAGAATTTCTACCGCGTGTACGCCTATGTGGTGCGGCGCGTCGGCGACCGGCACCGGGCTGAAGACCTGACCGCGGATATTTTCCGGGAGGCGCTGGCCGGCATCGGCAAATTCGAGTGGCGCGGCGTCTCGTTTACCGCTTGGCTCCTCGGTATTGCATCGCGCATGATTGCGGATCATTGGAAGAGTGCCGGCCGGGAGGCGGCGAATCCGGCGGACCAGTTGGAACGTTCCGGTAATGATGAAATCGAGCGGCGGGCCATCCTCTTTCAGCTCGTCGACCGTCTCCCGGATGCTCAGTTCCGCGTCATCCACATGCGCTTTGTGGAGCAGAAGAGCATTAAGGAGATTGCGCAGGAGCTGGGGCGTAGCGAGGGCGCCGTAAAGCAGTTGCAGCTTCGGGCCATCGAGAACCTGCGGGCTCAAATGGAGGGCGCCGATGGCTGAACCATTCGATCGGCTGGACCAGGCCATAGAGGCGATCCTCGCCGGGTCCGCTCCCGAGTCAGGTGGAGATCGCGAGATGGCAGCGCTCGCCGCGGTTGCCGGTGGGCTGCAAGACCTGCCCTCGGAAGAATTTAAGAATCGCTTGAAAGCAGACTTGCAAAGGAGAGCCGCTATGACAACTTTGGTATTCGCTGCGACCGGCGCGGGATTCCGCACGGTCACGCCCTTTATCATCCACAGCCAGGCCCCGGAACTGGTCGAGTTCCTGAAAACCACGTTCCATGCAGAGGAATTGAAGCGCAACACCGCCGGGGAGGCTTACGGATTCTACTCGGAGGTCCGCATCGGCGATACCGTGATCATGATCGGCGGAGGCACGGCCGCGCGCCGCGGCAATGTGCCGTCCGCGCTTCACGTTTACGTGGACGATTGCGATGCAGCGTACCGCCGCGCACTGGATGCTGGAGCGCTGAACCTGATGGGTGCAATGGGAGAGCCGGCCGACCGGCCCTACGGTGAACGTTCCGCGTTCGTGCAGGATGCATTCGGAAACTACTGGTATATCGCCACGCGGTTAGCGGCCGCTCCGCCCCTGCAAGGATTGGGATCCGTCATGCCGTACTTGCATCCGGCAGGTGCGCGGAAGTACATCGATTTCGTCAAGCAGGCATTCGGCGCCGAGGAGCTCGGCGTGTATGAGCAATCGGGCCGCGTGATGCACGCCGCGCTGCGGCTCGGTAACGGCGTGATCGAGCTGGGTGAGCCGGAGGACAGGACGGGAATCCCCACAAACGGATTATTCCTGTTTGTGGAAGATGTGCAGGCGGCATACGATCGGGCAATCGCGGCCGGCGCGACCGCGGTCCGGCCGCCGGAAGACATTCCCTATGGCATGCGGTCGGCGATTGTGAGAGATCCGGGCGGCTATCTGTGGTGGCCGGCCCAGCGACTCGCTTAGCCCGGCTCCGCCGGACTCGCTTACTCTTCCGCCGCCGGCGGGCCGAACGCCCCGGCCAGGTCTTTCTGCTGCACCTTCTCGATATTGAATTTGGCGGCGCGCTCCTGCATGGTTTGCAACACCTTCTCGGCCGGGGGCGCCTCACCCTTGATCCAGCGCAGCGGATTGATTCGCGCTACTACGAATGTCCGCAGGTACGGGCTCTGCAGGCCGCGCTCCTTTAGCTTCGCCACCACCGCGGCGACTTCGTCTTCGAGTTCCATCACCTTCTCCGCGCGCCGCTCGTGAACCTTCAGCGCCGCGCGAAGCGGGTCGTCCGAGAACTCCTCGACGCGGCGCAGAATGGGATGGTACGCGCCGCCCGCAAACGTCCGCCGCTGCTCGTAAGCCATGCCGAGCGTGACGAGCGCGGGATCCTCCAGGTAGAATTCGAAGCTCGATTCGGGCTCGCGGCCGCGCTCCTGGGCAAGCCACCGATAAATGCGGATCACTTCCGTGGAGCGCTCCTTGAGGTTGTGCGCCTTTTCCGTATTGAGAGCGAGAATCTGCTGCGCAATCTCCGGCTCGGGAATTACCAGCGCGGTGATCGCGCGCGCCCCCAGCCGTTTCATCGCCTCCAGCCGGTGATAGCCATTGGGAGTCCAGAAACCGCCCTCCGGCGCCGGGACCGCGATGACCGGATCCAGGAAACGCCCGATCTTCTGGATCACCCCGGCGAGCCGCTTATGATGAGTGTCGGAAAGGTCCCGCTGAAACGGAGTCGGCTGAATGCGATCGATCGGCAGAATAGCCAGCAGCAGGGCTTTGCCGCCGAGCGGGTCGAGATACGTGGTGACCACGCATCCCCCTTCGTGTTCGACCCGCTCCGAGATGGGGGCCAGTTCCGGGGTGATCGCCGTGGCGCAGTCGCGCGGGGCCAGGCCTGCCGATTTTGCCGCGCGCTTCCGCCGGACGGTCCGTTTCTTCTTCGGTCCCGTTTTGCCCTCGGCCGCCATGCGCCTTTATTCTCGCAGAAGCCCGTCAGCGGCCTTCGCCATCGGCCTTCCCGTTGGTGGTGAAACTCTCCGAGGCCGCGGCTACCGTCGGGTAAAAGGGAAGTATCGTATCGAGCCGTGTGATTTGAAACACGCGCGCGATGCGGGGCTTGGCCGCCGCGAAGCGCAGTTCTCCGCCTGTGCTCTTCACCGTGTTGAAACATTCGAACATCAACTCCGCCCCCGAGCTGTCCATGTGCTCGACGCCGCTCAGATCGAGGATCAGCTTCCGCTCGTTTTGTTCCAGCAGGTCTTGAATCACGTCGATGTGGCCTCCCGGCCATAGCAGGATACTCCCCGTCAGTTGAATCACTACGATGTCCGGCTCTATCCGCGACGTGCTGAATTGCAGGCTCACACCACGCTCCTGAG
>DATGII010000051.1:0-38832 GCA_035295805.1 Bryobacteraceae bacterium | reverse complement strand
CCACCGTTCGGAATCCATGGCGCGAGCCGGGAGGAATTATATCAAGCTCGCGGCAAGGGATGAGGCCTGAGAGTTCTAGGCCGGAAGTCCTACGGCAGTGTTTCCCGCAGCACTTTTTCGCTCTGCTCGACGCGAAACTTACGCAGCTTCTCGCGCAGTTCCGGCCGCTTGTTCGCCACGATCGCCACCGCAAGCAGCGCCGCGTTGCGCGCGCCCGCGGGGCCGATCGCCAGGGTGCCGACGGGGATACCGGCCGGCATCTGCACAGTCGAAAGGAGCGAATCCATGCCTTTGAGCGAAGCGCTTTCCATGGGAACGCCGAGCACCGGCAGCACCGTGTGGGCCGCGCAAACGCCCGCCAGGTGCGCCGCGCCACCGGCGGCGGCAATGACGACCTCCACCCCGCGCGACTCGGCGCCGCCGATATATTCCGCCGTCTGCACCGGTGTGCGATGCGCCGACAAAACCCGGCACTCGTGCGGCACGTCGAACTTCGATAACACCTCATCGGCCTGGCGCATCGTCTCCCAGTCCGACTTGCTTCCCATGATCACAACAACTAGCGGATTGGCTGCCATTCCTTCTACTGTCCTTGTGCGAGCGAATAACCCTCGACGCCATTGTAGGTACGAAGCGAAGCGGTCGCAACGATGTCGACGCCCGCGTCGCTGATGCGCTTGAGCAGCGCGAAGATCTTGTCCTTATCGGCACTGCCTTCGGACAGAAACCGGCAGCGAAAGCTGTCGGTACAGAATGTCTCGGCGGCGGCTAACGGGGCCGGCCATACGATAGTCCCGCGATTGTCGATCATCTGCAGCTTCAGACCGTCACCGGCCTGCTTGCCCACCAACTCCGCCAACTCTTGTGGCGCGCGCGACGGCCATTGCACGATGACGTCGATGCCCTTCACATCCATCTTGACGTCCGCTGGCGCGCTGATCTTGGAATTCCCGGCCATCGATGCCATCTTCGCGTAACTCACCGGCTTCAGCCGGTTCGGCTTCTGGCCCAGCCGCGCGATCACCGCGCACGCGAATTGCCTGGTGCCGACTTTTTGGGTGCTGACGCCTTCGGCGTAGATGTCGTAGGTGTGAATTCCGTCTTCTATGGTGCGCAGCCAGGCGTTGTGCACGCGCTCGGCGACGTCCGGCTGGTTGATGTGTACCAGCATCAGCACGGCTCCCATCAACAGGCCGCTCGGGTTCGCCAGGTTCTGGCCGGCGCGCCGCGGGGCCGAGCCGTGAATGGCTTCGAACATGGAGCAGTTATCGCCGATATTCGCCGAGCCGGCGAGCCCGACCGAGCCGGCAATCTGGGCCCCGATGTCGGAGAGCACGTCGCCGTAGAGATTCGGCATGACGATCACATCGAACGCCTCCGGTGTATCCGCCATCTTGGCGGCGCCGATGTCGACGATCCAGTGCTCCTTCTGAATGTCGGGATATTGCGCGGCGATCTCATCGTAGATTTTGTGGAAGAGACCGTCGGTCATCTTCAGGATGTTGTCCTTGGTGAAGCAGGTGACCTTTCGGCGGTTGTGCCGCCGCGCGTACTCGAACGCGTAGCGCACGATTTTCTCGGTGCCCGGCCGGGAGATGAGCTTGATGGCGGAGGTCATTTCCGGACTGAGCTGGTACTCGATGCCGGCGTACAGGTCCTCTTCGTTTTCGCGCACCACCACGATATCCATATTCGGGTGCTTGGTGTCGACGAACGGGTGGTACGACACGCACGGCCGCACGTTGGCGTACTGGCCCAGCGTCTTGCGCGTCGTCACGTTCAGACTCTTGTAGCCGCCGCCCTGCGGCGTAGTAATCGGCGCTTTCAGGAAAACTTTGGTGCGCCGCAGCGATTCCCATGAACGGGGCTCGATGCCCGACGTGTTGCCGCGCAAATAGACTTTTTCGCCAACCTCGATGGTCTCGGGCTCGAGAGCCGCGCCCGCGCCTTCCAGGATTTGCAGAGTGGCGGCCATAATTTCCGGGCCAATGCCGTCGCCATGGGCGATGGTAATGGGAACCTTGGTGGGCATACGTGGAAACATTCAAGATAAACGGAACACTCCACCGGTCGCAACCGGTCCCGCCCGGACCATGGGGCACGAAAAGGCGAGAGCCTGTGCTACTCGTGTCGGACGAAGCGCTCGAAATTGTCGCGGAACAGCCGCCGAATGTCTCGCCGGATCTCGGCGCGCGTGACGGCGCGTCCGTCCTCCATCAGCACGCGATAGGTCCCCGTGAGGATTGGCGCCAGGGTTCGGCGTGTATTGCGCCACTTGTAGATGACTTGCTCCAGCACGCGCGCATCGGAATGCTGCGGAATGAAACTCGCTCCGAGCATCTCGAGGCGCTCGCGCGTGATCTCCTCAACGATCGATGGATTGTTCAGGAACCACCAGCAGCCGAACGGCATGAGGTTGCGGAATTTTCGCGCGTAGACGCAGAGCTCATGCTGGTTCTCGCGGCTGAGCACGCTCACCAGGAACCGATTCTCGGGATAGCCGACCGCCAGGTTCTCCAAGGCCCGCAGGTCGGCGCGTCCCACCGCATCGCCTGCCAACCGCAGCGCGGGGTTGACCTGATAGCGTACGCCGATCATGAGCGACAGCGGAATGCGCGCCTCGCGGCAGGCGGGCAGCACGGCTTCCGCGAGCAGCCGGCCGCGTACGCCGCTCTCGGGGAACTGGAACGTATCCGGAAGCGAGACCGCCATGTACACCGGTTCCATGCGCGCGCACCAATCCGCGAGAAAGCGCCGGATCTCGGCCGCCGAACGCCCCGATGCCTGTTCATCCACGGCGTAGCCCTGGGAAACCAGGACCTTCCAGTGCTCGGCCCATTTATTAAGGATGCGATCCAGGCGCAGCACGGGCTGGAACTGCGCATCCCGTGCCGCCCCCGCTTCCCAAAGCGGCGCTTCCTGAGGGTCGAGCGGGTCGTTGGTCATCACCACTTCGCTGATGCCCGCGAGTTCAAAGACGCGCCGGATGTGTTTCACCGGATCCTGCGCCGTGAACCACGCCCGCGCCTCTTTCAAATCGCTGGAGTCGGTGGGCAGGCCGAAAGCCTTCAGAACCGCGACCACGCCGCGCGTCGCCTCCGAAACGGGCGCGTTCTCAACAAACAGAGTGCGCCAGATCGCATCCGCCTGCTCGCGCTTGCCGAGCTTGAAATACGCCTCGGGAGTAATCCCGCTGGAGCGAAACAGTTCCGCCTCCAGGTAGTGGTAGGTGAGCAGTTCGTCAATGCCCCACAGGCCAAGCCGGCCCAGCGACGGCATGAACAGATGCGTATGCACATCGATGAAGGGAGTGCCTGCGAGTTCCTCTTCTACTGCCGCCGCAAGTTCCTGCGGCGCCAGGCTGGGTAGAGTGGCAGTTTCAGTAAGCATCTCAATTCGACGGTACGGAGAAAGCCCGGCCGCTGTCAAACCAGAAATCCTGAACCCTGGCTTCAGACGAAATGAATGGTTCCGGCAAACCCCGCCTCGTTCAATACGATTGAACTATTCCTTTAAGGATTTCAATTTGACACCGGGGGGTATGGATCATATAGTCGGGATGGCGAATGGGGAGGATTATGCAAGGTAGAAATCGGCGCGCTTTCCTGCGGGCCGCGGCGGGCTTGTCGGCGCTGGCGTGGTCTCGGAACGGGAAAGCGGATCCAGCTGGCCTGGATGGATGGGCGCAGGTGGGCGACATTCTGGCGCGCATCCGGCCTCCCGTTTTCCCCCAGCGCGACTTCGAGATCACCCGGTACGGCGCTGCGGGCGATGCAGCCAAAGACTGTACCGATGCGATCGCCCGCGCCGTCGCCGCGTGCAGCCAGGCAGGCGGTGGCCGCGTCGTGGTCCCCGCAGGCATCTTTATGACCGGGCCCGTTCGCCTCCAGAGCAAGGTGGAGTTCCACGTCGCCGCCGGGGCCACACTGCGCTTTGTGCGCGACCCGAAGCGCTATCTCCCGCTGGTCTATACCCGCTGGGAAGGTCTGGAGTGCCTGAACTACTCGCCGTTCATTTATTCCGACGGCCAGGACAACATTGCAGTCACCGGCGAGGGCACGCTCGACGGCAACTGCGATTGCGAACACTGGTGGCCGTGGAAAGGCCGTACCAATTGCGGCTGGAGCAAAGGGCAGCCCAGCCAGCAAGCCGCTCGCAACGCGCTCAACGCGATGGGCCAGAAGGACACTCCGCTCCGGGACCGCAAATTCGGCGAAGGCAGCTATCTCCGGCCGAATTTCATCGAACCCGTGCGCGGGCGCAACATTCTCATCGACGGCGTCACCATCATCAACTCGCCGATGTTCGAAATCCATCCGGTGCTATGCACCAACGTGACGGTGCGGAACGTGAAGATCGCGAGCCACGGCCCGAATAACGACGGCTGCGACCCAGATTCCTGCCGCGACGTTCTGATCGAGAATACCGTCTTCGATACGGGCGACGATTGCATCGCGATCAAATCCGGCCGCAACCGGGATGGCCGGCGCGTGGCGGTGCCCAGTGAAAACATCGTCATCCGCAACTGCACCATGAAAGACGGCCATGGCGCGCTCACCATCGGCAGTGAAATGTCGGGCGGCGTCCGCAACGTGTTTGCGGAGAACTGTCACCTGGATAGCCCGAACCTCGACCAGGCGCTGC
This sequence comes from Bryobacteraceae bacterium, assembly GCA_035295805.1. Lineage (GTDB taxonomy): Bacteria > Acidobacteriota > Terriglobia > Bryobacterales > Bryobacteraceae > PSRJ01. The sequence goes on along the minus strand of DATGII010000051.1, from coordinate 34,188 downwards.
GCTTCAAGACCAATGCCATGCGCGGCGGCACCATTGAGAACGTGTACTTTCGGAATTTGAAAATCGGCCAGATCGCGCATGCCGTGCTGCAGATCGACTTCAACTACGAAGAAGGCCGCAATGGCCCCGAGCATCCCGTGGTGCGCAATATCGACATCCGCGACGTGGCCTGCGGGAAGGTGGAACGCGCGCTCGACATCCGCGGCTTTCCCGACGCGAAAATTCGCAACGTCCGGCTCGAGCGCTGCACCGTGCAATCGGCCGCCAAGTCCAATATCGTTGAGAACGTGGAAGGTCTTGAACTCGCCGACGTGACGGTGAACGGTAAGAGGCTCGATGCTTAAATCGCTGGACCTCAGCGGGCGCGTCGCGGTGGTCATCGGCGGCACCTCGGGCCTGGGGCGCGCGATCGCGCTCGGCCTCGCCGAGGCCGGCGCCGACGTGGTGGCCACAGGCCGCCGCGAAGCGCTGGTCCAGGAAGCCTGCGAGCACATCGAACGCGCCGGTCGCCACAGCCTTGCCGTGGTGACGGATGTGAGCGACCGCCGCTCCGTCGACGTGCTCCGCGACCGCGTTTTGGAGAGTTTCGGGCAGGTCGACATCCTGGTAAACGCAGCGGGCCGCGTGGCGCGCCGGCCCACGCTCGCGGTCAGCGAAGAGGAGTGGCGCGACACCATGGACGTCAACACCACCGGCGCCTTGCGGGCCTGCCAATCCTTCTATGAGCCGCTCGCCGCATTCCGCCGCGGCCGCGTCATCAATATCGCTTCCTTGAATTCGTTCGTGGCATTGACGGAGGTGGCCGCCTACGCGGCATCCAAGTCCGCGCTTTTGTCGCTCACACGCAGCCTCGCAGTCGAGTGGGCCCCCTCGGGTGTGAACGTCAATGCGATCGCGCCGGGCGTATTCCGCACCGATTTCAATCGCAAACTGCTGGATGAAACCGAGCGCGGCCGCGAGCTTTTGATGCGCACCCCGATGAAGCGTTTCGGCTGCGCCGAGGAGTTGATTGGGGCGGCGATCCTGCTGGCGTCCGACGGCGCGAGTTTCATCACCGGCCAGTGTATAGTTGTCGACGGAGGTTTTCTTGCCTCGGGTGTCAACAGCTAGAGGCGCCGGCGATCGGGCCGCCGGCCGCGTGTCATGAGCGTCTTTTATAGTTGCGGCTCCCCTTCGCACGCCCTTTCCGCGCAAGACCTTCGGCAAGCTCTGGTTCGCGCTCTTGACACCCTCGGTCCGCGCCGGAAAATCATCGCTGTTCCCCCCGACATCACGCGCTACCACTCCCGCGCCGGCGAACTCACCCGCTTCGCTTTCGATTACTACGGCGACCGCCTCGCGCGCATCCTGCCCGCCACCGGCACTCACACCCCGATGAGCGATCGCGAAATCGCGCTCATGTATCCCGGCGTGCCGCGCGAGCGCTTCTCCGTCCACGATTTTCGCGGCGGCCTGGCGGCTCTCGGCGAAGTGCCGGCCGCATTCCTCCACGAGCAATCCGAAGGCCGCCTCGATTTCTCCTGGCCCGTGCAGGTTGATCATTTGCTCGTCGACGGCGGCTTCGACCTGATCCTCTCGATCGGCCAGGTGGTTCCTCACGAAGTCGCCGGCATGGCCAATTACAACAAGAACATTCTGATTGGTACCGGCGGCGCGGAGAGCATCAGCCGCAGCCATTACCTCGGAGCCGTCTATGGCATGGAGCGTATCATGGGGCGCGCCGATAATCCCGTTCGCCGCGTCTTGAACTATGCATCGGACCGCATCGCCGGGTGCTTGCCCATCCTCTACGTGCTTACTGTGGTCGACCGAAGCGCGACGCGCGGCATTTTTATTGGCGATGATCTCGAATGCTTCGAAAAAGCGGCCGCGCTGAGCCTGCACGTGAATTTTTCGATGGTCGATCGGCCCATCCGCAAAGCGGTCGTCTATCTCGATCCCACTGAGTTCAAAAGCACATGGATCGGCAACAAGGCAATCTATCGCCTGCGCATGGCTATGGCGGATGGCGGCGAATTGATCGTGCTGGCGCCGGGAGTCAAGCAGTTCGGCGAAGATGCCGCGATCGACGCGCTGATTCGCAAATACGGATATACCGGCACGCCGGCCGTACTGCAGGCCGTCGCCGGGAATGCGGATCTGGCGGCGAACCTCAGCGCCGCGGCGCACCTGATCCACGGGTCTTCGGAAGGCCGCTTCACCGTCACCTACTGCCCGGGGTCTCTCACCCAACACGAGATCGAGAGCGCCGGCTTCGGTTATGCGCCGCTTTCCGCGATGCGCGAGCGCTACAACCCCACCAAGCTCGCGGATGGGTTTAATATTGTGGACGGAGACGAGGTCTTCTTCGTCTCGAATCCCGCCTTGGGCCTATGGGCTCACAGCGGCCGTTTCTCCGCCTCGGAAAAAGCGACGGATGCATGGCAACAACTGACGCCAAACCGCTGACCGGTTCTGCGGCCGGGAATCTCTCGGCCACCGTGGGTCGCTACCGCTGGCGCATCTGCGCCCTGCTTTTCTTCGTCACCACTTTGAATTACGTGGACCGGCAGGTGCTGGGGGTTCTCGCGCCGGAACTGCAGCGCGTGATCGGCTGGAATGAGCTGCAATACGGCGACATCGTCACTGCTTTTCAGGCCGCCTATGCAGTAGGCATGCTGCTGGCGGGAGGTTTCATCGATCGCGTCGGCACGCGTCGCGGTTACGCCTCCGCCATCGGTTTGTGGAGCCTCGCCACCATCGGCCATGCCGCGGTGCGCACCGTATTGGGCTTCGGAATCGCGCGTTTCGTGCTGGGGATCAGCGAGGCCGCGAATTTCCCGGCCGCGATCAAGACCGTGGCCGAATGGTTTCCGCGCAAGGAGCGCGCCTTCGCCACAGGAATCTTTAATTCCGGCGCCAACATCGGCGCCATCATCGCGCCCTTGGCCGCGCCTTGGATCGCCGTCACGCTGGGCTGGCAATGGGCCTTCATCATCCTCGGCTCGCTCAGCGCGTTATGGGTGATTCCGTGGATGATGTTGTACCGGCGCCCCGCGCAGCATCCGCGGCTGTCGCCGGCGGAATTGGCTTACATTCAAAGCGACCCGGCCGACCCTAGTGTCAAAGTGCCCTGGGCGCGCCTGATCCCGCACCGGCAGACCTGGGCGTACCTGCTCGGCAAGTTCCTTACCGACCCCATCTGGTGGTTTTTTCTGTTCTGGCTTCCCAAGTTTCTGAATACGAAATACGGGCTGACGCTCACCGAACTCGGCTGGCCGCTGGTGATCGTCTACAACCTTTCGATGGTGGGCAGTGTCGCGGGCGGATGGCTGCCGGTATGGTTCCTCAAAATGGGCTGGAGCTTAAACCGCGCGCGCAAGACCGCCATGCTGGTCTGCGCCGTGGCCGTCGTTCCGATCGTCTTCGCCGCGAACATAAGCAGTCTGTGGCTGGCGGTCGCCCTGGTGGGCCTCGCCACGGCTTCGCATCAAGGCTGGTCGGCGAATCTGTACACCATCGTTTCCGACACGTTCCCACGCGAAGCGGTCGGGTCGGTAATCGGCATCGGCGGATTCGGCGGCGCGATCGGCGGTATGCTGATCGCCACGTTCACCGGCCTGGTCCTCCAGTTCACGGGTAGCTACGTGCCTATGTTCGTGATTGCCGGCTGCGCGTATCTGATCGCCCTGCTGGTCATCCATCTCCTCGTGCCCAGGCTGGAACCCGCCAACCTGGACAGCCGCTCCTGACTGCGCCAACAGATCGGAAGCGAGTGGAGAATTACCGCCCGATCCACTTCAGCCGGAAGAACCGAAAGCTGCAAGACTCGCATCGATGCGGCAACACGACGATCCCCGCCATCCGCTCCACGAAGGACCGCCGGTGCGATCGAAAGATATTGTCGGAGTCACAGCGCGGGCATCGCCGCTGCAACAGCGGGATCCGCAATGCGTGGGAACGAAGTGATCCTGCATTCTGGGCCGCCGTATCCGGCACGCCGTTTTCTACCATTGAAAAACTGCCCTCCGCTCAAACAGGATTTCCCGGTTAGTGCGATAGTGACCCAACTCGGGCGCCGGGGGCAGGCCCACCGGTACCGTTCCCGTAATGGCACTGCTCTTAATTCTGGTTAACTTATTGATAGCTAAGGGGAGTGAGTGCCCGGTAGAAGCCGTTCGTAAACGCTGCGCGCCGCCCGCTGCGCCGCGATCTTCTTGGTGCGGCCCTCCGCCTGCGCGGTCAAAGTTCCGACTCGAGCTTCCACCGTGAAGGTCTTGGAGTTGTCCGAGCCGCTCTCCCTTAGCACAACGTAATGCGGGCGCGGTAATTTGCGCGCCTGAGCCAGTTCCTGTAAGGCGCCCTTAAAATTAGCGTTTCCGGATGAAGCGTCCGTACCCTCTAGCTGTTCGAATGGCGTATCTAGCACGTGCGAGGCAACAAACTCGCGCACCGGGCCGATCCCGCCGTCCAGATAAATTGCAGCGATCACCGCCTCTAAAGCGTCTACCAGTAAGGTTCTTTTGGCGCGCCCGCCGCCCATCTCCTCACTGCGCCCCAGCTGGAGGAAGTTTCCCAGGTCGAGCCGCCGTGCTACTGCGTACAAGTGCACCGCACTCACGAGGTGAGCCTTTAACCGGGAAAGATCGCCCTCATGATACTCGGGAAAGCGCTCCATAAGGGCTTCTGAGATAAGAAATCCCAGAATTGAATCGCCCAGGAACTCGAGCCGTTCGTTGTCCCGGACCGCCTCTTGGCCGCGGGCTTCATTCGCGTGCGAGCTATGCGTGAGCGCGCGGAGCAGAATCTCCGGATGAGCGAACCGGTGGTTGATTCGCGACTCCAGAGAAGCCAGTTCCGCGCGCATGGACGGACACGGCTCTATTGCTTCTTGATATCGACCTGCGGGGGAGCCGCCGCGCTAGCGCCTCCGGCCGCCTTCTGCTTGGCTACCGTCGCCCCGGCCCGTATGGATTGCGCCACCTGCTTGATCTGCGTGGGCGTCTGCGCGTCGTTCATGACTTTGTCCGCGGCAGCGATTGCTTCATCGTATTTGCCCGCGCTGCTATACGCCGAGGCCAGCCGCACCTGGAACGCCGGCTCCGGGTGCGCCGCGCCGTCGACCGACATCTTGAACTCGTTGATGGCCACGTCATACTTCTTGCGCAGCAGCGCCGACATACCCAGGGAATCATGCGCTTCCGCGATCAAATCTTTCTTGGCGTCTTCCCATTGCTGGTCGCTCATCTGCGCATTGGGCTTGGCCGCCGCGTTCAGCGTCGTGATCGCGTCATTACTGTACTTGTCGGCTTTGGCCAGCTTGTCGTCTCTGTCGAGATCATTCTCTCGCGTGCCCTGCGCAATCAACTCGCCGAGCATCAGCGAAGCTTGAAAATTCTTCGGGTTGGCCGTCAAGGCGCGTTCCGCGAAAACTTGCGCCTTGTCCCGATCGCCCTTCTGGCGGTAGGCGGTCGCTTCGAAGAACAACGCCGTGTCCTTAAACTCGGTATCGGCATACTTACTCAGCAGGTTCTCCGCTGCGGCGATCAGATCATCGGGCTTGCCTTGCGCGTTGAACATCGCAACCAGTGCGTCCTGCTCGCCCTTGGATTTCGGCATAGGGCCGCGCGGCTGGTCTCCCTGTGCGGCGGGGGCCGCGGCCTCCCCTTTCTTGCCCTTCTGCGCCATCAGGCCGGGGGCGCCGGCGAGCACGAGCACGATACCGGCAAGAATTAGTTTCTTCATGTCCAGACTCCTTATTCGATCCTATGGTTTTGACGTAGATTCCACGCCCTGCGAGGCAGCCTGCTGCGCCGCGGGCGACGCGCCTTCCACCTTCAAAGCGTTTTGAAAGTACTGCGCTGCCTGCTTGCGGTCACCCGCCGCCATCGACAGCCTTCCCAGATACACCAGCGACCACGCCTGTACCGGCGCTTCCGGCTGCAGATTCAGCGTCCTTTTAAAGAGCCGCTCCGCCAGCTCCGGATCCCGTTCCAGGGTGGCAATGCGCGCCAGGCCATAATACGCCGCCGCGTGCATCGTCTGGTTATCTGTCTGTTGCAACACATCCAGGTACTGTTTCTTCGCTTTATCCAGGTCGCGAGCCGTATAAAGCTGCTCGGCCTCGTCCAGGGTTTTGGCGGCGCCGGTTGGAGCAGGCGGCGGAGGCGGCGCCGGAGTGGCCACCGCGGCACGGGCCGGCGGCTCCTTCTCGAATTCCACTTTCGAAAGCCGCGCTTCCTCGATCCGCAGATCAATGGCGCCCACCAGCGTCGGATAGTAGTACAGCATTGCCTGTTCCTGCTTCTCGTAAATCGGCAGTTGCTCCGCAAAGAACGGCGTCAGGATGTATCCCTGGCGCATCGCCTCCTGAATGCCGTCCGGCCGGCGGTCCAGTTTGGCTTCAATCGCTTTAATCAGCGATTCGGTTACCAGCAGCAGGTAATCCTGCTTGAAGGAATCGTCTAGTGCGGGCGCGCGCTGCGCCTGGTCCGCCAGCGGCTTCTTGCGGTCGAGAATCTCCTCATAGCGCGTAGACAGCGGATCCAGCAGATAGTGCAGATACGCATGCCGAATATCGAAAATCCGCGGCTCCGGCGAGGGCGTCACGACAATCGTATAGTCATCGGCATAGCTGCGCGTCTGGATCTGATTGGGGGCCGCCAGCAGCTCGATCAGAATCTGAAAATGCCTGCCCTTAAATCCCGAGGTCTGCTGCCTCAGATATGCGTTCACCTGCAAAACCGCCTGCGACACCGGCGCGTGATACAACTCCAGGTACTGATCGATGGCCGGCCGCGACCGCTTCCACAAGTTCTCGATGCCGGCTTCCTTGTAGAATGCCGCGAGCAGGGGTGACAACTCCCGCATCGGCGTTACGTCGGGCGGCACATCCACGTCGCGCAGCTTGATTTCGAAGGTCGGCGGGCCGCTGGTGGTCAGCGCAAAAGAAATATACTGGCTAAGCTCCAGCACATCATTCCTTTTCCGGTGCCGCGCGAAGAAATCCTTGAGGGCCGGCAGCGAGGGTATGTCACGCTGGGCCAGTTCGGTGCGAATGGCGTCGCGCAGCGGAGAGTTGTTCGGCGAAGAAAGGTCCGCACTATATCCGGCCGCGTTGATTGCCGCCGTGACTGTGAAGAGTGTGGGGCTGGCGTCCAGTTGCCCCAGTTCCGCGCCGGCGGCGGGCAGCATGGCGGCCATCGACAGCAGGGCTGCGCATACGAACCGATTCAAGCGAATCTACCTTAAGTACCTACAGTTTAACCGAATTTGGAGCGGGGCCGCCGGGCCCCGCTGTTCGTTACGTTACGACTGTGTCCGGCGTCACGTGGTCCCCCGGCTGAAGCGGCGTTTCCGAAGGCAGCGCCACCTCGTCGCCCTCCGCGAGCCCCTCGATGACCTGCACTTGGCTGATGCTGGCCACCCCCGTGGTCACCGCCCGCCGCTCTACCGCCTGGTCCCGGAGCAGCAGCACATAATTGCCCTGGGTGTCGTGCCGCAGCGTCTCTTTGGGAATGACGAGCGCGTTTTCTACCACCGCCGTGCGGATCGTTGCATCGACATTGGTCCCCGGAATTAATTCGTGGCCGGGATTGTCGATCAGGCAGATAACCTCGCCGACCTGGCGGGTGCCCAGGGGTTGAATCGAACTGGGCTTGCGTTCGACGCGGCCGCTCCATTGCCTGCCGGCCAGCGCCTGCCAGGCGATCGTGACCGGCTCGCCTTCCGCGACCCGCCCCAACTCGGGCTCGTCCACATACACGCGAATGCGGAGACGGTCGAGGTTGCCGACGTTCGCCACCAGATCGCCCGGATTTACGTAGGCGCCGGTGCGCACCGCCAGCCCGTAGATCACCCCGGCCATCGGCGCCCGCACCGTGCTTTGCGTGGCGCGCTCGCGCGCCAGATCGAACGCGGCCTGCGCATCCTGCAGGCGCGCCCGCGCCGCCGCCAACTCGCTTTTGCCAACCAGCGCGTTACGGCGCTGCTCCAGGCCCTGGATCCCAGCTTCGGATTGTTTCACCTTCTGCTGCGCGGCCTCTAGCTCCACGGCGGTGGCCGCCTGTTTGGAAACCAGCCGCTGCAAGGCTTCGTAATCTTTCCGCTCCTGCTGAAGCTGCAGCCGCGCCTGCTGAAGGCTGTTCTCGATTTCCACCACTTCGGCGGGTTTGCCGCCGGCTTCGAGCGCCGAAAGGTTCGCCTGCGCTTCCGCCACGCGCGCTTCACCTCCTTGCAGGTCAGCCTGCAGGGAGGGATCGGAAACCGAGGCTACCAACTCGCCTTTCTTCACGCTCTGCCCCTCGCGCACCAGCACCCGGCTCAAAATGCCCGCACGTTCGACCCGGATCGCCTGCCAGTCGAATGGTTCGACTTTGCCGTTGGTCGGCAAGGTGCTGATCAGCGTGGTGCGCTTGACCCGCGTGAAACTGATCTTGGGCGGCGCCGTCTTCCGCAGGACGCCCCAGCCGACCACGCCGGCCGCCACCACCAGCACTGCCAACAACCACTTTTTCAAATAGTGCTCCTGATCACTATCTTAGCTGGCCGACTGCCGCGGCGCGGCGCAGAAATCGAGGCGATGCTTCTCATGCCACTCTAGGATTATGCCCGAAGGCTTCAACGAATTCGCTATAGTCCCCATGAGACCAGAAGATTGGGAACCGGTACGCGCCATTTATCTGGAGGGCATCGCCGGCGGCAACGCCACCTTCGAGACCGAAGCGCCGGATTGGCAAGCCTGGGATCGGGCCCGTCATCCCGCGTGCCGGCTGGTCGCGCGGCGCGACTCCGAGGTGCTGGGCTGGGCTGCATTGAGCCCCGTCTCGAGCCGGCGTGTTTACGCCGGCGTCACCGAGGCCAGCATCTACGTGGCCGCGGGGGCTCGGTCGCGGGGCATCGGCTCGGCTCTGCTCGCCGCGCTGATTGAAGCGTCCGAACGCGAAGGCATCTGGACCTTGCAAGCGTCGATTTTCCCGGAGAACGCGGCCAGCCTCGCCATGTGTCTACGCGCCGGGTTCCGCGTGGTGGGCACTCGCGAGCGCATCGGCTGCATGCATGGGCGCTGGCGCGACACCATCCTGATGGAACGGCGCAGTTCACAGGTGTAAAGAACTGCGGGCCGAGCCGCTGCTAAAATCGGATTGGGTATGCGCATCCTTCTGTTCAGCGGCAAGGGAGGAGTCGGCAAAACCAGCCTGGCCGCAGCGACCGGCCTGCAGTTGTCCCGCCTGGGGTACCGAACCCTGGTCATGAGCGTCGACCCGGCGCACAGTCTGGCTGATGCCTTCGATCTAGGCACCGACCTGTTCCACGGCAAAACCGGCGACCCCTATCCTATCGACGATCACCTTGCCATCCACGAGGTGAACATCCAGAAAGAGATCAAACGCCACTGGCGTGAGATTTCGTCATACGTGATTTCGGTGCTCCGCACCACCGGCATCAGCGACGTGGAAGCCGAGGAACTGGCCATCCTTCCCGGCATGGAAGAACTGAGCGCGATGATGTACGTCAACCAGTTCCGGCGTGAGGCGCGCTACGACGTGATCGTGCTCGATTGCGCCCCGACCGCCGAATCGATGCGCTTCGTCAGTATGCCGACCACGCTCGAGTGGTACATGCGCCACATCTTTCCGTTTCAGCGCAGCGTCATCAAGGCCGTGCGTCCGATCGCCAACCGCGTCTCGCCCATCGAACTGCCCACCGACAGCTACTTCGCCAACGTGCAGGATCTGTTCGCCAAGCTCGAAGGCATCGACGAACTGCTCGAAAACCCAAAAATGACGAGCGTGCGCCTGGTCACAAATCCCGAGCGCATGGTGCTGCGCGAAACCCAACGCGCCTATGTGTATTTCTCGCTGCACGGGCTGACCGTCGACGGCATCATCGTGAACCGCGTGCTGCCGGCCGAGGTCAGCGATTCGTTTTTCCAGGAGTGGCGCCGCTCGCAATCCCAGATTCTCGACGAGATCGAAGCGTACTTCGCGCCCGTAGCCGTCAAACGCGTGGCGCTGTTTACGCATGAAGTTTTGGGCCGCGAGCGATTGCGGGAACTGGCGCAGGTGCTCTACGGGGATAAAGACGACCCCGCCGCCGTAACGCGTACCGAGGCGCCCTTCAGCTTCGTGAAGCGCGAGGGCCATTACGAGGTGCGAGTCAGCTTGCCCTTTGCCGTCAAGGGCGAAGTCGGTTTGTTCAAGAAAGGCGACGAACTGGTGGTCGAAATCGGTACTTTGCGGCGCCACATCGGCCTGCCCACTTCGATGGCAGCGCTTTCGCCGGCTCGCGCCAGGCTGGAAAATAAGATCTTGACCGTGGAAATGAGGGAGAGTTGATATGGAAGAGAAAACCACCGCCGCCGAACCGCGAGCGCCCGGATGCCTGATCTGCAACGTCGCCCTGCCGTTCCTCGAGCAGTTGTGGCCGGAGAACACGCGCCAGCACTTCCGCAATTCGCGCGTCGAATTCCTGAAGGGAATTCGCAGCATCCTGGATGCTCGCATCGAGCACCTCTCGCGCCAGCACGAGAAGGGGACGCGCGTCGTCGTCGAGTAACCGCTCCGCCCGCGTTACAATAGCCGGGTCGGAGGTGGAGCCGCGTGTCTGATCTGACAATCCGGCCGACTGCGAAATTCATCAACGCCGGCTTCGTGCTGGTCGTGCTCATTATCATTGCGCTTGACGTCGCCTACTTTAAGCTCTGGCGCGATCAGGGTTTCCCTACCTGGTTTCCGTTCGTCCCGCTGGTGCTGCTGCTGTGGCCGGTCTCCCGCGCCATTCGCCGCCGCTTCAATAAAGCAGTGGTCACGGGCGACCGCTTGCGTTATGAGGTCGGCGCGACTTCCAAAACCACGCGCAACATTCAGCTCACCAAGGTGCAAGACATCCGCGTCGATCAAGGCATCTTTCAGCGCATGATGAATATCGGCAACATCTCGATCGAGACGTCGGGGGAGACCAGCCGCCTCACCATCCCCAACGTCGACCGGCCGCAGCAGATTTGCGACGAGCTGCTGAACCGGTCCCAAAGCGGGACTCCTGCCGCGTGAATCCCAACGGTCTGGAAGGTAGGGTGGCGGTCATCACCGGCGCGGGGCGAGGCTTGGGTAAAGCAATGGCCTGCGCTCTGGCGGCGGAGGGCGTGCGGGTCGCGCTGCTGGCGCGCAGCGAAGAGGAACTCACGCGTACCGCTGCTGAAATTACCGCGGCGGGCGGACAGGCGGCCGTCTTCCCGACCGATGTCACCAGTGAAGAGCAGGTGCGGCGCGCGCAAGCCGGAGTCCTCGCCCGCTTCGGCGCCGTCAACATCTTGATCAATAACGCCGGGCTCAACATTCGCCGCCACGTCACCGAGCTCTCGCTCGATGAGTGGCGCGCCGTGTTGGACACCAACGTCACCTCCGCCTACCTGATGTGCCACTACTTCGTCCCGCACATGAAAGGAAAGGGCTACGGGCGCGTCTTGAATGTGGCCTCCACGATGGCTTGGATCTCTCTGCCGGGCCGCACCGCATACTCCGGAAGCAAATCCGCCCTGCTCGGTTTCACGCGCTCGCTGGCGCTCGAGTTGGCGCCCGAGCGCATCACAGTAAACACCATCAGCCCCGGCTTGTTCGAAACGGAACTCGCGCGTCCCATCACGGAAAACCCCGAACTGCGGGCGCAGTTTCTGGCGCAAATTCCGTTGGACCGCCCCGGCAATCCGGAAGAGCTCGGCGCCCTTGCGGTTTATCTGTGCTCCGGGCTGGCGGCTTACATCACGGGTACTGACATTTTGATCGACGGCGGGTGGACGGCGCGTTAAGCGAAGATTCTGGATTTGGTGGAGTCCACGATTGCCTGCCGCCGCCGGCTCAAGACACCGATATCCACGGCGCGGCGCCGCCCGGTCTACCCGTCTGATTTTTTGCGGATCTTGATGTCCAGCCGCTTGATCTTCTGGTTCAGCGTCGAGAGCGGGACGTGGAGGCTTTCGGCCGCATCGGTCTGGCTCCAGCTGAATTGTTCCAGGCGCTCCAGGATCGTCCGCCGCTCGAAATCGTTGACGATCTCGAACAGCGATGCGTCCGGGGGCAACGGGCCGCCGTCTCCGCGCATCAGCCGCACACCGTTGGCCTGCAGCAGCGAATCCGGCAGCACGTCGAGGGGAACCGAGGAGTCCGTCGCCAGCACCACGGCTCGCTCCACCACGTTCTCCAGCTCACGCACGTTGCCCGGCCAGGCATGCTCCATCAAAACCTGCATGGCATCAGGCTGGAAGTGCAGCAGCGAGCGCCCCGTGTTATCGAGGAATTTGTTGTTCTCGCGGCCATAATGCGTGAAGAAATGCTCGGCCAGCAGCGGAATGTCTTCGCGGCGCTCGCGCAGCGCCGGCAGCGCGATGTTGATCACGTTCAGCCGGTAATACAGGTCTTCGCGGAACTTGCCTTCCTTCACCAGTTGGTACAGGTCGGCATTGGTCGCGGCCAGAATGCGCACATCCACGCGAATCGGATCCGTCGCGCCCAGCGGGATGAATTCTTTCTCCTGGATAACGCGCAGCAGTTTGATCTGTGTCTCTGCACCGAGCGTGCCGATCTCGTCGAAGAAGATAGTTCCCTGGTCGGCGACCTCGAAGTATCCCTTCTTCGACTGAATGGCGCTGGTGAATGCGCCCTTCACGTGTCCGAACAGCGTCGATTCCAGCAGGTCCGGCGGTAGCGAGCCGCTGTTCACGGCGACGAACAAGTGATCGGCGCGCGGCGAGTTGGCATGAATCGCTTTGGCCACCAGTTCCTTGCCGGTGCCGGTTTCGCCCGTGATCAGAATCGTCGAGCGCGCCGGCGCCACCTGGCTCACTACGTCGAGCAACTTCACCATCCGCTCGCTCTTGCCTATGATGTTGGGGAAGCTGTATCGCTGCTTGAACGCGCGCTTGAGGTGAGTGTTCTCGTACTCGAGACGTCGCCGGGCGATCATCCGGTCAATCTCGATTAGCAGCTTCTCGTTGTCCCAGGGCTTGGAAAAATAATCGTTGGCGCCAAACTTGAGCGCCTTGACGGCCGCTTCCACCGAGCCGTAGGCCGTAATCATGAAAATGGGGGTCTCGCGATCGCGCTGCCGGACTTCCTGCAGCACCTCCATGCCGGAGCGGTCGGGCATCATCAAATCCAGCAGCACCAGGTCATAGCCGTAGGACTCCATCTTGTGGAGCCCCTCGGTGGCGTTCTGCGCGAGGTCAACCGCGTAGCCCTCGGTGCCCAGCAACACTTCCAGGCTCTCGCGGATGTCCGACTCGTCGTCGATCACCAGCACTTTGCCCTTGATATCGATCGCGGTGGAAGAAGGCGCCGTCATTTCAGGCAACGGTTACCGGTTTCCGGCCCATGCCGGTCTTGGCGGATCCGTTCCGCGAAAGCGGCAGATCCAGGCGGAAGCGCGCGCCGCCGCTGCGGCGATTCGATACTTCGATCGACCCGCCGTGTTCCTGAATGATGCCGTACGTTACCGATAGGCCCAAGCCCGTTCCTTTGCGCGCCGCCTTGGTGGTGAAGAACGGATCGTATATGCGATTCAGATGCTCGGGGGCTATGCCGCCGCCCGTATCGGCCACCTCGATTTTCGCGCTCGAATCTTCCGACCACGTCCGTACTTCCAGGGTACCGCCTCCGGGCATGGCGTCGCGCGCGTTGAGGAATAAATTGAGAAAGACCTGCTGCAGTTTTCCGCCGTTGCCGTGGACCGCCGGCAGATCGGCGTCCAATTGGGCCGTTACTTGGATTCCCGACTTTTGCAATTGATGGTCGAGCAGCGAGAGCGTCTCCTGGATTACGCGGTTCACATTGACATCGCCGAAAGACGTGGTGGACGTACGCGAGAAATTCAGCAGCGAATTAACGATCTCGCTCGCCCGGAACGTCTGTTTGGCGATTTTGTCCAGGATCAGCGATTTTTGCGAATCCTCGCCGACCTGCTTGGCAAGCATCTGCGCGTAAGTCGAGATCACGGCCAGCGGCGTGTTGACTTCGTGCGCCACTCCCGCCGCCAGCAAGCCGATGCTCGAGAGTTTATCCGCCTGGACCAGGCGCTGCTCGAGCTCCGACCGGTCCGTAATATCGTCGAAGATCACCAACCTTCCGATCTGTTGCTGATCTTTCGAAACCAGCGGCGCGATCGCGAGGTTCAAGATCGTTTCACGCCGCTTGACCCCGCCCCCATTCCCATTTACCGACAGCGGTTTCAACACGAACTTATAGACATTGTGAACGCCGGTATCGCCGCGCACCCGCTCGAACTGCTCCACCAGGTCTAACGGAAAAAGTTCGGCCAGTGTTTTGCCGACGGCGTCGGCGCGCGCAATCCCGGTGAGCCGCTCGATTTGCGAGTTCCAGCTTTCTACCCGGTCGTCCAGATCGGCCGCCAGGATGCCGACGTTGATCGACTCGACGATGTTCTCGCTGAACTCCTTGAGGCGCTCGTACTCCTCCACCTTAAGTTGTAGTGATCTGTAGAGCGAAGCGTTCTCGATGGCGATGCCTACGTAGCCGGCCAATGTGACCAGCAGTTCCAGATCCACGCTCGAGAGATAATCGCCATCCGTGGTCCGGCTGATTCCCATGTAGGCGATAGTGCGGCCCCGAATCGTGCACGGCAAATAGTAGGTCAGGTCCAGGTCGCCGATGGTTTTGCGCACGCTCGCCGGCCACGACCGGGACACCGCGTCCAGCTGGTGCCTGGTGCGCTCGAAGAACAGGTACGCGTCCGGCAGTTTCCAGGTGAGAAAACTCAGATCGAGCTCGGCGGGCCGGACATTCGACAGCCTCGCATTCGGCCCCATCGCTTTCTTCAGGTGGAACGAAGGGCTTTCCCCGCCCTCATCCAGGAAAAACGCCAGGTGCTTGATCGAGAGGGTATGCAGCAACCGGTCGCCCACCGACGCCAGCATGGCATCGAGATCGGTTTCCGAGCTTAGCTCGCGCCCGAACTCGATCAACGTTCGCCGGTAATCGTACTGATCGCGATAGAAGTGCTTGTCCAGGCGCTCCTGAATCCAATTGCGGATCGGCTGGAACAGGAAGGCCGTGACCAACATCACCGTGATCAGACCCGTGTTGCCGAGATCCTTGAAATTCTTCTGCACCGCCGAGCCGAGCGAGAACACGATCGCGTAGAACGCCGCCAACACGCACAAGGTGGCCAGCGTATACGCATACCCGCGGCGGAAAATGATATCGACGTCCATCAGGCGATAGCGCACAATCGCATAAGCCAGCGTTAGCGGAATCAGCGCCAGCGAGAGCACCGACATCTTGAGGTACTCGTTGGGAATCGAGCCCATCGCGTAGGGGATCACGTAAAACAGGCCGAACGGCAGAATCGCGCAGAACGTTCCGTTGCGCAGCCATTTCACCTGCTGGCGGACGATCGGGTCTTCGGTCTGCCGGTATTCGAAACTGAGAGCGATGGCTCCGATCACATACGGCAGCGTGGCCAGCAGGATCCAGATCCGGTCCAGCGCCCAGCGCAATTCCAGCGTAGGGACGGCCACCGAGAGGGTGCCGGAGGCAAACGCCACATAAAGCATGAACAACAGCAGAGCTGGTATGTACAAAATGCTGGCGCGGGCGGGAGCATTCAGCCACTTGCGCGGTTCGGGGAAGGTCAGGCAGAAGTGCAGGAATACCGCTGGCGCCAGCAGGCCGGCCGCCACGTTTCCAAAATAGATCACCGTGTCAAAGCTGTGCAGCTGGCCTGTGTAGTGGAACGAGAAGAAGATGAAGGAGACCAGGCACAGAATGTAGAAGTGCTGGGCCTTATGCGCGCTCCCGCGCCGGAAATACACGAATAACCCGATGATGAGGTATGCCATTCCCACCAGGTATTGGTAGACCACGGCCCGGTCCAGCGGCACCTCGCCGACGATCACGCTGATCGGGAACTCGACGCCGGCCCGCGAAACCGTGTAGGTGGCTTTCTTCCACGACCCGATATTCACCAGCACCTGGGCCACATCCACCGCTTT
Source organism: Bryobacteraceae bacterium (assembly GCA_035295805.1). Taxonomy (GTDB): domain Bacteria; phylum Acidobacteriota; class Terriglobia; order Bryobacterales; family Bryobacteraceae; genus PSRJ01. The sequence continues at coordinate 18,206 of DATGII010000051.1, read as the reverse complement.
TTGAACCGGAACGCCATTGATGGCCGAGAGCCGGTCGCCCACGCGCAGGCCGGCCCGTTCGCCCTCGCTGCGGTCGGGAACCGAGAGGGCTTCCACGCCGCCGTGCCGATCAACCCAGATCACACCGTCATCGGGTAAACGGAATTTATGCTGTTGCTGGAAATTGATGAAGGCAGCCACACCTGCCGCCAGCGTCACGATGGTGAGGATCGCTGTAGACAGTTGGAACTTGAGTTCCTGAAACATGCTAGCCGCCGTTCGCGCGTGCGAGACAATTCGTCCCCGCCCCGGTGAGCACTTTTAGTGCCGTGGAAAAGGGGTTGTTCTCACTTCAGAATAGTCTATTTTTCTATCACTTACAATGTGGCGGAGCGCTACACTTCGCTTTTTGGGAGAAAAGTCCTACCGGGAAGTGAATATGGCTGCGACCTACGAGTGGGTGGTGCGCACCCAGATCTGCGCGGCCGCGTTGGGCTGCAATGGCACGGTTCTCCCGGCAATCACTACGGCGACCGGGCTCCCGGCCCCCTCGACGGCAACTCCAGGGCGAAGACCAATGCTGTCGAGATACTCCAGAAAGCGCCGGTCGCGTTCAAACACGCTCACGATGTCTAGCCGTTCGCCGGGCTCGGCTTCCTCCAACAATTTCAGACCGCGACGCCGGCGTTCGCGGGGCGAGTCCATGCCGACACGATTGCCGTGCGGGCAGCAGTTGCCGCTGCCCAACTTCTCGGCCAGTTTGCGTTCGAAATCGGCGGAGACGGCATGTTCCAACTGCTCGGCCTCATCATGCACTTTGTACCATTCCAGGCCGAAGATTTCGGTCAGCATGCGCTCGATCAGGTGATGGCGGTTCAACAGCCGGTTGGCGATCTTGCGACCGGCCGGCAACAGCGTGATCTTCCCTTCTTCGGCAACCCGGATCAGCCGGTCGCGCTGCAAGCGTCGGATTGCCATCGTTACGGCGGGAGCCGAGACCTGCAGCCAGCGCGTCAGCGTGACCGCCTTGACGGTCTCTCCCTCCGACTCCGCCTCCGCGATGGCCTTGAGGTAGTTTTCTTTCGAAATGGTAATGCGCACCGCGCGCCTACTTGCGCATGACCAGCACGCGCGACGGATAGAACGTTTGCCGCACCGTACGGTCTTCCAGAATCTCGAACCGCACGTTTTGGGCAAGCTGCGGGACTCTCTGTTCCACCTGACGGCCCCAGAACGCGGGCGCCACTTTGCCGGCCACGCGATACACCGAATTAAACATGGCGGTATTTTGACCGATCAGGACCAATGCGAGGCGGCCGCGGTCTCGCAAGACGCGCCGGAACTCGCTGAGAGTCTGGGCGATGTCCTCGGTGCATAACAATTCAAGAAGATAACAGCAGAAAATTGCGTCGAAGGTTTCGCTGCGAAACGGCATCTGGCGCGCATCCACAGCCTGGCAGTGCGCGTGCGCCGACGGGAACTTGCGCCGCGCCACGCGCTGCGTGCGCGCGGCCATGTTCGGCGAAAGATCCACTCCAATGGTGGCGCCGCGCCCATTGGCGCGGAGCAGACGCCGGAACATCTCTCCGCTGCCGGTGGCCACTTCCAGCACCCGCATGCCGTCGCGCAACCCCGAGGCCTCCAGGGCGCAGCGGTGCGCCCGCGAGTGAAACAGCATCGTGGAGACCGGATATACCGCGGCCATCCGGTCATACACGCGCCGGGTTCGGTCCGCGAGCGTCGTCGGCAGCCCCTGCATCGGCCATGCAGCTATCGATTCTTCGAGTCTGTTCAAGAGCGTGTTCTCCTCATCCACCTGTACGCAACCGCCTCAAGAAGCCGCCGCCAAATCCGTCTGCAGCTCGGGCATTTCGATCTGCACCCGCGTCCCCCCGTCCGGCTGGCTGTCGATCCACATGCGATATTGATTTCCGAACAGCACTTTCAACCGCTCATTCACGTTGCTTACGCCGATGCCCTGCTCCAGCAGGGTCGCCAGCTTCGCCTCCGGGATCCCTACACCATCATCTTCGACAAGCAGGTGCAGTTTCGATTCGCTCCGGTGTGTCCGGATACGGATTGTACCGCCGGCCAGCTTGTTGCTCAGGCCGTGCTTGATCGAATTCTCCACTAGCGGCTGCAGCAGCATGCTCGGCACGAGCATATCCAGTGTGTCTTCCGCCGCATCCTTCTCGAACCGTAGCTTGTCGCCGAAACGCACCACTTCAATGGAAAGGTAGTCTTCGATGAAACTGAGTTCGTCGCGCAGCGCGCTGAAATTCTCGTGTTTTCGCAAGAGCCGCCGCAGCACTTTCGAGAGTTTTACCACCATGACGCGCGCCTGGTTCGGGTCCGTACGAATGAGCGACGAAACCGAGTTCAGCGTGTTGAACAGGAAATGGGGATTGATCTGGCTCGTGAGCGCCGCCAGCCGGGCCTCGACCAGCAGGCGTTCCTGTTCCTCCAGCTTCTTTTCGGTGCGCACGCTGTTCCAGATTTTCAGCGGAATCGCCACCGCGAACAGAGTTACCGCGTACAAAGCGACAATCGTCAGCGGATGCGGATGGGGCCAGCCGGGCACCAGACGGAAGACGTGCGGTGAGAACTGGCCGAGGATCTGCCGCAGAAATTCCGCGTAGAGGATCGCCGCGACCAGCAGCAGGTGGAAAGCGGCACGCCGGTGATTCTTGCGTTCCTTGAAGAAGCGGTAAATGCTGAGGTCGAAGAACGGCGAGAAGCGCCAGATCTCTTCGGCTTCCGGAGCGAGGTCGCGCAATAATCCGCCCAGCACGCCAATGCCGGCCAGCAGCGGCAGCGCCAGGTGTTCGCCCCAGAAAAGCGCGGGGATGGAGATCAGCGCGCCGGAAAGCAGTCCGGTTACGTAGCCGCCGAGCAACCCGGCGAGCAAGCTGCCCTCGAGCCCTAAATCCGCCGCCTGGTAGTTCCGGCTCACCAGGCGCGCGGTCACGCCGGTGGCAAAGACGCCGGCCAGCCAGAGCGAGAACGCGAGCCGCTGGTTGAGCGTGCGGCTCTCACGCATCAACATGGATTTAAAGCGGTTGGAGCGCGCCAAAACGCTGGCGATCGCCGCCATGATGCCCAGCTTGAACAGCAGCGAGACCAGGAACGAATTCAGATCGGGCATTGAAGGTCCGGAAGCCATTATAATAGAACGAATTACAGGTTCCCAATCAGTCCGTATGAATAATTCATCCGAGGTCCGGCTGGAGAAGGTGGCCGAAGCCGAATTCCCGACCCAATTCGGGGTGTTTCGGATCTACGGTTTTCGCGGCGGCGGCGAGCAAGCCGTCGTCCTGAAGATGGGCGAGTTGACGGCCGGGGCGCCGCCGCTGGTTCGCATACACTCGCAGTGTCTGACGGGTGATGTTTTTCACAGCCTGCGCTGCGATTGCCGCGCGCAACTGGAGATCGCGCTCAACAGTATTTCGCGTGAGGGCCGGGGCCTGCTGATTTACGAGCATCAGGAAGGGCGCGGCATCGGCCTGCTCAACAAGCTGCGCGCGTACGAACTGCAGGACCAGGGCGCCGATACGGTGGAAGCCAATGAGCGGCTGGGCTTCGACTCCGACCTGCGCAGCTACGAACTGCCCGGCTCAATCCTGCAATACTTCGCTCTCAAGAAGGTACGGCTGCTATCGAACAATCCGGAGAAAGTGGAAGCGGTCGAGCGCGCCGGCGTTGAGGTGACCGAACGGGTTCCGTGCCTGGCCGCGGTGGTGGAGACGCGCGAAGCGTATCTGCGCACCAAGCGCGACCGGATGGGACACTTACTCGAGTAGCGTTTCACTCGACCCGCAGCGCGTCCAGCGGATTCACGGCGGTCGCGCGCCGCGCCGGCACATAGCTGGCCGCGGCGGCAGCGGCCCCCAGCAGCACTGCGACGGCGCTGTACGTCGCCGGGTCGAGAGCCTTGACGCCAAACAGCACCGAGGTCATCAACCGCGTCGCTCCGGCGGCGGCAAGCATTCCCAGCACCCCGCCGGTGCCCGCCAGCAAGAGCCCGTGGCGCACGAACATGCCCTGCAATCCGGCCGGCTGGGCGCCCAGAGCCATGCGGATTCCAATCTCGCGCGTTCGCTGCGAGACGCCGTACGCGATGACGCCGTAAATTCCGATCACGCCGAGCACCAGCGCCATCACGCCGGCGACCCCTAACAGGACCAGGGTGAAGGAAGTGCGTGCCAGGGACTGGTCGTAGACTTCCTTCAGCGTGCGCACCAGAAACACCGGCAGGTTCGAGTTCACCGACCAAATGGCCTGCCGCGCCTGCGCCAGGAAGCTTTCCGTGGCCGCGCGATTGGTGCGTATGATGAACACGCCGGACCGATTCGATCGCACGGGGTCGCCCCAAAACGAATCCATCAAAGCGGGCCAGTAGACGAAGGAAGGAGAAGGCTTCTGCGCGCCCTCATCCCGCACATCCTGGGACACGCCGATGACCTCGCGCCACGGATCTTTCATCCCCTCCCGGATCTGCTTGCCGAGCGCCGCGCGGGGCGAGCCCCACACCTCGCGCGCCATGTTTTCGGAAATAATCGCCACGTGCCGCTGGTCATACAGATCGGTCCAGGTGAAATCGCGCCCGTCGATGAGCGCGGTGCCGGTCGCCTGAAAAAACCCCGGCGTGACAAATCGGAAGCGCCGGATAGGAGGGATCTCTCCGACCGTGTAGTCCCTGTCCCGGGCGTAGACCAGATCGTTCGAATTGAAATTTTCGAGCGGCGCTCCGCTGGCAAACGCCACCGCGCTCACGCCGGGAATCGCGGCCAGCTTCTCGATCATCTGTTTCTGCATGCGCATGACACTCTGGGGTTCCTTCACCTGGGTTTCGGGAATCGAGATGCGCATCAACTGGACCTGCTCGGGATGGGTGAACCCGGGCTGCACATTGCGCAGCGCCTCGAAGGTGCGGATCATCAGGCCCGAGCCGATGAGCAGAACCAGCGCCAGACCCACCTGCACGACCACCAGCATGTTGCGCGCCCGGTGACGCTCGCGTCCCTGGCTCATGGTGCGCCCTCCGCCGCGCAGTCCGCCCGCTAAGTGCGGCCCGGCATACTTGGCCACGGGAATCAATCCGAACAGCAGGCCGGAGGCCAGCGAGATCGCCAGCGTGAATGCGAGCACCAACGGGTCGATTCCGATTTCCCCAAGCCGCGGCAGCGTTTCGGGGCCGCGTGAGATCAGCACGCGTAATGCGGCATACGCCAGCGCCAGGCCGAGAGCACCGCCCGCCAGCCCCAGAGTCATGCTCTCGAGCAGCAACTCTCGCGCGATGCGCCCCCACCCGGCGCCCAGGGCGGCGCGAATGGCGAGCTCCTGTTGGCGACCCTCGGCGCGCACCAGTAGCAGGTTGGCCACATTAGCGCACGCAATCAGCAGCACGATGCCGATCGTTCCCATCAGCACCCAGAGCGTCGCGCCGATATCGCCGATTACATCCTGCTTGAGCGGTTGCAGTTTGGGGGCAAGCCGCGCATTCGCAAACAGCGCCCGGCTGAAGCCGGGCGGCGGCGGCCACGCATTGAGCCAGATCCCCAGCATCCGGGAGACGTCCGCATCCGCTTGCCGCAAAGTGACGCCGGGTTTCAGGCGCGCGACCCCTTGATAGCTGAAGTTTCCGAGAAAGACCTTGTTGCGTTCGAAGCGTTGCGGCAAGATCAGTTCGGCTTTGGAATCCAGATAACGGAAGTCGCGCGGCATGATTCCGATAACGACGCGCGGCTTGCCATCGATCGTGATCGCTTGCCCGAGGGCCGAGGCGCTTCCGCCGAGGCGGCGCTGCCAATAGCCATAGGAGAGAATCACGGTTTCAGGGGTTCCCGGTGTGTCGTCCGCGCGCGAGAACCAGCGCCCTAGCGCGGCCTGCACGCCCAATGCGTCGAGCGCGCCGTATGTCACGTTTAACACCCGCACTTGTTCCGGTTCGGCCAGGCCGGTGACGCTCGCTCCGCCGTTGGACCATAAGCCGAACGTCTGGAACGTCCGGTTTTCTTCGCTGTAGGTGAAATACATGCCAGGGGTGCAGTTGAGGTTGCCCTGGAATCCGGGCAAACCAGGCGCGACATGCCAGACGCCGACCAACTCCTCGGCGCGCGGGTAGGGCAAGGGCTTGATCAACACTCCGTTGATGACGCTAAAGATGGCGCTGTTCGCCCCGATCCCGAGGGCCAGCGTCAGGAGCGCTATTGACGTGAAACCCGGGGCCTTCGCGAGCCGCCGCAGAAGGTGTTTGAACGCCGCCATAGTAACCAATACGGCGAGCGCACCGTCCCGGTTCGCAAAAACTTCAGTTCGCCGAGTCTAAAACACGAACTTCAGCGCGCCCTGCAGAATGCGCGGGTCATCCGAAGACAGAATCTTGCCGAACAACGGGTTGTTGATCGCGGCTGTCGGTGTGATAAAGCCCGAGGCCGACGTGGCTGTTCCATTTCCAGACAGCCCATTGGGCGGCCCCAGGTTGGCGCGGTTCGGAATGTTGAACCCTTCGAAGCGGAACTGCAGGCTCTTGCGTTCGTGAATTTGGAAGGTGCGCGTGACCGCGGCATTGAAATAAAACGCCCCAGGAGCCAGAACATTGTTAGCGCCCATGGGCGAATAGGTGCCCGGCGCGGGCTGCGTGAATGCGGCCGGATTCAAATAGCTGGTCGCGCTCCGGTTCGGCGTATAAGGATTTCCTAGGACCTGAACCGCCCTTTGATTGCCTTGCCCGGTCAGCGCCTGATCGAGCCCGCTGGTTACGGTCATGTAGGGCCCGGTTTCGGCTTTGAAGATCGGTGAGAATTGCCAGCCGCTGGCGATGGTCCGCAGCGCCTTATCAGAGAACTTCGGCATCTCGAAAACCGCCGACAGGTTGAAGAGCTGGCGCCGGTCCGCCAGGATGCAATTAGAGCGGTCGTAGTGGCGGTTGTTGGGAATCGTGAAGTTCGATCCCGCCACCGCCAACTCGGGATTCGCCAGGTCGGAAATGCAATGCGACCAGGTGTAGTTGCCCTGGATGCTGAATCCGCGGGCGATGCGGTGTTGTGCCGAAAGAACCAGGCCGTTGTAGTTGCCGGTGCCGCCATCGTCGAGCTGATTGATGCTGCCGTAGAAAATGCCCTGAGCCGGATTCTGCAGGTAAAAGAAGCGGCGCGAATTGACGTTCGCCGCAGTCGCACCCGGAAGGAGAATGCCGGGATCGATCTGGTTGCCGCCCCACAGATGAATGATGCTCGTACCCACGTAGTTCGCGGCGATCAGCCAGTTCTGCCCCAACTGCCTTTGGATACTCAGATTCCACTGCTGCGAGTAAGTCGTCTTCGGATTCAGCAGAAAATTTTCGTAAGTGCCGTAGTTGATAAACGGGGAGTTCCTGCTCACGCCGAGCGGATACGGATTGCCTCCCGGAATACCCGCCCATGGATCCGCGAAACTCGTGGGAAAATTCACGGTGGTCGTATTACCGATTGGCGGAGTCGATCCGAAGCCGACGTAATTATTCATCGCCGGCAAGTCGAAGAAGCGTCCGTACGCGGCGCGTACCGACGTCTTGCCATCGCCTTTCACATCCCACGCCAGCGAGACTCGCGGGGCCAGATTGTCCCATCGGTGTTTGGCGACGCCATTGCCCGGATATCCGGAATCGCCGGGGAAAAGCAGCCCGGAGGGGGCGTTCACGAATACCGTGCTGTGCGTATTCTGGGGAAAGAGCGCGGGATCGAAATGCGGCGTCCAGCCGTACTTCGAACTAACCGGAAGATACGGATCCCAGCGCAGCCCATAGTTGATAGTAAGCCGCGGCGTGAGCTTCCAGGTATCCTGCAGGTATAATCCGAAATAATTCATGCGATCGTAGGCGAGCGTCGTGGTGGCCTGTGTGAATGCGGAGGGCTTGCCGATCATGAAGTCGGCCAATCCTAAGCCGGCCGATCCGCTGGATACCTGGCCGTTAAATGTGAACGGCCCCGATGCATTGAGCCCCGAGGTCCCGTTCAGGTAGGAGCGGATGAAATCGGCGCCGAAGCCGATCTGGTGAGGACCGCGCACCAGGCTCATATCTTCGGCGAACTCGAAATCCATCGTGTTGTAGGTGCTCGGGGTTTCGTTGTTGCTCGCCAACGCAAATCCGTTGGTGACGGTGATTCGCATGAGCCCCGGAACCCCCGGCCACATATTGATCCCGACATCGTTCGGGCCGAAGACCGTCGGATTCGTCTTCGGGACCGCGGACCGGTTGAAGGTTGCGTGGAAGGTGCTGACCATGTCGGGCCCGATCAGATACGTGTCGCCCAGCACGCCGGATTGCGTTTGGAAATTCAAAGCCGCGGTGGAAGCAGCCAACAGGTTCTTGGGATCGAAATCCGAAGGCTGATCCAGGTGCGCATTCAGGTACCGGAAGTAGATGGATTGCTTCTCGCTCTTCTGGTAATCGGTCCGCGCCAGCGAATCGTACTGATTGCTTCGCGTGCTGCGGCCGAACTGGATCTGTCCGCACGGATTATCGGAGGTCGGGAATCCCGGAAATTGCAAGATCTTCAGGGCCGGCGCAGAGAACAGCGCCGGGGAAATCCGGTTGTTCTGGAAAGGAGCGGAAAGATTGATCTGCTGCCCCCTGGTATTACACTGGGGCGCCGTGATAGCCGTGAAATCGCCCGCCAGCATCTGCGCCGTGGGGACAAAGGCAACGTTGGTGCTGGGCGCGGTCCGCAGCACTGTGCTCTGCTCGCCGATGAAGAAGAAGAGCTTGTTCTTGACGATCGGCCCGCCGAGCGTTCCGCCGAATTGATTGCGCTTAAGTGAGTCCACCGTGGAAGCGAAGGTGTAGCGGGCGTTCACCGCACCGTTGCGGATAAATTCAAACAAGTCGCCGTGGAACTCGTTTGTGCCCGACTTGGTCACCGCATTCACAGCCGCCGCTGAATGATGGCCGTATTGCGCCGGCAAGGCGCTCGTCTCGACTTTGAACTCCTGCATCGCGTCTGGAAACGGAAGCGGCAGGTTCAGGTTATTGTATGGATCGTTGTGGGTCGCCCCATCCAGCCGGTAGGTCAACCCGTTGGAGAGTCCGCCCGCGACTGAAATGTCCACGGTCGGAAAGTTGCGGACGCCGGAATTCAGGCCGGCCCCGTTGACCATGGTGGCCATGCCCGAAAGAAAGATCAGTTCCGTCACCTGACGGCCGTTCAGCGGCAGTTCCAGCACGCGCTGATTGTCCATTACCGAGCCCACGCCCGCCGACCGCGTTTCCACCAGGGCCGCGTTGGCCTCCACCTGCACCTGCTCAGTGACCGCGCCCACTTTCATCGCGACGTCCACGGTCGGGGTGCTGCCCACCTGCAGCACGATCCCCGACTGCACGTATCTCGTGAACCCTTCCTTGCTGATTTCCAACTGGTAGGGCCCGACCGGAAGATTGGCCAACACGTAGCTGCCGTCGGCCTGGCTGAGCGTCGTGCGGACCTGGCCGGTTTCGGTCTGCGTGGCCTTGACCTCCGCGCCCGGAACGGCGAGACCACTGGCGTCGCGAACCACGCCATTGATCTGCGACGTGGAAATCGCCTGGCCATACAGGCCGGCGGCGGCTAATACCAACCCCAATGCGGCTGTGACACCACTCTTCATCAGACAAACCTCCACCCTTCGGTGTGTGTGAGTATATACCAAACCGTCGGTGAGCCGCACGTAGCGCACTTCGCCCGGTCTGCGAAATCCCAATGACCCCACACGCTTCGCGTTCGACGTGACTAAAGTCATAGGGTTGCGCCGCGCTTCCGGGCTATCTTGAGGTCGTGAACAGCGGCCTTGAAAGTCCCCTGGTAACGCGAATGGAGTCCGGGCAAACCATGTTGCTGATTACCCGCGAGACCAGGCTTTCGAGGCTCCTCACCACCTACATCGCGACCGGGCTGTTTTTCATGCTCCTGCCCGGAACGTTTCTGGGTGTCTGGAATCTGCTCGCCATCAGCAGCCATCGCGCGGCCGATTCGGTCTCCGCTGCCTGGATTCAAGCGCATGGGCACGCACAGATCTTCGGCTGGATCGGCAGCTTTATCCTCGGTATCGGCTTCTACTCCATCCCGAAACTGCGGCGCCTGGACCCGTTCGCGCTCTCGGCGGGTTGGACGGCTTGGGCGCTGTGGACGGGCGGCGCGGCTCTCCGCTGGTGGACCGGCGTTTCTCAATCGCATTTGCGGACAGTCGGGCCGCTCTCCGCGCTTCTGGAGCTTGCTGCGTTCCTGATTTTTTTGCGCTGCGTATCGGGTCATCGGCCCGGCGAATCCGGCAGCGGGAAACTCGAGCGATGGGTGCTGGTGGTAATCGCTGGTTCACTCGGTTTGTTCTTCTCCCTGCTCGCCAATCTGGGCGCCGCGTTGTTCCTCGCGTTCCGCGGTAATTCGTCCGAACTGCCGGCCGCCTTCGACCAGCGGCTGCTGGTTCTGCAAACGTGGGGCTTCCTGGTTCCCTTCGTCTGGGGCTTCAGTGCGAAATGGCTGCCGGTGTTCCTGGCCTTGCGTCCGCTTCGGGGCAGCCGGCTGTGGTGGGCGGTTGCGCTCAATTCAGCCGGCGTCATCGCGGCCCTGGCCGGCGCCATGGCTCCTTCGGTGCTGCTGCTGCTCGCCGGAATTCTGGTGGCCGTCCAGGCGCTTCGCATTCTGGAGCGGCCCATCGGGCTCGCCAAGGTCAAAGGCGTCAGCCGCAGTTTCCCGTTCTTCGTCCGCATGGCGTATGTGTGGGCCGTGGTTGCGGCCGTGCTCGGCGTGTGGGCCGCCGTGGCCTCTCACTCGCAAGGCATCTGGGGCGCTTCGCGCCACGCGTTGACCGTCGGCTTCCTGGCAACCATGGTTTTCGCGATCGGGCAGCGCGTGCTCCCGGCGTTTTCGGGAATGCGCCTGCTGTTCAGCACCAAGTTGATGTTTCTTGCGCTGGCGCTGCTGGCGGCCGGCTGCCTGGTCCGCGTCACTTCCGAGATTCTGGCGTACCAGGGGATGGCGGGCGCGGCGTGGCGGTGGCTTCCAGTTTCCGCAATCATCGAAATGACGGCCGTGACGCTGTTCGCGCTGAACGTGGCACTCACGTTCGCGCGCTCCCCACGAACACACTAACCATCGATATCAGGCGGAACTCCGAGGTCAAAACTTCCTTGTTGGCCTGTGCGCACAGAGTAATTTTTATGTCCTCACCGTCTAAGTTGCTGTAAACCGCATCGCCCCGTTTGGCAGATCGCTTGCCACAGTTGTGCGCCGCGGATGAAGACTGCCTTCATTGTCGATTCCGACTTAGCCTTCGGCTTTTGGCTGGCGCGAGGGCTGGATCACGCTGGATATCAGGCGTATCCCTCGAAGAGCGTCGCGGACGCGATAGCCTTGCGCGCCGAACTGCACACCGAAATCGACCTGTTGATCCTGAATGCCGGGCTCGCGGATTCCGCGGAGTGGATCGAGACTCTGCGGCAGGCCCATAGTCAAATGCGAGTCGTGGCGTTAATTGGCGATCAGAGTCGCTTGCCCGGCATCGCCGCTCGCGTGGATCTCTGCTGCAGGAAGCCGGACCGCCATGACGACGGCAAACTTCGCGAGTGGATCGAGCACGTCGAGGAGCTCTTGCCCGCGAGCCTGTTCGGGGCCGCCTTTGAAAATTCGATTCTGTTGCGCAAGTGCGCGGGCGCCCTGGTGTGGCGCGCGGGGCGGACCGAAGCCCCCGCTTGGAAAGAATGGGAAGGCCGCACGATTGACGGCCGGTTTCAATTGGAGCGCTGCTTGGGCGGCAGCGAGCAAAGCGCGGTGTTCCTCACCCGTCGCGGCTATGACGGTGAAGACGCCGCCGCGATTCGCGTCGTTCTGAATGAAGTGGTCGATCGCGAAGTCTTGCTGCCGCGGTGGGAACGCGCGGCCCGGCTCTCGCATCCGGGACTGATTCGCGTGTTTGATATCGGAAGCGCGGAGTGCGGGGGCGCCGCGGTGTCCTACCTGGTGATGGAGTATGCCGAGGAGAACCTGGCCGATGTCCTGCGACAAAGGCCGCTCACGGCCAGCGAGACGCGCGAGTTGCTCGAGCCGGTGCTCGACGCGCTCTCTTACCTTCACAGACATGGGCTCGTGCACGGCCATGTGAAACCGTCGAATATTCTAGCGGTGGCCGATCAACTGAAAATTTCCAGCGATGGGCTGCGGCCGGCCGGCGAACAACCGGCCGCATTGGAGCATGCTGGCGCGTATGCGGCGCCGGAATCCACGGCCGGATTCCTTTCGCCGGCGGCCGACGTGTGGTCGCTCGGGATAACTCTGGTCGAGGCTTTGACGCAGCGTCCGCTCGTGCCCAAGCGGCCGCAGCATAAGACGCCGGCCATCCCGGTGACGCTGCCGCCCCTGTTTTTGGATATTGCGCGTCAGTGCCTGCAGCCCGATCCCGAGCGGCGCGAAACAGTCGAGCACCTGGCTGACCGTCTGCGCCGGGCCCCGGCCGCCGAATCAGCACCCGCGCCTGCCGCGCCGCGCTCGCTATTGCGATTCTGGCCGTATGCCGTACCAGCAATGGCGCTGGGGCTGGCCTTTTCCGGTGTGCTGATGCGGCCGCATCAGACCGTGAAGGCGGTCGCCCCTCCGGCGGCTCCCGCAGTCGCGCCCGTGCCGGCACTGGCCCCCCCGCACGCCCTGCCGCCTCCGCCGCTGACGCGCAGCGTAGCCGCGCAGGTGCTCCCGGATGTTTCACAAGACTCGCGCGCTACGATTCGCGGAACGCTGCAAGTGCGGATCCAGGTGCGGGTGGATGCTTCCGGAAGCGTGGTGGACGCGAAGTTGGATGAGCCGGGACCGAGCCGGTATTTTGCGAATCGCGCGTTGGATGCGGCCCGGCGCTGGAAATTCGACGCTCTCGCGCCGGGCCGGCCGCCGGACCCGGAAAACTGGATACTGCGATTCGATTACACCAGGAGCGGGACACAGGCTTCCGCTGAGCACGTTGCCCCCTGAGTCTCAATCTTTCTTTTTCTTTTCGAAATATTGCGGGGCGTGCTCGCGGATCTCATCGGCTTCGGCGACTTTTTTATCTTTGTAAGTGGAGCTCGTTTGGTACTTGCGGCGCGCGGCTTGCAGATTGGCCTGGCGGATGGACGCCGAACTCACCGCGAAACCCGAGATCCGCTGCTCCAGATCGTGGCTCTGGCAAGACGGGCACGCCGCCACGGTGTTCTTGAGCACGAGCAGCTCGAATTCCTCCCCGCATTGACGGCACTGGTAATCGTAAATCGGCATGCGTCCTGGGGATCATCGTATCAAAAAGGCCGGCGACGGGAGCCTCCGGCCTCGGGGAATCAGCGGCTGCATTACTCTGACGCAGTGGCATTCGCGTCGGCCGGGGCGCTTTCCGGTAGCAGCAGATATCCGACCGCCGAGCGCTTGGTGACGCTGGTGATCACGAGTTCGCGCTTCTGGCCATCGCTGTTGCCATAGAACACGACCGGCTCCTGCGCACCCTGGCCGCGCAGCCAGATAGTCCGGCGATCCGGCAGCACCCACATCCAACCGGTCACCCGCCGGTAGGCGATATCGGTGCCGTTAATCTGGAGCGAAATGCCGGGCGACAGCTCGTAGCTGTGCCCCTTGGTCACTTCGAAATCGATGCGCCGCACGGACAATTTCCGGTTGAGCGTGTCTACATCGGCGCGGTCGCGCTCCTGTGATGCCTCGATGCTCGCGATCTGGCGCTCGGCGCCGGCGCCATTTTCCGCAATCTTGTCATTCAATTGCTTGGTCTGCTCGGCCATTTCCTTCCGCACCGCGCCCAGCTCGTTTTCGAGGGCCGCGATCTGCGCGCGATCCGCGTCGCGTGACGTCTCGAGCCCCGCGATCTTTTCCTTGATCCCGTCGATCTGGCTGCTGATCTCAGCTTGGGCGCGCTGGATCAACTGTTCGGCGGATTTGCCGGCCTGCTTTTTGGCGGTCTCGATGCGCGATCGCATTTCCTTGCGCAGGCCGGCGATTTCCGTGCGAAGCGCCTCCTGGGCTTGAGACCATTGGGTCAGCTTGGAATTCTGCTGCTCGATGCGCCCGCCGAGCGCTTCGACCGACTGCTTTACGCCCTTGTTTTGCGCCAGCATCGCGCCGTGACGCTTGAGAATCGGGAACGCGTACCAGACCGCTGAGCCCGCGCCTAACGCCACCAGGACACAAGCGGCGCCAAGAATTGTTTTCGCTTTGGAAGGATTGTCGAACATGGGGTTGCACCTCCGCCCATGCCATTGGCAATTCGCCTTCCACCGGTTAATTCGTTGCAACCATTGAAAATTTGAAAAGCGCGTGGCATGGCTGCCACGTGTGCTGCATCCGGGCTGACACGCCCGGCCCCGCGACAACGGGCCTGTTGGCCTAGTACATATAAGGAAAGGATTCCATGGAAACGGGCAAGCGGCTGCAATCGATCGACGCCGTGCGCGGAGCCGTCATGATCATGATGGCGCTCGATCATGTGCGCGATTTCGTGCACCGCGATGCGATGCAGTTTTCACCGACCGATCTGGCCCGCACCACGCCCTTGCTTTTCTTGACCCGGTGGGTCACGCATTTCTGCGCGCCGGCTTTCCTATTTCTGGCCGGGGTCAGCGCATTCCTGTGGTGGCAGCGCGGCCGAAGCCGGGGTCAGCTCTCGCGCTTCCTGCTGGCGCGAGGCGCCTGGCTGATTCTGCTCGAACTGACCGTCATGCGGCTGGCGTACGACCTGAATTTTTCGTCGCAGCCGCCGGTTCTCCTGATCATCCTCTGGGTAATCGGGCTGTGCATGATCGGGATGGCCGGGCTGTTGTGGCTTCCGCTGCGATGGCTGGCGGTGCTGAGCCTGGCAGTCATCGGGTTACACCATCTGCTCGATCCGCTGCGGGCTGCCAATTTCGGCAAGGCAGCAGGTTTGTGGAACCTGCTGCACGAGCCGGGCGCATTCCGCGTGGCCTCGCAGACGGTGATCGTGGGATACCCGCTCGTGCCGTGGATCGCGGTCATGACGGCGGGTTTCTGTTTTGGCCCGGTCCTCCTGATGGATCCGGCGAGGCGGCGGCGCATCCTGGCCGCGGCCGGAACCGCGGCAGCGCTCGCATTCGTGATCGTCCGGGGCCTGCACGTCTATGGAGATCCGGCGCCGTGGTCCGCGCAGAAAACCGGGATTTTTACCGTGCTCTCATTCTTGAACTGCACAAAATACCCGCCGTCGCTTGCCTTCTTGCTGATGACGCTCGGGCCAATGCTGCTGGCGCTGGCTTGGTCCGAACGCGCGCGGCTGACCGCAGTGAATCCTCTGATCGTATTCGGACGCGTGCCTTTCTTTTACTTCGTTCTTCATTTTTATGCAGCCCGCGTGGTTGCGGCGTTGCTCGCCTGGCTCCGGTATGGACGGGAGTCGACGGCATTCCTCTTTCAGCCTCTGCCGTCGATGGGCGGGCCGCGCGAGTTGTTTCCGGCCGCATTCGGCTATGACTTGTGGGTGGTGTATGCGGTGTGGGCCGCGGTAGTGGCCGCGCTCTATCCGGCCTGCCGGTGGTTCGCCGGAGTGAAGGCGCGCCGGCGCGACTGGTGGCTGAGCTATCTTTAGGCGCCGAAGCGCCGCTTGTGGAGGGTGCGGGCCGGCGCCCTCAGGTTGAAAAGCTCGATGCGCCGATTGAGAGCAGCCACGCGACAATCATAATCGTCAGGCGGAACCGAGGCCCGTATCTCGAGACGCCGTAATTCGGCTTCGATCTCCTTGGCCTCCTCGATCCACCCGGGCGCGAAGCCGTTGTTCTTCAACAAGCGGTGCGCCATGCGCAAAGATGGATCCTCGAACGGGTTTTCCGTCAAATCGAGCGGCTTACCGGCGCCATCGAGATGATCGAATACCCCCTCTTCCAGCGCCTCGCGAATCTTGCGCTCGGCGATGAAGTGCCACTCGTCCATTATTAGATTTTAATGCGGCGCCGCGGCGAGGCGGCGCCGTAAGATAGTTGCGAAAAACAGCTTACTCGGTGGATGTGGAAGTGGGCCGGGCTGTCCCGAAGACCACCTTCGTGTTGGTGCCGCCCAGATCGATCTCGCGCAGCGTGGAGCCCATCGTGTCTACCGAGGTATACGCAAACTTGTTCGCCGATTTTTCCACAGTGACGGGGATGCTGATGGATTCTTTCCCCTGCTTGAAAACCGCTTGATTTCCTTCGACTTGCAGCTTGTACGTGCCGGGCTTCAGAGTTTTGGAGCCGGCCGAAGCTTCAGAAGACAAGTTAATCGTATAGCTCGATGCGGCGCTGGCAATACCCAGAACGAGCGTAGCAAAGCAGAAAGCCATCTTTGTCAATTTCATTAAGCGTATTTTCTCCTTAAATCCTTCTCGTCGAATTAGCTGAAGCAATGAACTACGGAGTACCGTGGCTGTGGGCGAAACGATGCCTACAATTAAATGATGCCACGGAGCCGCCAAAGGTAACAAGAAATTTGGGCAGGTAGGACGGGGCGCAGATTCAGCGACAGTGCGTGCAAAATCGCACGCGCACTAACTAAAGTCAGCTTACTTTACCGGAAGCTGCGCCCCGTCAAGACTGGTCGGGAAGACGGAAGGCGATGTATTCTCCCGTGTAATTGCCGCCGCTCACCGCGACCACGATGTATTGCTTGCCGTCTACCATGTAAGTCATCGGCGAACCGCTCTGCGGGGCGGGCATCCAGAGGGCGCCCACTTCGCGGCCGGTCGCCTTATCGTAGGCCCGCAGCATCGCGCCGCGCGGATGCTGGGGCGTGGTGGTCACCTGGCTGTCGCCCATGATCACCAGCGTCTTGGTGACGAGCAAGCCGACTCCGGAGACGCCCGGCTGGCCGGTCTTCGGAATATTCAGGCCTCGCAGCGCGGGATGATTGCGGACGTTGTCGGGGGTGTCGCCGGCAGGCACTTGCCACGTGATGTCGCCGCGATCGAGATTGACGGCCGAGAGCACGCCGTAGGGCGGTTTGAAGATCGACAGGCCCTGGACGGTCAAGCCTTGTTCGGCCAGCGGATTCGGCGGAGGCCCGCCGGCACGCGGCGCGGGCTGGCCGGCCTGTTTGCGCGTGCCGTCGGCGGCGCAGCAATCGCCGGGGCCGAGCACTTCACGGAACGAACGCCCGGCCATGCCTTGCACATACCGGATATCGGAGAAGCCGGGCGGCGGCGCGACCAGCGAGCGCGCCGACACCGCATGATACGTCGCCTGCGCGAAGACCGTATGGGTTTCAGGATCGTACGCGGAGCCCGGCCAGTTGGTGGCGGTGCCGGCGCCGATCGCGCCGAATATGCCGTTGGCATCTCCAAGAATCGCCGGAGTGAAAGGAGAATCTCCCACCTTGTAATGCTTGATAATATCCAGAGCCTGCGCGCGCAACTCGGGCGTGAAGTCGATCAGGTCATCGGGAACCTTCAGGGTGTTCAGTGCGTAGGCCGGAGGCTTGGTCGGAAATGGCTGCGTCGGCGAGGTCTTCTCGCCGGGGACGTCGGACTGCGGCACGGCGCGCTCTTCGATCGGCCACACGGGCTTGCCGGATACGCGGTCAAAAACATATAGGAAACCCTGCTTGCTGGGCTGCGCCACGGCTTTGATTGGGCGGCCGGCCACCGTGATATCGGCCAGCAGCGGCGCTGACGAAATATCGAAATTCCAAATCGGATGGTGCACCAGCTGGTAGTGCCACTTCTTCTGGCCGGTTCTCAGGTCGACGCACACCAGGCTCTCGGCATATAAATTGTTGCCCGGCCGGTGGCCTCCGTAATAATCCGAGGTCGGGGTTTCGACCGGCAAATAGACCAGGCCGAGATCTTCGTCGATGCTGATCTGCGTCCACACGCCTGTGTTGCCGTTCACCGCCCAGGAATCGTTCTCCCACGTATCAATGCCCGGTTCGCCCGGCCGCGGAATGGTGTTGAACTGCCAGAGCTTTTTGCCGGTGCGCACGTCATAAGCCCGGACCAGGCCTTTGGTGTTGTTGTGCGACGGAACGGTGGCGCCCTCACGCATCGAGGAACCGATGACAATCACATCCCGGGCGATCGCCGGTGTAGAGTGAAGCCCGATCTCGCCGCTGTCGAGATCGATCTGCTGATCGACTCCCTTCACGACGCCGACCTTCAGGTCCACCAACCCGTTGGTGCCGAAGGAGCGCACCGGGTCGCCGGTCTTGGCATCGAGCTCGACGAGACGGTAGCCGGTGGTGACGTAGACTACGCGATCATCACCGCGCCCG
>DATGII010000050.1:0-3560 GCA_035295805.1 Bryobacteraceae bacterium | reverse complement strand
AACCTTACTGTTTGATGTTCCTGCCGAAATTGAACGCGGGCCCCACGGAGAACCGCACAGTCCATCGGCCATCCTTCAACAGATCATTGAACAGGTGATCGTAGACGACATCGACCTGGCTGCGCATGGCGAAATGCTTGGACAGCAGGATATCGAAGCCACCGCCCAACCCGACGAAACCGGCGGTATCGGT
Source organism: Bryobacteraceae bacterium (assembly GCA_035295805.1). Classification (GTDB taxonomy): domain Bacteria; phylum Acidobacteriota; class Terriglobia; order Bryobacterales; family Bryobacteraceae; genus PSRJ01. Next base: position 3,367 of record DATGII010000050.1, on the reverse strand, counting down.
CTTGCTGCCGGCCGGCGCCAGATTGGCCACAATGGCCTTGGCAATCGGGTCGCCCGGCTGAGGAGTCGCCTTTTCAAACATCGCTCCCGCAAATAGAGGCCGGAAAAAAATCGTCTGGTGTCGGAAGTGGCGGAAAGCGAGTTGAGGGCCGACGGCAAACGTCTGGGTGCGGGAATGAATGGGGACCTGCAAGTTGTAGCCCGGCGGAGCCAGGCCGGCGCGCGTCATCTGGGCCAGCGTGCCGCCCAACTGCTGTTGGAGCTCGTTGGGCAACAAGTTCGGCGTAATCATGCCGTCGCCGACGGCGAGCGTGTAGTCGAATCCAAACGAATACCAGGTTTTCGGACGGAAGCCGACCTGGGCGGCGAAACCATTCTCGAACAGGCTCACGTTCGGGCTGCTGAGGAACCCGTAACCGATGAATGCGTCATACCGGGTCACATATTCCTGTTCGCTGAAAGCCGGCAGAGCGAGCGATAGAAAAGCCAGCGGCGCTATGAACTGCAGCATGCGCCGCGCGTAATTATTTTGCGCGCGTTGCGCGGTACACATGAAACACCTCCTGTTTTGGCGGGGGAAAACAGCCGATCGAGTCTCGGAACGGATGCGTCATTTCGATCAAGATTAGAGTACCACCACTAAGAGGTATAATCACGCCTTAAATTCTGATTGCCTAGGTTTCGCCAGTCTCATACAATGAGGGCAGGCACCAACATGGTTCCCGCTCTTCTGATCGAGCGCCTGTATACGGTGGGCAGTCTCTGCAATACCGATGCCGGCGCGCGCTTCGCCATCAAGAATCGCCTGGCCGACGCGGAGTTGACGGCGGTACAGCACATCGCGATCGACGGCTGCGAAGTACCTTTGGACCAAGTACGACTCCATCTCGCAGACGGCCGCACGGTGAGTCCGGGTGAAGTCACCAGCGCGCATCCACTTCCCTTCCCGCTCGGTTCGATCGTCATGATCGATGCAGGCCAGGCGGCGCTGGCGCCGGCGCGGCACCACCTCGAAATCGGGTTTCACGCGAGCCCTTTCGGAGAATTAACGCTCAAGGTGGAAGATACCGTTGCGGAGGTCGCAGTCTTGCACATCCCGCGCTCGGATAGCGACGACTATGACGGGGAGATGATCGGGCGGCGGCGCCAATTGCTGGAACAGCACCTGGGGATTCGTTTACAGCACGTGATTCACGAGTCCTTCGATCCGCACCGGGTCAAGGGCAATTGCGAAAATTTCGTGGGAGTGGCGCAGGTTCCAATCGGCCTGGCCGGTCCGCTCCGGGTTTGCGGCGAATCCGCCAACGGCGATTACCTGATCCCGTTGGCAACTACCGAAGGCACACTGGTGGCCTCGCATAACCGGGGCATGAAGGTGCTGAACCTGTGCGGCGGCGTCAAGACTACCGTCATGGCCGACGCCATGCAGCGCGCTCCGGCGTTTGTGCTTCGGGACGCACGGGCCTGCCGCGACTTCGTGCAGTGGGTGGAAGCCCATGTGGAGCAGATCCGCCGCGAGGCGGAAGCCACTTCGTCGGTGGCCCGGTTGCAATACATCGATCCGTACGTGGCCAGCAAGTTTGCGTACCTGCGCTTCAATTTCACGACGGGGGACGCGGCGGGGCAGAACATGGTGGGTAGGGCGACGCTGGCCGCATGCGAATGGATCCTGGCGCACTATCAAGGGATCACCAACTTTTACCTGGAATCCAATTTCGCTACCGACAAGAAGGCGTCGCACATCAACATTCTGCGGAGTCGCGGCAAACGCGTGACGGCGGAAGCCACGATCACCCGCGAGGTCCTGATGCGGCACCTGCGCGTCGAGCCGGAGACTTTGCAGAATCACTATGGGGTCGCCAATATTGGCGCGTTTCTTTCCGGAGCGAACAACAACGGGGCGCAATCGCCCAACAGCATCACGGCGATCTTCATTGCCACCGGCCAGGATGTGGCCAACGTCGCAGAGTCATCGGCCGGCGTGCTTTATTCCGAACTCACCCCCCCTGGCGGCCTGTATCTCTCGCTGACGATCCCTTCGCTGATCGTGGCGACCTATGGCGGCGGCACCGGCCTGGCGACGCAGCGCGAATGTCTGGAAATCATGGATTGCTACGGCAAAGGCAAGGTAAACCGGCTGGCCGAAATCATTGCGGCCGTGGCGCTAGCCGGTGAAATCTCGCTGGGCTCGGCGATCTCGTCGTCGGACTGGGTCTCCGCGCACGAAAAGCACGGGCGCAACCGGTAGAACCCATTCCGCCGGTGTTTTCGAAACGTACGTTTCGCAATCGCGCCTACGTTTGTTGGAAGGAAAGCACTTGACGAGGAGTTTACGATTTGTACAAATCGTAGTGTGCTCGATTGCGCTCGAGGCATCGTATCCGATCATCGCCTTTCCCATCCACCTTCTCCCATCCTCATTATCGTAGGCGCGTGCTGAAGCAGAGCCTGGGACGAATCGTGTTTTTCGGGATAAGTCTCGCGTTTTGATTTCGATAAAAAATCCGGCGGGCGCGTTACCGGAAAACCGAAGGCCAGGCACCGGAGGGGGCCGAGGTGGTGAGCAACGCCTGTGTGACGGGCAGCAAATCCTTCAGATCCAAGGGCTCGTGAAACACGCCGAAGCTGGCGATGCAGCGCGTAAGAAACTCGCGGGCAATTTCCTGATCCACCTGCACACCGGGGCCCGCCAGGTCGTGCAGAACACCGTCGAGGGTGAATAGGACTTTACGGAACATAAAGAGCGCAGATGGAAATCGCACGCCTTTTAAGGCCAGTTCGTCCAGTAGATTCATCGCATCCAGGACGCCCGGCGTCCGATCCGGCGGGAGATTCGTAAAGAACCGGCGGACGCGGCGTTCGATGAGCGCCTGCGGTATGCGATGGGTGCGGGGATGGCGCCGGCTCAGCGCACAGATCGCTTCGGCGACGCCTGCAGGCCGGCGCAGCAGCATCATAACGGCCAGCAGTACTACGTGGCGCCGCGCGGCGAGGCTGAGCCGGCCGGTGAGGGCCCAATCGAGAATGATGAGTTCCCGGTTCGGCTCGTCGTAAAGGAGATTGCCGGCATGCGGATCGGCATGGAATACCGCCTCCGGCTCGCGGGAAAAGAGCGGCACGGCGATCAACGCTTCAATCACCTGGCGGGCGATTCGCCGGCGGCGCCGCGGCGCGCGCGGAAAGGCATCGGTGACTTTGACGCCCTGCTCGGCGGTCATGGCGGTGATCCTGGCGGTGCACAAGGGCTCAATCAGACGCGGCACCCGAATGCCCAGACTCGAGCGGTACAGGCGCAGGGCGTCGATCAGGGTTGCCTGTTCGCGCGCGAAATCGAGTTCGTGCTCGAGCAGCAGCCGCACTTCCGTGAT
>DATGII010000049.1:0-11940 GCA_035295805.1 Bryobacteraceae bacterium | reverse complement strand
GCGAGCGGCCAGCTCATGACCGCCGAGCAGTACCGCCCGGTCGTCGTTGCGTATCGCGGCGGCACGCCGGTCCGCCTCGAAGAACTCGGCAACGTGATTGACAGCGTCGAGGACGATAAGACCGCTTCCTGGTTCTACGCGCATGGCAAGGGCGACCGCGCTATTATTCTCGCCATTCAGCGGCAGCCGGGGACCAACACCATCGCCGTTACCGACGGCGTGAAGAGCTTGCTCCCGATATTCAAGAACGAACTGCCGCCGGCGGTCCATATGGACATTTTGTACGACCGTTCCGATACCATTCGCGAATCGTACAAAGACGTGCAGTTCACCATGCTGCTCACGCTGGGCCTCGTGGTCATGGTGATCTTCCTGTTCCTGCGGAATCTCTCCGCAACCATCATTCCGAGCCTGGCCCTGCCGTTCTCCATCATCGGCACCTTCGCCGTGATGTATCTGCTCGACTACAGCCTCGACAATCTCTCCATGATGGCGCTGATTCTATCCATCGGCTTTGTGGTGGACGACGCCATTGTCATGCTCGAAAATATCGTCCGGCATATCGAGATGGGAGAGCGCCCGCTGCTGGCCGCCATGCGCGGATCGGCGGAAATCGGGTTCACGATCGTCTCGATGACGCTATCGCTCGCGGCCGTGTTCATCCCGGTTCTGTTCATGGGCGGCATTCTCGGGCGCCTGTTCAAGGAATTCTCCGTCACCATCTGTGTGGCGATTCTGATTTCGGGCGTAGTCTCGGTGACGCTGACGCCCATGCTGTGTAGCCGTTTCCTGCGCTCCGTGCATGAAGGCAAGCGCGGTTGGTTCTACGAGACCACGGAACGATTCTTCGAAGGCATGCTATGGGTGTACGATCGCACGCTGCAATGGGCGCTGCGCCTGCGCCTCGCGGTCATGGCGACGTTCGTGATCGTCCTGGCCGCCACGCTGTACATGTTCGTCAACATCCCCAAGGGATTCATTCCCGACCAGGATACCGATCAACTGCAGGTCTACACGGAGGCGGCGCAAGGCACCTCGTATTACCAGATGGTGGACTATCAGAAGAAGATCGCCGACATGGTAGCCTCCGACCCGAACGTCGACGCCCTCATGGCCAGTGTCGGCGGCACCACCGCGACCAACCTGGGCGGCCCCAACTACGGCTCGCTGGTCGTGCACCTGAAGCCGCGCAGCCAGCGCACTCTCGGTGTCAATGATCTGATCAAGAAGCTCCGTCCGGAACTGGCCCGCTATCCAGGCATGAAGGCCTATCTGCAGAACCCGCCGACGATCCAGATCGGCGGCAAGGTCACTAAGAGCGTGTACCAGTTCTCCATGCAGAGTCCCGATAAGGATGAGCTGTACGCGGCGGCCAACCATCTGGCGGCCAGCCTCGACGGCCTGCCCGGCCTGGTGGATGTTACGAGCGATGTTGCCGTCACCACGCCGCAAGTCAACGTAACCATCGACCGCGATAAAGCAGCCGCCATGGGCGTGAACGCCAACCAGATCGAGAACTCCCTTTATGATGCATACGGGCAGCGCTGGGTTTCGACCATCTATGGCTCGGCGAACGAATACAAGGTGCTCCTCGAGCTGCTGCCGAAATATCAGGCCGATCCCAACGCGCTCTCGATGCTCTATTTCAAAAACGCCACCGGCCGGCTGATCCCGCTCGACACCCTCTCGAAGGTAGTGACCGAGACCGGACCGCAGACCATCAACCACTACGGCGAGCTCCCGGCCGCGACTGTCTCTTTTAACCTGCAGCCCGGCGCGGCGCTGGGCGACGTGGTCTCGCGCATTCAGGAAGTCGCCTCGCGGGAGCTGCCCGCCACCATCAGTACGCAGTTCCAGGGCGCGGCGCGCTCCTTCCAGACCTCGCTGGGCAACCTCTGGGTGCTGCTGGTGATCGCGGTGATGGTGGTGTACATCGTGCTCGGAATCCTCTACGAAAGCTACATTCATCCGCTGACGATTCTGTCGGGCTTACCCTCTGCCGGTTTCGGCGCGCTCGTGACGTTGTACCTGTTCCACATCGATCTCAACATCTACGCGTTCGTGGGCCTGATCATGCTGATTGGCATCGTGGAAAAGAATGCCATCATGCAGATCGACTTTGCGCTCGAAGCCGAGCGAGAGCAGCAGCTGCCGCCAATGCAGGCGATTTACCAAGGCTGCCTGATCCGCTTCCGCCCCATCATGATGACTACGATGGCAGCCATGCTGGGCGCAGTGCCGATTGCGCTGGGCTACGGCGCGGGCGGGGAAGCGCGGCGCCCGCTGGGCCTCGTCGTCGTGGGCGGTCTGCTGTTCTCGCAGCTGGTAACGCTCTACCTGACGCCCGTGTTCTACACCTACATGGCGGCAGCACAGGAAAAAGTGCGCTCCTGGCGCGGAAACAAAGGCAAGAAAGTCCCGCACCCGGCGCCCGTCGCGGGATAACCGTGTTCGTCGAGCTCTGGTGAGGGTGCGTCCCGCGCCCGGTCCGCAAAACCCAACACCCTGAGTGTCCGCAACCCTCGCCCGTGCGATTCACTTCGTGTGCTTCTTCGGCAGGCGCCTTGGCTCTTTCGGCCCCGCGCCGGCGCGCTCAAACAATCGCGACCTTCACGTTGTGAATCGGCGGGAGCGAGTGAAACAGGCAGTCCCACTGCTCGCCGCCTTCCCTTCCGATCCACAGCTGGCCCGTGGTCGTGCCGAAGTAGAGCGCGGGTGTTTTCATCTGGTCGATGTCCATGCCATCGCGCAGCACGGTAAAGTAACTTTGTTTTTTGGGCAGACCGCGCGCCAGCCGGCTCCACGAGGCGCCGCCCGTTTCACTCCGCCACACTGCGGGCGCACTGCCGGGACAGGACCGCGTCGCCGGCTCGAGCGGCATAACGTAGACGGTATCGGGGTCGTGCGGATGAACCACGATGGGAAATCCGAAGTCCGACGGTAATCCTTTGGCGATCGACCGCCACGAGCGGCCGTGGTCGTCGCTCCGCAGCACCCCGATATCCGGCCGCGGCCCGCCAGGTCCGGTCCAGTCCGACCATCCACCGTGATTCTGCATGTAGAGCCGCCCCGGCGCGGCGTCGTGCCGCGCCATCTTGTGCACGCATTGCCCGAACTCGGGATAGGGATCGGGCGCGAAACCGGCCCCCACTCCTTGATTGGACGCCTTGAAGGTGACGCCGCCGTCTTCGCTCAGATAGTGCCCGCCGGTCGAGATGCCGATGTGCACGCGGTTTCCGTCGCGAATAATCGTGTGCAGGCAAAGCCCGCCGCCGCCCGGGTTCCACTTGCGCGCATGCTCGTGGTTGCTGATGCCGGGCACCAGCTCCCACGAATCGCCGGCGTCCTGGCTTTGGAACAGGGACGCCGGTTCGACGCCGCACCATAGCTCCCTCTTGCCGGGGCCGGGCTCCAGGGCCCAGATGTTCGCCATCGCGCGTCCATCATCTTTGGGAAACGCCGGCGCCGACTTCGTCTCCTTAAATGTCTTCCCCAGGTCAGTTGAACGCAGCACCTTCATGCCGAAGAACGGATTGCAACTCGAGGCATACACTCGCGGTGTCCCGCGCGTGTCAATCAGTGTCGCGTAAACAGGGACCCCGGGGCCGAAGGGCCCGCGCAGCGTAAAGCTGCGCCTCGCCTTCGCGGCTTCCGCGACAAATACGCCTTTCTTGGTGCCGATCGTGAGAATGACTCGATCCGCCATCTTTAACCTCCAGAAACTGCCGGTAAAATCGTGACCACGTCCCCCGGTGTGAGCTTCGTATCGATTCCGTCAAGGTCGCGGACATTATCCGAATTCACGAACACGTTCAGGTGCCGGCGTAGCCGGCCCGTCTCATCACAGACATTGCGATACAACGCGGCCTGCGTGTGCTCCAGTTCCTCCAGCGCATCGCGCACGGTGTGCGCCGAAATCGAGAGTTGCGCCGCGCCCGCACAGTAAGCGCGCAGTGCACCCGGGACATGGAGTGTGATGATCGGCCGTGGACCCATCGTGTGAGACGAAGGTAGCATTGGCGGCTGGAACGATGCAACCGTGCGATAGACGATTGTGTTTTATCGTTATCTTTCCCGCGGCGCGGTTCGGTAGTGCACGACTCGCCCCTCCGCCGTATCAGAACTAAGTGGGATCCTCACAACGTAAGATCACTCGCCGCCGTTCCACAGGGACTCGTCCAGAAATTTCCGGTATTGGCCGCCTACAAATGTACTCCACGGCTGGAACCCTTCTTCGGTGTAGAGCTGGTAGGCAAAGTCGATGTTCGCCTTACAATCGAGCAGGTCGCGGAGGTTTACCCCGCGGCGCGAAAGGTGGATGCTGTTGATCTGGAAGTATCCCCAGTCCAGCGTTCCGTCCGAATTGTAGTGATAGGCCTCGCAGTCCCCTTTTAAATTTTCCGCGGCTTGGATGGCCAGTGCGGTTGGGCAGGCCGGGCCGAACTTATCGCACGTGTATCGCTGATAATCGCTCATCGGGTGACCCAGGAAATGCGTGCCCCAAATCCGGGAGCGAGTGGACACGTCGCTGGCGGGTGCGGGCTCGTTCTCCAGCGCTGCCGCCTGCACCCTCGTGCTGATCGCTCCGGCGTAGCCGAAGAGCAATCCGCCCGCGAACACCATCACGGCCGCGAGTCCAGTTAGCACCGCGGCCGGTCGGGCGGCTTTTCTGGCGGCTTTTCGGATCGTGAGTCTCATCGAGTTATCACCAGTGCGTACCGCTGCTCGGGCTTGGCTGATTGACATGGGAACCAGCTTGTCAGCAGCTTGTCTTCCAGACCAATAGCTCCCGCGCGAACTGATTGAGCAGCCGTTGGACTTCAGTGATTCACCGCATGCAAGCCTTACGCGATTTTGAGGTGGCGGCGTGTAATTCCTCGTAGTAACTTCCGGCTCAGGCCCCGGGGGATCAACGGATATCAGCGCTCTAAGCCGGTGATCCTAGAACTCGCAATCCATTTGGTTAGCATCGTCTGGTCTGCCAATTGCTTACTCGGGAGTCGCGGTCTGAGCGGCGACACCCGATTGGGGTGGAAGGGAGATGGAATTATGCGATGCGTTCTCTGCGGTAGGGAGTTCTGGCTGCCCGCGCGAATGCGGCGCGATCCTGATTTCTGTAGCCCCGCTCATCGCGAGAAATACAATCATGGAATCGATCTCGCCCTTCGGCGGATTCAGGAACCGCCGGCGCTGTTGCTCGCAAACACCATGCCGGTGCGAGTAGCGGCCTTCGCGACGACTACGGCGCTTCCCATTGAGTCCTTGGATTAGGTCACCTTATGGAAAATTCCGCGATGTTGGAAAGTGGCGCCGGCGCATCTGAATCTATGCTGCAGAACCTGTTTAACCAGCTCTTTCGGTGCCGTCACCGGCGCAAAACGTTTCCTTTTACGCCGAGAGGCGAGGATCACTGCTATGCCGTCTGCCTCGACTGTGGACAGCGGCTCGGCTCTGATTTGCAGGCGTTGGAGAAGCCGCCGGCGGTCAATTCGGGGCCCCGCGCGGCAACACACGCTGAAGTCGCGGTGAGCGATTCGGGGCCGCTCGATATGGGCATCCGGAACTGGCGTTACGACCTGCTCTGGGTTGGTCTCTTCGCCGTGGGCCTGTCGGGCGGGCTGTATTTTGTTGGGCTGATCCGGCAGAGTCGCGCCTTGGCGGCGCCGCTGCCATCATTGCCTCCGTCCGCATGTATCCAGTCTCCGGTCAGCGAGCCCCAGACGAGCATCCGGAGGGCAGCCGCCCCGAACGAGCGTGACAAAGTCCCGTTCTCCATGCCGGCTGATCCTGCCGGTAAGAAACCCGGCTCCGTAAAGGCGCGAGGCCGGACCGCACTTTCCGGAGCGCCTGATCCTTCAGCGCCGCCTCAGGCATGGCGCTTGCAGGGTAACAGTCCTTTCGTGATCCTCGGGCTGGAGGCGCCGGTAGTGCGCGAGCTTTCCAGAGATCCGGACCGCTTGCACGATCTCATCCAGACGGGCTCGCTCTTTACCGTTCCTCGCGGTACCGCGATTCAGGTTCGCGAAGTGGAGAACGGGGTCATCAAGATCGAGATTAAGGAGGGCTCCATGGCCGGCCGGGAGGGGTGGGTTCAAGCTTCCCAAATTACACCACGCTATGGGCGCTCGGGCGATTTGCGCTTTTAGTCCGCTTGTAGCTCGCGCAAAACCTGCGCGTGCAGTGTGGGATTCGCTGAGGCGACCAGATTCGGCTCCCAGATGCAATCCGGGTTGCCGTCGATCGAACTGACGGCGCCGCCCGCTTCGCGAATGCACGGCGCCAGCGCCGCGATATCCCACGGGTTCATCCTTGGATCGAGCGCCACGTCGACGCGCCCCTGGCATAACAGCGCATAGTTGATGCAATCTCCCGACCAGCGAAATCGGCGTGCTTTACTATACAGGCGGGAAAGCCGGACGCCCGGCCGGGAATCGCGCGGATCGAGGTCGGTGAACTCGAACCCGGTTGCGACCGCAAAGGCTTGGGATAGATCGGTCACCGCTGAGGTCCGCAGACGTTGCGCGGCGCTGCCGCTTCGCCGCAGCCAGCATCCTCCGCCGGTCGCGGCATAGACCGTTTCACCGAGCGCATGCCCGCCGATGACTCCGACGTGCGCTTCCCCCCTCCGCAGATACGCGATCAATGTCCCGAACAGCGGCAGCCCGATCGCAAACGACGCGGTTCCGTCGATCGGGTCGAGCAGCCAAAGATGTTCGGCCTCGCGCTCTCCGCCGAACTCCTCGCCCAAAATGGCGTGATCCGGGTACCGCTCGGCGATCCGCCGGCGCAACACTTGTTCGGCGCCCCGATCTGCTTCGGTGACTTCCGAGCCGTCGGCTTTGTGTCCAACGGCCACGCTTTTCCAAAGCGGCAGGATGAATCGGCCTGCCTCCTCGGAGAGCGCCAGCGCAAAATCCAGCATTTCAGAGAGCGAGGGTTCCGGCATCCCTATCATTCTCCCTGAATCGGTTGCGCGAACCGGGCGCGCGCGATATTTTCGCCAGCCCGAAACGCTAAGCGGCGTGCTGGTGCGGCTTTATGCGAATCGCCGGTACCGGTGTCAGCGCATGCTCCCGGTGGCTCAGCCAGTACAGCATTCCGGCTGCGCTGCATCCCACCGCCGCGCCGATTACCGCCGCCGTCGCTACCGCTATCGGTAAATACAATCCGAAGCGCTCAAAAAAGAAAGGCCCGTTAACACCGAATGAGATCACTCCCATCAGCGTTCCCAGCGATTTAACCAGTGTCTTCGTATTGTTTGATTGCATTGCTTTCTCCGTTTCTTGGATTCCGCGCGTCATGGCGTTATGCCGTCACCATCTTCCGCGTGCCTGCCAACGCCTTCCGTTTGTCTTGCTGCAGCCCGTGGATCGCCATCAGCGCCCCAATTGGATGCGCGCCGGCTTCCACCAGCGGATCCGCGTCCTGCCCGGGCTTGTCCGTGTCGAGATGCCGGAATTCCAGGCTCTGCACGATGGCCCTCGTCTGGACTTCGTTCAATTCGTATTCGGCTGCGACCGCCCCCGCATTCTCCAGCAGCCGCGCCCGCATGTGCGGCTTGAACCGCGAATCGTAAAGCAGCTTATTCAGCTTGTACGCCGCCATCGGCGGGTGGTTGTAGAAATGATAAGGATGATTCTGGAATGTGTAGGGCTGCGGTCGTTCGGCGTTCGCCTTTGCACCCGGATGGAATTGCACCACGGCGTGGCCGTGATGCGTCGTCGGCTGGTAAGAGAGCAATTCTAAATGCTGCACGCCGATCGCGCCTAGCGCCAGCGCCCACGGCAGCATCTCGGTATTGCCCACTTCATCGAGCTGTTCCGGCGTCAGGTCTAAGAATGATTCCGAGTGGCTGTTCTCCAGTTCCGCCAGGCACCACCGGTCGAAATCGTAGGCCGGTTTGTAGTATTTCCACGTGCCCGGATAGTGCGACATGCCGCCGCTGGCCAGCACAGCCACCCTTTCCGGCCGGCCCGCGTGAATAATTTCGGCAATCGCCTTTCCCAGAGCCGCGCACCGCCGCGCGCTCGGCAGCGGCGGCAGATACGTGTTCACCAGGATCGGAACTACGGGAATCTGCCGCTCGCCCAGGATCCACTCGAATACCGCCGCGAACGAGTGGCCGAGGTCGGCGTCCTGCGAGTACGCCATATCGAAATCGCGGCGCACCAGCTGCTCTAGCAGTCCTTCCGCCAGACCCCGATGAATCGGCGGGCTCCACGTCTTTCCTGAAAAAGCCGCCGTCGCCTGGTCTCCGGCCAGAATTGCGAACGTAGGCACCGTCCGCAGGAAAAACGTCTCCATGTGATCGCTGGCGAAAATGATGAGTGCGTCCGGCCTCGTCTCATCCAGCACCCGGCCCAGTTGACGCATCGCCGCAATCCCGGTTTCCAGTTGTTTGGGATCCTCCTCCGGCGGCCGCGTGAACAACTGCGGCGCATGCATGCTGGCCATCGCTGCCACAATTTGTCCCATGGTGCTTTCCTTTCTAGGTGGCGCTCGCCAGTTGGAACTCGTGCGGCGCCGCGGCTCCCCACGCGTGCACCGTCGAACAGCCGGCCACCGGGCAGATGTACGAATCACGCGCCCGCTGCGCTACCAGGAATGCCCCGTCATTCGGGCAGCGCGGCGTCAGATCCGCCTCAACGCCGCTCGGCCTCGCGTCCCGATAGCCGGTCGCGCCTTCGAAATAGCGTCGGCATCCCTCGCAGCAGCACCGCCACACGATCACATCCCGGCTCCCGGCCAGCCCGAGTTCCGAGGCAGGACGCTCGTCCCGGTACATCGGCTTGCCATGAACATCGCAATCAGGAACCAGATCCGGTTTCGCTCGCATGCTTGCCTCCTCGTGGTGGTTCGCTGAATGCAGATCGTTTTCCAACTGAGCCCCGCTGCTAAATCCTGCCCTTTCTGTGTTCTGCCGAGAAACCCCACACCCCGAAAACCGGACCATCTGGGGTAAGTCGCTCACGATTGTGCGATTTGGCGCAGCGCCTTCAGTCCCCAGCCGGCACTCGCAGGCCCTGGGGAATTTCGACGGCTTCTTTATGGCTGCGGCGGCCGAAGAATACGAACGCCACCAGTACCAGCGCCCCGATCGCGAACACCGTGTCGCCGGGTACCCGCATCCAGCGCAGTGTTTGCATCAGCGGCGACTGCAGGAAGTCGCTGCTCCGAGCGAACCAGTAGCCGTGTTCGACCGACGCCCACGTCTGCGCCAGTCCCACCGGGAGCAGGCTGCCGACGCACATCATGAGCAAGCCGGCGTTCATGCCCCAGAACGCGATGCGCAGCCAGTTCTCTTTCCACTCCAGGTTCTGGCTCATGGCCCGCAGGCACACCAGCATTAAGCCGATGCCCAGCATGCCGTACACGCCGAACAGCGCCGCGTGCCCGTGTAGCGGCGTGGTGTTGAGGCCCTGCATGAAGTAGAGCGCGATCGGCGGGTTGATCATGAAACCGAACAGCCCCGCCCCCACCATGTTCCAGAACGCCACGGCCACAAAGAAGTACACCGGCCACTTGTACCGCTCCGCCCAGGCCGTGAGCCGGCCGCGTCGAAGATCATCCAGCGCCGGGTAAGCGATGAACGTCAGCGGCACCACTTCCAGCGCGCTGAATACCGACCCGAAGGCCAGCGCCACCGTCGGCGTTCCGGAAAAGTACAGGTGATGGCACGTCCCGATGATCCCGCCCGCCAGGAAAATCGTGGCCGAAAGCAGCGAAGCCCGCGCCGCCAGGCCCGGTCGGATCAGTCCGAGCCGCGCGAAAAAGAACGCGATCACGGTGGTCGCGAACACTTCGAAGAAGCCTTCCACCCACAGATGTACTACCCACCAGCGCCAATATTCGACGATCGACAGGTGCGTGTGCTGCCCCCAATTCAGCCCGGCGCCATAAAACAATCCGATTGCCGCGGCCGACATCAGAAACAGCCACAACAGCTGCCGCTGTTCGCCGCCGCCGCCGTTCCGCAGCGCCGGCCAGACCGAGCGCACCACCAGCAACAGCCAGATCAGCAGTCCCACAAACAGCAGAATCTGCCACCCGCGCCCCAAATCGACATATTCATAACCTTGATGTCCCCACAGGAACGAGTTGGCGTCGGACAGCTTGTTTTGGATGCTCATCCACTCGCCCGCCAGGGACCCGACCACGATCGCCAGCAGCGCGCCGAACAGGACATGAATGCCGAGCTTCTGAAATTTCGGCTCGTAGCCGCTCACCAGCGGCCCGATGAACAATCCCGCCGCCAGCCAGGCCGTGGCAATCCAGAAAATCCCGATCTGGACGTGCCAGGTCCGCGTCACGCTATACGGTAGGATCTTTGAGAGCTTGATTCCATAGAAGCCGTCCCCTTCCACCCCGTAGTGCGCGGTCACCACGCCTAAAAGGATCTGGACAAGGATCAGCGCCGACACTACAAAAAAGTACTTCAGCGTGGCGCGCTGCGAAGGAGTGGCGCGCCAGCCGCCCAACGGATCGGCAGCCGGAACCGGCTCCCGCTCGTCCCCGGTCTTCTGCGAAGCGTACCACCACACCATCGCGCATACGCCCGCCAGCAGCATGATGATGCTGACGCCGGTCCACAGCACCGCTTCCCCGGTTGGACGATTGCCGATCAGCGGCTCGTACGGCCAGTTGTGCGTATAGGAAACATGGTCTCCGGGCCGGTCCGCCGCCGCCGGCCATGCCGTCCAGAAGAAGAAGCCTGCCAGTTGCCGCATACGTTCGGGCGAGCTCACGCTGCCGGCCGGGATCGCGTAGGCCGCATTGCCATTGATGAAAACTTCGGAAAAATGCCGTACTCCTGCTTCGAACGCCCGCGCCCGTGCGGCCTCGATGCGCAGCGTGCGGGTTCCGGCATCATACCCGTTCCGCCGGTACATCTCTTCCAGCCGCCCGCGCAGCCGCGCCTGGTCTTCGGCGGTGAGCTGTTCGTACGGCTTGCCGTATCCCGAACGGGCCCATTCGCCCAGCACGAAGGTCGTCTCCCGATGCAGCCAGTCCGCCGTCCAGTCCGGCGCCACGTAGCTGCCGTGCCCCCAGACCGACCCGACTTCCATCCCGCCCAGCGCTTGCCACACGTTCTGCCCGCGCTCGATGTCGCCCTCCGTGAGAATCACTTTGCCGTCGGAGTCGATCACCTGCGCGGGAATCGGCGGCATTTCCTGGTAGATTCGCGTGCCTATCCACCCTAACACCGCGAAGGATCCGAAAAACACGATCGCAAAGCTAATCCAGAGCTTCTTCATGAAAGTTCCTTTTCACAAACAGCCTAAGGTTGCCGCCCGGGCGCCGGCAGTGACCTTGGTCACGCCGCCGCAATTCAATTTAGACTAATCGTATCCGAATTGCTGGATTTGGCCAACAGTTCATTGGGGGGTACTCGCCCCCCTCCGCAAATGCGGGGTAATGCGTGCTCGTGTAACCTCCGATCATTCCATTGCGCCTCTTATTTCGGAGTTAGAAGACTGAAAACGTCCAGTAAATACAAGGAGGATTGATTTTATGTTCGACTGCCTCGCGGATCAAATTCGGAACGATGAACACGTGCAAATCAGCAACACCGAGCGCTATCTGCGCTGGGTCGCGGTCGGAGTGCTCTCGGTTGTCGTTTTCGGCGGGCTCTACTACGCCATCTCCCTGCTGCAGTGACGGGCACCGCCCCGTCCTGCCGGCCCTCGATCCCGCGCCGGAAAAAACTTGTCCGGCGAGCCAGTTCCGGCAATCCGCAACGACTTCGCCGCGCGTTTCAGGGCGTATTCCTGGCGCTCAATCTCTGGATCGGCGTTGAATTCTACTGGTTCGTGCGTTATTACGAGACCGGCGGCCGTACTTCTTTTGCATCCCGGCCGCCCGGCGTCGAGGGCTGCGTATCCGCCGTGATCCAAACCTTTGCATCGATTGCGCCAAGTGCGCCAAAGCCTGCCCGTCGAT
>DATGII010000048.1:0-20038 GCA_035295805.1 Bryobacteraceae bacterium | reverse complement strand
CTCGCTCGATGACGTCTATGACGCGCGCCGCGTTGCCGAACAAATCGGTATTCCCTACTACGTCGTCAATTTTGAGGAGCAGTTCGAAAAGCAGGTGGTCCGGCCTTTTGTCGAAGAGTATCTTGCCGGCCGCACACCAGTCCCCTGCACGCTGTGCAACAACTACATCAAGTTCGATCGTTTCCTCGAACTGGCTGACGCCGTCGGCGCGCGCCAAATCGCGACGGGTCATTACGCCCGCGTGCGCTATGATGAGGCGTCCGCCCGTTACCAGTTGCTGCGCCCCGCCGATCTCACCAAGGACCAGACCTATTTTCTATTCGGGCTCACCCAAGCGCAGTTGGCGCGTACGCTGTTTCCTCTCGGCGGCATGATCAAGAGCGAAGTTCGCGAGTTGGCGCATTCCTTCGGCCTGCCGGTAGCCGCCAAGAGCGACAGCCAGGAAATCTGCTTCGTGCCGAACGGCGATTATGCGGCCTTCCTGAGCGCCTGGCTGCACGAAAATGGCGGTTCACCGCCTCCGGCGCCCGGTCCCATCGTTACCACCGGCGGTCGTACGCTGGGCCAACACGAGGGAGTCCATCATTTCACGGTGGGCCAGCGCCGCGGGCTCGGGGTCGCCACCGGCGAGCCGCTCTACGTGATCGCGACTCATCCGCAAGTGCGGCAAGTCGTGGTCGGCGCGAATGACGAATTGCTGCGCCGGAGTTTCCATGCCAATCACGTCAACTGGATTTCGATCGCGGGTCTCGCCGGTCCCGTACGCGCGGAAGTGAGGATCCGCAACAAGCACGTCGCCGCCCCGGCCACGCTGCACGCCGCCGGAGATCCCGCGCGCGTCGAAGTCATCTTTGCGGAGCCGCAGCGCGCCGTCACGCCCGGCCAGGGCGCTGTCTTTTATGATGGCGACCTCGTCCTCGGCGGCGGCTGGATCGAATGATCGCATGCGCCGCTCGGCAATTCGCAACGCCATCGAATTCGCGGTCGCGCTGGCCGTTTTGAAATCTCTCGAGTGGGCGCCGCGGCCCCTGGCGGAGCGGCTCGCGCGCGGCTACGCGCACCTTCTGGATCTGGCGGTGCCGCGCTTGCGCCGCGTCGCGCGCCGCAATCTGGCAATCGCCTTGCCGAACCTGACCGCGGCGCGCCACCGCGAGATTGTCGACGGCGTCTTCCACTCCATCGCGCGCCTGCTGGTGGCCTTCGCCAAGTTCCCCTCCATCCGGCAAGATACTCTCGACCGCTGGATTCGCTGCGAAGGCTACGAGCACGTCAAGACCGCCCTCGCCGCCGGCCGCGGCGTGCTGTTTGCAACCGCGCACCTTGGAAATTGGGAGCTAAGCGCCTACGCCCACGCGTTGCTTGCCGCGCCCATGAACGTCGTCGCCCGCCCGCTGGACAACCGATGGATTGACAACCTGGTGGAACGCCGCCGCGCTTTGTCCGGCAACCGCGTCGTTCTCAAAAAAGACTTCGCGCGCGTCATCCTGAAGGCCTTGGCGGCGAATGAAACCGTTGGTATCCTGATCGATCAAAACGCGGCGCTCGATTCCGGCGTGTTCGTCGATTTCTTTGGCATTCCAGCTTCCGCCGGCGCGGGTTTCGCCAAGCTGGCCGCGCACAGCGGCGCGGCCGTGATTCCCGGGTTCGCGCTCTGGTCCGCCGCCGAACGCCGTTACGTGCTCCGGTTTTATCCGCCCGTCGCGGTTACGGGTGACGCGGCGCGCGACACCCAGGCGCTCCAGACGCAACTCGAAACCGTCATCCGCGAATATCCCGACCAGTGGTTATGGATACACCGCCGCTGGAAGACGCGCCCGCCAGGCGCTCCATCACTGTACGAAACTGCTGCCGTTTGAATTTCCCTGAACACTTCGATTTCCTTGCGTGGTAACCTGATTGCCTGGAAGAATAAAGGCCACGCACCGATGCGCATGCGGGTGTTGGGAATCGTTTTGGCCGGGGGCAAAGGGACCCGGCTCTTTCCGCTCACTAAGGAGCGGGCTAAACCCGCCGTTCCATTCGGCGGCAAGTATCGCATTGTCGATTTCGTTCTCAGCAATTTCGTGAATTCCGGCATCTATTCGGTGTACGTGCTGACACAGTTTCGCAGCCAGTCTCTGTTGCAACACCTCAATGAGGGCTGGCAGTTCGCCGGACTGCTCAAGAGTCACTTCATCATTCCCGTGCCGGCGCAGATGCGTGCCGGCGAAACCTGGTATCAGGGCACGGCCGACGCGATTTATCAGAACATCAACCTGGTGGAGCAATCCGAGCCGCGCGTCGTGGCCATCTTTGGCGCCGATCACATCTACCGCATGAATATTACGAGCATGGTCGAAGCGCACATTAACACCAACGCGGAGGTGACGGTGGCCGCGATCCCCGTGCCGAAGGATCAGGCGAACGAATTCGGTGTGATTGAAGCCGCGCCGGACGGCCGTATACTTGCATTTCACGAAAAGAATCCCGACGCCCCGACCATTCCCGGCAACCCCGAAATGGTATACGCCTCGATGGGCAATTACATTTTTTCCACTAAGACGCTGCTGCGCTTGCTAAAGGACGATGCGGAGGATCCCGGCACTCATCACGATTTCGGACACGACATTCTGCCCAAGCTCGCCGGCAAAATGGAGATTTTCGCCTACGACTTCCAGACCAACCGCATTCCCGGAGAGCCTGTCGAGAACCCGCCGTACTGGCGCGATGTGGGAACCATCGACGCCTACTACGAGGCCAACATGGATCTCCGCTCCGTCAGCCCCAAGTTGAACTTGTACAACCGCCAATGGCCGCTGCGCACTACCAGCTATCCCGATCCGCCGGCCAAATTCACCTTCGATGAAGAGAACCGCCGCGGGCAGGCCATTGATTCGGTCGTCTCCGGCGGCAGCATACTCTCGGGCGGCATCGTGCGCAATTCAGTATTGGGGCGCGGCGTGCGCGTGCACGCCGGCGCCGTCGTGGAGGACTCGATTATTTTCGATAGCTGCGACATCGGCCGCCGCTCCCGGGTTCGCCGCGCCATTCTCGATAAAAACGTCCGCATACCGCCCGGGACCACTGTCGGCTTCGATCTCGAATGCGACGCGCGTTCTCACTATGTGACCGAGAGCGGCATAGTGGTGGTGGAAGGCAATTCTTCCCCGGTAGATATCACCGAGCTCGCCGTTTAAGGTGGAACGCCCTTCGTGGAACAACAGGTTCTCGCCTGGATCACGCAGTACGGCTATGCGGCGATTTTCGTGCTCCTCATTTTCGGCATCGTCGGCCTCCCGGTGCCGGACGAGACGCTCCTCACGTTCAGCGGTTACCTGATCTATCGCGGCAACTTCTCGCTCTCACTGACTTTCGCGGCGGCCGCGTTAGGCAGTGCCTGCGGCATGAGTATCAGCTACGGCCTCGGCCGGATTTTCGGGCTTAAGATCCTCCACCGGTACGGCAAGTATCTCCACGTGAACGACGAGCGCCTCGCCAGCGCCCACGCATGGTTCGAGCGCGTCGGACACTGGGCGCTCACGCTCGGCTACTTCATTCCCGGCGTCCGCCACCTGACTGCCTATGCGGCAGGAATGAGTGAAGTCGCCCCGCATCAGTTCGCGATGTTCGCCTATAGCGGCACGATCCTGTGGGTGTCCAGCTTTCTCAGCCTGGGATATTTCCTCGGCGAGCGCTGGGAGACGGTGGAACAAAACATCCATCACTATCTGGTGATCGGGACCATCGGGATCGGTGTGCTGGTGGCGGCGTATCTGGTCTGGCGCAAGCTCCGCAAGGCCGGGGATGGACGGGACGTTTCCCGCTAATCGGCCGCGCGTAGTACGCACAAACAACGCGCTATTGTGATTCAGAAAGCATATTCGGGGTGGAAACGTCCCGTCTCTCCCCGGGTTGGATGCGCGTGATCACTAGCGCCGTCGCGATTACCACTGCGCAGCCCAGCACGTTGTACCAGAGAAACGAAATCTTCGTAAAAAAGAATGCCCAGAAGATTGCCGCCTCGCCTGCCAGCATGCCGAAAAACGCCGCTGTGCCGCCGACGCGCCGAAAAAAGAAGGCCAGTGCGAAAACGCCCAGCAGCGAGCCGTAAAACAACGACCCCACGACGTTTACCGCCACGATGAGCGACCCGAGTTTCCGCCCCCAGCCCGCGAAAATCACCGCGTACGCGCCCCAGAAGATCGTCGCCCACCGCGACGCCATCAGGTAGTGATGATCGCTCCCGAGGCGGTGGAAGTAGCGCCGGTACAGGTCAACCATCGTCACCGTCGCGAGAGAGTTGATCTCCCCGGCGCTCGCGGACATTGTTGCCGCGAAGATCACCGCGATGATCAGCCCTACCAGGCCCGCCGGCAAATACTTGGTCACAAACGAGAGAAAAATGTAATTGGTGTCGCTGAATTTCTGCTCGCCGGTGGTGGTCTCGACCAGCCGCGAGGCCTGCCGCCGGGCGTCCTCGATACCCCGCTGCGCCTGCCGGTACGCCTCCACCTCTGTCCGTTCCGTCGCCGCATCGTGCGCATGATGGGCGTCGATCAAGCTCAGCGCGGCCTTCCGCCGCTGCTCGAACGCGCGCGCATAACTGTCCGCCACCGGCTGATAGGCCGCGACCGTTTCAATGCGGTCCAGCGCCGCTTTCTCGTACAGGATCGGCGGCGTCACGAACAGGTGGAAGATGAAGACCATCGCTCCGATGAAGAGAATGAAAAACTGCATCGGGATTTTGGCCACCGCGTTGAAAATCAGGCTCAGGCGGCTTTGCGCGATCGATTTGCCGGTGAGGTACCGCTGCACCTGCGATTGATCGCAGCCGAAATAAGAAAGGAACAGGAATGTGCCGCCGATCAGCCCGCTCCACAACGTGAACTGGTCGTCCCAATTAAAATTGGTGGTCACCGCGTTCAGTCGTCCCGCCGCGCCCGCCAGGTATAGCGCATCGGGGAAGGAAATCGAAGCGGGCAGCAGGTGAATCAGCGTGACCAGGGCAATGATCAACCCGATAAAGATGATGCACATCTGCTGCACGTCCGACCAAGTGACCGCCTTCACGCCGCCGAGGGTTGTGTAAGTGATGACCGTCACGCCCATCAGAAAAATGGTCGCGCGCTCCGGCCATCCCAGAATTACCGACAGCACAATCGCCGGCGCATACAGCGTCAGCCCCGCCGAAAGGCCGCGCTGGCAGAGAAAGATGATGCTGGCGAGCGCGCGCGTCTTCGTGTCGAAGCGCTGCTCAAGGTATTCATACGCGGTGAAGACTTTGGCGCGGTGGAACACCGGCACGACGGTCGCACAGAGAATCACCATGGCGATCGGCAGCCCGAAATAAAACTGCACGAAGCGCATGCCGTCGACGTAAGCTTGTCCCGTAGTGGAAATAAATGTAACGGCGCTGGCTTGCGTGGCCATGATGGACAGGGCCATGGCATACCACGGCATGGTCTTGCCCGCCAGCAAAAAGCGATCGACCGTGTCGCTGCCTCGGCTGCGATATAAGCCGTAGCCGACAATCACCGTCAGGGTCGCGAACAGGACTACCCAGTCCAGGGTTGTCATTCGAGGGCCCGCGTGAAGCCGTAACACGCGGCGATGATCACGGCCAGGTAGATCACCACCGCCCAATAGACGCGGCGCCACGTTCCCAGAAAGGGCGGCGGCTCATCGTGCACCTCGCGAGGGTCCGCCATGACCGGAGTGTATCATGCGCGGCGGCGCCGCTTCGAATCACGGAATCGTGAGATAGAAGACCGCGCCTTCGCCCACGGCCCTTTTGGCCCACACGCGGCCGCCGTGCTTCTTCACGATTCGTTGCACCGTAGCCAAGCCCACGTCCGTGCCCTCGAAATCTTCCTTGCAATGGAGGCGCTGGAAGACTCCGAACAGCTTGTCGGCGTATCGCATGTCGAAACCGACTCCGTTATCGCGGACATAATAGACCGGCATTTCGGGGTCGCCGAAATCGTCGGGCGCCGGCTCACCCTCATCCCGCAGCCGGCCTGCCGGCTTTGCTCCCACTTCAATCCGCGCCACGTCGCGCCGCCGCGTATACTTGATTGCATTCGACAGCAGATTGACGAAAACCTGACGGATTAGCAGTGGATCGGCGTTGCAGTAAGGCAGGTTTCCGACCGTAATCTCCACGTTCCGGCCGTTCCGCTCGGGTTGCAGATCCTCTATGGCATGGCGCACTACGTCGCCAACCGACATCTTCTGCTTGTTCACCGGGGCCCGCCCCCGGCGAGAGAACGCAAGCAGGTCATCGATCAGTGCCGCCATGTGCGTGGTGCTCTGCCGGATCAGCTTGAGGTACCGCTGCCCCTCGCCAGCCAACTGGTCGGCATAATCCTCAAGCAGCATTTTCGAAAAGCCGTCGATCGCACGGAGGGGGGTGCGCAGGTCGTGCGACACAGAATAGGAGAACGATTCCAGCTCTTGATTTGCTGCCTCCAGTTGCGCGGTCCTCTGTTGCACCCGGCCTTCGAGTTCCGCGTTCATCTTGCGAATGGCTTTCGCCGCCTGCAGTTCCTTTTCGAGCAGCTTCTCTTGAATTGCGCGGTATTAATCCTCGAACTGCTTCCGCCGCAGTTGCGCCCGCACACGAGCCTTCAAAACCTCAAAGCCGCCCGACTTGGGGATGCAATCGTCGGCCCCCGCATTGATGCCCTCAATGACTGCATGCGCTTCCTGGACTCCGGTCAAAATCAACACCGGGATGTAGCGCCACGCGGGGTGCCTCTTGATAAGGCGGCACGTCTCCTGTCCGGAGAGGCCCTCCATCATGAGGTCCAGCAGAATACAATCGGCGGATTGAACTTGCAGCAGGTCCAGGGCTTCCTGTCCCGACGTCGCGAGAATTACATCGTAGCCTTCTTTGCGCAGTTCATTAGCGAGTTCATGGAGATAGGTGACACTGTCGTCCACGGTCAGGATCTTCTTGGGACCGAGCAGGCTGAAGGCGCACGAACCGGCTGCGATCGTGGTTGCTCCCGGCCGCAGAAGGGCCGTGAGGCGCGCCAGGATCACGTCGATCTCGGTGCCTTTCCGGATGTACGCGTCGGCGCCGGCATCCAGTGTCCGCGATTCGTCGCCCGCTGTTTGCGCGGCCGTGAGCAACACACAGGGAGTGTCGCGGAACGTCACATCCTGCTTCAGGCGCCGGATGAGCGTCGCTCCATCCATCCCGTCCGGCAGCATGCCATCGACGATGATAGCCGCCGGCCGGACCGCCACCGATGCGCGGAGACCCTCTTCCGCGTTCTCGGCGGCCATGGCGCGGTACCCATTCCCCTCCAGCATTTCTTTGAATTCGTTGCGGAAGGTCGCGCTGTCATCGATCAGTAATAACGTGGCCTTCTGTCCAGCTGGGCTCATCGTTTCACCGATCAACTGGCGTGCCCGCGCCAGCACGTGCGTCGGGTCGTAGGGCTTGCCAATGTAGTCTTCGGCGCCAGTTTCGAGCCCGCGCACCCGGTCGCGCACCTGGGCTTCAATCGAAAGCAGGATCACCGGAGCCGCGGCCGTCGCCGGTGTGCTCTTCAAGTCGCGCAGCAGATCGACGCCATCTCCGTCCGGCAGTTGCACATCCAGCACGACCAGCGAAAAGCTTTCCTTCGCCAGTCGAAGCGGTTGCGCTTACCACCGCCGATCTCCTCTCGCACCACGAACGATCGGCACAGTGGGCGCTGCTCTGTAGGTGTCCGAACGCAGGTCTTACGGCGAGTTGCGAGGGAGAGGACTTCCCGGCTCTTAAATGTGCCGGTACTACCCACGAAACCTCAGGTCATCCTACTGGTCCAGCGGAATTTCGTAATAGAACAATTCCTGGCCGCTCGAAGCGTCGGCTAGGCCGCTCAGGTACAGGGTCGCGCCGCGTTGCAGGCCGGTCTGGAAATAAAAGAAGCCGCTGGCGGTCTGTCCGGCCGGCAGCATCTTGGCCGCGAACGCGCGGCCTTCGATCTCCCAGGCGGCGAGGGGGTTCTTCTTGTCGCGGCCGATTTTCCCGATCCCGGGCGGACCGGTGACCACCTTCGGTCGATCCGGGCCCCGCAAATACCGCACCTCGGAGGCGGGAGTGGCTTCGACCTTCGCGCCTTGCGGGCCGGTGTATACGGCCTGAATGCGGTCGAGCCGGATCGACTGGTTGCCGTCGTTCTGGACGACTACCAGCACCGGCAGGATGCCATACTCATAAGGGTTCAGCTTCCCGAAAGCGGTCTGCACTTTTTCGCCTGAAACATACGGGTCGGCGGCAATCGTGACCTTCTCATTGGTCTGGCGGTGCGGATAGCGAACCGCCGGGTCGGGCCGGAACACGGGGTGTTCCTTGTCCGCCGCGAACGCCGCCGTTATACTCAGGAAAAGAACCAAACGTTTGAAAAGAAAAGGCATCTATCTCCTCTACCGGGTTCTTCAGGCGTTTGGGTTGCCGCCGTTGTTATTGTATTTCCTCGCGCGCGGCTTCGCGAGCCGGGGTTACTGGCGGTCGCTGCCGCAGCGCTTCGGCTTCCTTTCGCACTCATTTAGACAGACCGGTCCGGGCGCGATCTGGTTGCACGCAGTTTCGGTCGGGGAGGTACTTTCCTGCCTGGAATTCCTGCGCGCGCTGCGCAAGGAATTTCCCCAGACCCGGGTGTTTGTATCGACCTCCACTCTGGCCGGAATGGCACTGGCGCGCGAGCGGCTCACAGGTCTGGCACACGGCGTCTTTTACGCGCCGATCGACACTGTTTGGGCGGTGCGGCGGACGCTGCGGGCAATTCGGCCGTCGCTGGTGATCATCGCCGAAACCGAGATCTGGCCCAACCTGTTCCGCGAGGTGAAGCGAACGGGAGCCGCGGTGGCCATCGTAAACGGGCGCATCTCAGATCGCGCTTTTCCCCGTTACCGGCGGCTCCGCTGGTTCTTCCAAGCCGTGCTGCCGGCGGCAGATTGCATCCTGGCGCAAAGCGACGCCATGCGCGATCGTTTTCTCATGCTGGGGGCGCCGCCGGAGCGCGTCACCGTGAGTGGTAATTTCAAATACGATTTCGATCCGCGTCCCGCGCCACCCGACTCTCCCGTGCGCGCCCTGGTGAACCGCATCAGACCGCAACGCGTATGGATCGCCGCCAGCACCATGCCTCCGGCAGCCGAGGACGATGTGGATGAGGATGAAGCGGTGCTGGCGGCGTTTGGCGAACTCGCCGCGCGCCGTCCCGGCCTGCTGCTGATCCTGGTGCCGCGCCGTCCGGAGCGGTTTGAGGCGGCGGCGCAAAAGCTCGAGGCCGCCGGCATCCGCTATCTGCGGCGCTCACGCCTGCAGCCGGGCGATCTGCTCGAGTTGCCCGCCGTCCTATTGCTCGATTCCATCGGAGAGCTGAGCGGGCTGTTCGCGATCGCGGATTTGGTCTTCATGGGCGGCTCGCTGGCTGCGCGCGGCGGGCATAACCTGCTGGAGCCGGCGCTGTTCGCCAAGCCCGTGATTGCCGGCCCGCACATGGAAAATTTTCACGCGATCGCGGATGAATTTCGCGCGGCGCGGGCGTTCGTGGAGATCGGCGATGCCACGCGACTGAGCATGGCCGTGGAGCGATTGCTGGAGGATCCCAGCCGCGCGCAGGAGATGGGCCGGCGCGCGCTGGCCTGCGCCGAGGCGCGGCGCGGCGCAACGGCGCGCGCGGTCGCCGTGGCGAGCGAGCTATACCATTCGCATCTACCGCGCTATCGCTCGGCGCTGCCCTGGTACCCGGTTCTTTGGGTTTTGGCTCGGCTCTGGACCTGGGGGGCGCTTTGGCGCGGCGGGCGAGCCAGAAAACGCCTGCTCGCGCCGGTGATCAGCGTCGGCAACCTGACCATGGGCGGCACCGGCAAAACTCCATGCGTGCTCCGTCTGGCCGGACGACTGCGGCAGCGCGGCCGAAAGCCCGGCATCCTGACGCGCGGCTATGCCCGTCTATCGCCGGAGAAGGAACTCATCCTCGCGCCAGGTGCCACTGTCCCCTCTGATCGCACCGGCGACGAGCCGCAATTATTTGTGCGTTCCGGGTTGGCGCCGGTGGGCATTGGCCGCGACCGATTTTCGACGGGCAGCGCGCTCGAGCGCGAGTTTGGCGTGAATGTGCTGCTGCTCGATGACGGGTTTCAGCACCGGCAACTGGCACGGCAGGCCGATATCGTCTTATTGGACGCGCTGAATCCGTTCGGGGGCGGCAATGTGTTCCCGCTCGGCCGGCTCCGCGAGCCGATGGCCGGGCTGGCGCGCGCCGACCTTGTCGTCATCACGCGGAACCAGTTCAGCGATCTGGGATGTGCAATCGAACGGGAGGTTCGCCGGTGGAACCGCTCGGCTCCCGTGTTTCGTGCGCAACTCGAACCAGAGGCATGGGTGGAGCATCGAACGGCCCGGCGGTTTGCCGTGAAGCAAGCGCCCTTCGACCGCGCCGCCGCGTTCTGCGGCTTGGGCAATCCGCAGTCGTTTCGCCGCACCCTGGAGCGGCAGGGCATGCGGGTGGTCGACTGGCTGGAGTTTTCCGATCACCACCGCTATAGCCCCAACGAACTGCGCCACATCTCCGCGCAGTTCCAGGCAAAAGGAGCGGCCGCGTTGGTGACCACGGAAAAAGACGTGGTGAATCTATGCGACGGCTGTGATGATCTGCTCGCGCCGCTCCCGCTCTACTGGCTGGAAGCGACGCTCGTCGTGGAGCACGAAGAAGAATTTCTGCTGGAGATCGAGCGACTGCTCAACCGCGGTCCGCGGTGAGCGGCTACCACGCGTCCGCAAGAGCCGGCCGGAAGCTGTGCGCCAGCTGCTCGCGAAGTTGCAGCCGCGCCCTCAAATGGCACACTTCGACGGCAGGCACGGAGCGGTTCAACGCCCGGGCGGTCTGTTCGGCCGGCACCTCCTCGATATCCCGGAGCACGAACACCGCGCGGCACATCGGATCCAGGCTCGCCATGGCCTGGTCGAGGATGTCGGTGGTCTGCGCCGCCGGGTGAGAGTGCCGATAATTATCACCCCAGGCGAAAATCTCGCGGATTACCACGTCCTCGCCAGGACCTTCGGCGCCACTCGGTGGAGCGAGTTTCGCCAATGCCTCTGTCGCGGCGACGGTCGCCAGCCGGATTCGCACCCATTCGGCCGGCTGCGACGCGGCTCCGTCCGAGCACACCTTCAGAAACGTCTCGACCAGAACGTCTTCGGCTTCCGCCTCGCTCTGCGTAATGTATTTTGCCAATCGAAGAATTCGGGCGCCAAACATCTTTACCCAATCCAGGCAATCGGCGCCCTCTCCCGAGCGGGCGCCTCCGCTCCCGCAGGGCGCGAAACTCTTCGGCGCGATCATGGTCGTGCTCATAAACTCCGGATACCCTCCTCCAGCTATTGGTCCTCTGCCCTATTGACGAGGGAAGGCTGTGGAAATCGACAGGCGCTCCCGTATTTTTTGTTCGTTATGAGATTGGACGCGCCCAGCCCTCAAACGATACCAATGACTGCGGACAGGTTTCGTCCTCAATATCGCGCGCGGCCCCGGAGGAGGGGAGGCGGTACGAGGCGCCGGTCTTGTTGCCTGCAAATGTGATTGACTATCCCTTATGAGACTCGCGTGTATATCGGCACTTGCCATGCTCAGCGCGGTCGTTCCGGCGCTCGGGGACAAAAAGATCATCCAACCGAAGGAATTTGCGCCCGGCGGCCCGTTCAACCCTGCCGTGCTGGTCGACGGGACGCTGTACGTCTCCGGGCAGATCGGGAGGGACCTGAAGACGCAAAAAGTGCCCGAGGACTTCGATGCCGAGGTCCGGCAGGCGCTCGACAATATCGGGATCATCTTGCGGGAAGCGCGGATGAGTTACGCGGATGTTGTGTCGGTTCAGGTGTATCTGACTGACATGAATTTATTTCAACGCATGAACAACATCTACACGACGTATTTCAAGACGGACCGGCCGGCACGAACGACACTTGGCGTGGCCAAACTCGCGGTACCGGACGCGCACATTGAGATCACGGTCACAGCACACCGCTAGATGCGGGACGACGAAGAGCGGCTCCCGTTTACGGTAGCGCGAAAATGTAGAGCGCGTTGCCGGTCGCGGGGTAATGCAGTTCGGCATCGACTACCGCAGGAACTCCGCGGGGGCTGCCGCCGCCATTCGCGGTGGTGACTGCGACGTATTGCTTGCCGCCGACGGCGAACGTGAGCGGGAAGCCTTGCACGGCGGCGGGGAGGCGCGTTTCCCAGAGAATTTTGCCGGTCGCGGCATCGAAGGCGCGGAACATGCGGTCGAGATCGCCGGCGAACGCGACCCCGCCTGCGGTTGAGATCACGCCGGTCAGAAACGGGGCGCGCTGCTCATATTTCCAGAGTTCGCGCATGGTGCGGACGTCGTAGGCCGCGAGTTTACCGACGTTGCCGTTGGTGCCGGGCATCTCGAAGAAACGCCGCAGGGCGCCGTTGCCGCTGCCGCCGCCGGCTACCTTGTCCACCGCCTGGCCGTTCATTTCGAGGCACGTCTGGCTGAGCGGAATGATGAGGCGGTTGCCGGGCTGGTAATAGGTCATCGAAGGCCAGTTCTTGCCGCCTTCGGTCGAGGGGCACGCGGTCACCCATTCGCCGAGGCGCTGCTCGACGATGTCGTTGCGATAGTGCGGTTGCCCGGTTTTGGGATCGATCGCATCATAGACGTTCTGGTAGACCATTTCGTGATGGCCGAGATATTTACCGGTCTTGCGATCGAGTTTCCAGAGGATGCCGGTCTTGCCGGCGCTGAACACCAGGGGCTCGCCTTGATCGTCGACCAGCACGCGCTCGAAGACTTCGTCGAGATCGAGCGTTTCGCCAGGCACGTAGCTGTGATACCAGGCGAGCTTTCCAGTGTCAGCATTGAGGGCGAGAGTGGAATTCGAATACAACGTGGCGCCGTTGCCGGAGCCTCGGCTCACGCGCATCCACGGCTTGGCCTGCGCGGTGCCCCAATAGGTGAGGTTGAGATCGGGATCGTAGCTGCCGGTAATCCAGCTTTCCGTGCCGGCGCGGAAGGTGTTGGGCAGGCTGCCCCAGGTATCGCCGCCGGGCTCGCCTTCGAGCGCCACGGTGCGGAAGCGCCAGACTTCCTTGCCGGTGCGGGCATCGTAGGCGCTGATGAAACATTTTTCGTCGCGATAGCTGGCACAGGAATCGCGCCCAAGGCCCTCGATCACCCTGCCATTAACCACGATGGGGCCGCTGGTCTCGGCGTACTCGCCCTTGGAGCGGTCGCCGATCGTGGTGTCCCAGACCACTTTGCCATTGCGGGCGCTGAAAGCGATCAGGTGGGCATCGGCGGTGGCGACGAATATCTTGTCTTCGTACATGGCGATGCCGCGCATGGCGGGCGCGTTGGGGATGGAGCCGTAGCGGTTCTCCCAAATGAGGTCGCCGGTCTTCGCGTCGAGAGCTTGCAACACTTCGCCGGCGTTGTTCACGTAGAGCACACCATTGTGCTCGATGGGTGCGGGCTGATTCCCGTTGCTGGCGCCATCCTGCATAGACCAGCTCCAGACGAGATGCATGCCGCTGACGTTCTGGGCCGTGATCTGGTTCAGCGGGCTGTAATAGGTTGCTTTGTAGTCGCGGCGAATCATGAGCCAGTCGCCCGGATCGGGGTGGCGGAGCATGGCGTCAGTGACGGGAACGTAGTTCCTGACTTCACCGGCGACGGTGATGCCGCGCGGCGCCTGGCGGGTTGCGGTTTCCGCGCGGGCCGGAGCGGTAGCGCGCGGAGCCGCGCCGGGCAGCAGGTACGCGGCGCGCTGGCCGGAGGCGACTGCGCGGATGGCCACGTTCGAATCGGCACTGAGGGCGCGCTCGCCGGGCCGCGCGCTGTTCGCATCGAGGAGGAAAGCGGCGATATCTATGTAGGCCTCGTCCGAAAGCGAGCCGGCGGCTCCTGGCGGCATGGTAGCGCGCATGAACGTGATCAACTCGGCGGCGGTTTTATCGCCCCACTGGTTCAGGAATGTGGCGCCGGCGAGTTGCGGGCCTTCGCGACCGGACAGGTCGGGCGCGTGACACGCGGCGCAGGCGGCTTGATAGGAGGCGCGTCCGGCTGCAGCTTGCGGCGCCGTGTAGGGCCCGGAGGGGCCTTGCTGCGCCAGGATCAGGGCGCCGTAGGCGGCCAGGGCCGCGGCTGCCACGATGATTCGAATTTTCACTGCGATCTCCTTTTGCGGATTCCGCTCCCTTTGGTCGCGGCTGGGAAACTAGTTCTTGGTGACGCCGAGACCCGTGACGGTGGCTTCCGTATTGTGTGCGAAACGGAGGCCGTAGATGCCGTCGGTGGATTTCAGCTTGCCCGAGGTGACGAGCGCGGACTTGGGATAACTCGCCACCACCGTGCCGTTGATCGCGCACTCGACTTTGTCGCCTTTGACCGAGAGGCCAATTTCCTGCGTGACCGGTTGTCCGACGCCCGCGGCTTTGTGCACCGCAGGATTTGCTTCGCCGGCGAATCCGTTCATCTGGAACGGACCGGGGCCGAAGCCGCGCACGATGAACCGTCCGTTGCCGTAAGCCGCGCAGTAGAGATAGCTTTGGTTCGGAGTTCCAAGATCGTTGCCGGCGATGAAAATGCCGTACGGATGCGGATGATTGTTCAGGTTCATATACTTTGGTTCGGTGAAGGTGGCCTTAACCGTATAGTCCCCGGATGCGTTGTTGGCCGGATTCCAGTACGCCAGCGCGGGACCGGTAGTCACTTCGAGCACTCCGCCTTTTTCGCTGAGTTTAGCGTCGCTCAACGTGCGGCCCGCCCGCTCTTCATTGGCATCGATTTTGCCGGTCCACTGCGGGACGGAAATGCCGCCGCCCGCCACCGCGCGCGAAGAATCCTGCGCCGGGAGTACAGCGGCGAGCGGCAGGAACAGGGCAAGTGTAAAGCCGAACGAGCAGTGCATGACAGTATTTTACTGCCAGCACTCCCTCCTTCAGTTACTGCAGGGTTGCCGTGTAGGTGCCGGTGATGGGACCGGAGACCGTGACCGAACCGACTAACACAACCGCGCCCGTAATCGAGAGGTTTCCGGAAATCGTGCCGGTGGCCTGGCCGCCTTGAACGGACTTTTGGGCCAGCGTGAAAGTCAGAGTGCCGCCGGTGGCGTTGAGTTGGGAGCCGCCCGTGGGGGCGAAGATATCGCCGTCGGGCGAGAGCATGTCGAAAGTGAACGTTTGCCCCTGGTTGCTCACGGCGCCACTGAGAAATGTCGTGGAGCTGGGAAGCACCGCAGTATAGGTGGACGCGCCTTTGTCGGGGGTCAGCTTGATGGTCAAAGTGCTCGGCGACGAGCCGGCAGGCGCAAACGTGACGGAGGCCGTGAGGCTGCTGAAGGCCGCGACTGCGGAGGGCAGGGCGCCGATAATCGGCGCGCCGCTCTGGTTATAAACCGGGGCCGAAGTAAACGCCAGAGTGGGATTGGCCCGCAGGGCGATGATTGAAAGGCTGCCGGTCGCGCTTGAGAATTCGGCGAGCCCATGGTCGCCGGCGGTTCTCGGAAACTGCGTGGGCAACACGAAAGCGCTATGTCCGTTCGGCGGCAGCGTGGGCAGAGAGCCCGTCAAGATCGCGCCGCTCTCACTTTGGAAGGAGACGGAAATCGTTTCGCTCGCCGCTGTAGGATTGACGATCGCGATTGCGGTGACCAGGCCGTTGGTGTTGTCGTAGGGCACCAGAATGCGGCCGGCGCTGGCAACGCCGGGCGCGGTGGCGTCCTGATCCTGATGACCGGCGGTGCGGTAGGTATAAATGGCGTAGCAGACCACACCCGAGGAAGCCTGGAGCGAGCCCCATCCCTGAGAATTGGCGGCAGCGGTGCCGGGAGTGTGCAGAAAAATCGTGCCACCTCCCGGGAGAGACAGATTCTGCAGAGAGACCGATTCGAGCAGCGGCAAATTCCAGCTTTGCGTTGCCCCGCCGGTGGTTTCCTGAAAGAAGCTCAGCGCCGCCGCGGCGGTGCTGGCGGTGTTGTTGCTGACGACAATCGTGGTCTGCCAGCCCCCGCCGTCCACGATTTGTGGCATGACGACGGTCTGAGCCCGCATGGCGGGCGCCGCGGCGAGCAACAGAACGGCGAAGAAACACGCGCGCGCCGCTCGGCTACTCGGGTTCATTCTCATCCGCATGATCATAAGACACATCGGCGGGAAATCGAGGGTTAAATAGAGAATAAACTCCTGATTGGGTAATGCTGGTTCTACTCGACCGGCCGAGTCCACCAGGCCGGCGTGAGTCTGGGGTATGCTGGATTCCGATGGAAGCACAGACCTTCGCCGCTGCGACCCTGCCAGTGGAAGTGTCTTCGCGCGCACTTGTCCGGTATCGGGCAGTACTGTGGGCGGCCCTGTTAACTTACCCGTTAACTTTGGTTTCGTTATCGCGGAGCGCCGGGATGGCGGATCCGGCATTCGCGGCCTTGTGCGTAGTGCTCTCGTACGCGTGGGCTATCGCCGCGCCGGTAGCGGCCTGGCTGGCGCTGTGCGAAGCGGATCGCGTACGGCTGAACCGGCGTGAACATCCGCAGCTTACTCGGGAAGCGATTCTGGCCGCCGTCGCCGCGCCGTTTTATGTGCTCTCGGGAGTGGTGGTGGGCTGGGTGCATCTGAGAGGCTTGCACGATGTGCTGTGGTACATGGTGCTGGCGGGCGTGGCCGCGGCGCGCTGGCTGGCGCCGCCGGCGCTTCTGGCGCGAGAGGAGCGGTGGCAACGCCTGCATCGGGTCTCGGCGATGCTGTTGGTGGTGTTCGGCGTCGCGCATGTCGGCAATCACCTGGCGGCTCTCGACAGCCTGCAGGCGCACGTGACGGTGCAGAACATGCTGCGCGCGGTGTATCGGCAGCCTGCGATCGAGGTACTGATCGTAATCGCGGCGCTGGTGCAGGTGGGATCGGGATGGCTGATCGTGTCGCGCGCCCGGTTGCAGCGCGCGAACGGGCTGCGCAATCTGCAGGTGTTGGCGGGCGCGTTCCTCGGGATGTTCTTTCTCTCTCACCTGACGGGAGTCTTCTCCGGGCGCCTGTTGCAGAACGTGGACACGACATTTGCGTGGGCGACCAGCGGGTCCGGCGGCGTACTCACGAAATCGCCGGCTTTCCTCCCGTATTATTCGCTGGCCGTGCTGGCGTTTCTGGTGCACGCGGCGCTGGCGGCGCGCTGGACGTTTTCGGGCGTGCTCGGGCAGACGCGCGCGCTGAAGCTGTGCTACGGGCTGCTGGCGCTGAGCGGAGCGGTAACGATTGCTCTGCTTCTGCCGCTTTGCGGCGTGCGGCTGGGATAACGCCGCTCCACTGCGGCGTTACCACGGCAGAGGTTTTCCCAAATGGAAGAAGCCCCCGGTGGGCCCGTCGTCGCCCAGCAGGGCGAGCGCCACGCCGGTTTTGGCGCCTTCGGGAATTTCCATCGGGGCGGCGTCGGTGCCCATGTCCGTTTTCACCCAGCCGGGGTGGGCGGAGTTCACCTTAATGTTGGTGTCCTTTAATTCGTGCGCCAGGTGAATAGTGAAGGAGTTGAGCGCCGCCTTCGAAGAATCGTACGAAAGCGATTTGAAATTGTAGATGGGGCTCTTGGGATCGGCGTGCAGCGCCTGGGAGCCAAGAATACTCGACATATTCACGATGCGGGCGGCCGGGCTCTTCTGGAGCAACGGCAGCAGCGCCTGCGTCAGGGCAACGGGGGCGAAGAGATTGGTTTCAAACGTTTCGCGCATGGCATCCCCATTGACCGCGCTGGCTTTGCCGCCGGCCATGCCCTCCGCATTGATGCCGGCGTTGTTGATGAGGATATCGAGCCGGCCGAATTTTTCCGCGAGGAAGGCGGCGGCTTTGGCGTGATCGGAGTTGTCGGTCACGTTCAGCTTGAGGAAATGCGTGTCCAAGCCTTCGCCGCGGAGTTTGGCGGCGGCGGTTTCGCCTTTCTGCGGATCGCGAGCGGCCAGGACCACGGTTACGCCGGCCTTGCCCAATTGCCGCGCCATCTCAAAACCGAGTCCTTTGTTCGCGCCCGTGATCAGAGCCACTTTCTTGTCATTCGTCATGATGCTTACATAGGTTGCAGATTCGGGGCGGAGGATTCAACTGCCGCAATCTTTGGCCGCTTCAAGGCGCGTTTTCCGACAACCTGAGCCGGTTTGCGTCGCATCCGGCGGTGAGTGAACATCTACTCCCAGGCGGCGCGGCAGAGGTCGAGGACCTGGCGCCGGAACGGACGAAGCAGCGGAAGGCTGGACAACTGGATCAGCCGCGCCACCAGGCGCAGCGTTCCATCGATCAGCTCGGCGGTTTTCTGCTGGCCGGGCGATCGGTCGTGGATCCAATAGAGAATGAGGGCCATCTGGTACATCCAGAGCAGCCGCGGCAAAGGGCCTTCGAGATCTTTCGGGATGCGGGTGCGGCTGCCTGAGACGGCGCGGCGGAAGCGCTCGATGTCTTCTTCGCGGATATCGCGAGTGGCTTCGCTGAACGGTGACAGGGGATGGGCCGGGTCGACGTGCGCGGCAAGCGCGGTAAGGAGACGGCGGCTGGGGGCGAAATAGCCGAGCTTCACCTCGAGGACACCCGCAATGCGCTTGCGCAGGTCGGTGGTCTTTTCCAGGACCTGGTCGATTTGAAGGGCGGTTTCCTGCGCGGCACGTTCGTAGAAGGCCAGCACGATGGCGTCCTTGGAGGAGAAGTAGTAATAGGCGGCGCCGGTGGCGACACCGGCCTTTTCCGCGATCTCGCGCATGGTCGCGTTCTCCAGGCCGCGCTCGTGGAACAGGGCGAGCGCGGCATTGAGAATGCGCTGGCGGGTCTCTTCGCCCTTGGAGCCGCTTTTTAGCTCGGCCCGGTCTGGCATTTCGGGACGACCACCTTTCTGAGCCGTTGTTCGATGTCACGTTCGCTGGATAGCCGCAGCATGTTCGAGAGCGCGGCGCGATTGCTGGAGACCACGGAGAACGCTTCCCGAGCCAGCAGGAGGAGCAGCGGGCTGGTTAACCGGACGGCGAGGTCGCGGTAATCGCGCAATGCCCAGAGACAGACGATCCAGGCGTGATTGCCGACCCAGACTTCGCCGGTATCGGCGACGACGGCCAGCTCCGCCGGTGGAATCTGCGGGAACGATTGGCGCGCCTCGGGCGAACCCGAAGCCACAAAGCGCAGCCGGACCAGCGGCACCTGTTCGGCAATCCAGGCCTTCAGGCGCGTGCAGAGGCCGCAGGCGGCGTCATACAACACGACAACGCTGGTGACAGGCGGCATATCATAACCCCGGTTGCATGGAGATGCGGGCATCCGGCGGGAAAGGCGGGCGGAAATCGGCTTGGCCCCGCCGGCGCAGGCGATTGAAGACGTAGAGATTGAAGAAGTGCATGAGCCCGAGGACGATCAAAACAACGCCGATCTTGTCGCACACCAGCTCGATAGCGCTGCGCGCGGTATTGACCTGCTCGGTAGTGTGGAGGGCCAAGGTGACGTATCCGATGTTGATGAGGTAAAAACCGACCACGAGCAGGTGGTTGACGGACTCGGCCAGTTCGCGGTTGCCGTGAAAGGCATCGACGAGAAATGCGCGGCCGTTATGGTGCAGGGTTTGGGCCACCCAGATGGTGGCGGCCAAGCTGATGGCGAGATACGCGGCGTAACAAACGATGATGTACATTTCGCGCCTCCATGTGCGAGTATTTGAACGCGTTCAACTCGATAATAAGGCGGGAGGGCGGCCGTGTCAAGGAGAATCTGAACGCGTTCAAAACCACCTTCCGCCGGGGCGCGCGGCCTGGAACAGGTAACCTGAAAGATTGCCCCATCATGACTGAAAATCCACCAAATCCGCCGATGGCGCCGGTCCGGGAGCACCGCGAAGTCCGGCACGGCGAACCCGTGGGCGACGGCTATTACTGGCTTCGCGAAAAGGAGAATCCCGAGGTGGCGCGGTACCTCGAAGCCGAGAACGCGTACACCGAAGCGGTCACGCGGGATCTGCAGCCCTTCGCGGATGCGCTCTACGAAGAGATGCTCGGGCGCATCAAGCAGACCGATCTCAGCGT
>DATGII010000047.1:0-64101 GCA_035295805.1 Bryobacteraceae bacterium | reverse complement strand
ACGGTATTGGAGTAAGGCAGCACGTCCTGGGTGATCACGCTGTAGCCGCCGACGATGGCGTGGCGGCCGACGCGGCAGAACTGATGAACGCCGGTGGATGCGCCGACCCAGGCCCAATCGCCCACGGTGACGTGGCCGCCGAGAGTGGCGGCGTTCGAAAGCACGCAATGGCTGCCGACGTGGACATCGTGCGCCACGTGGACGTAGGCCATGAGCAGATTGTCGTCACCGAGGCTGGTGAGCATGCCGCCGCCTTCGGTACCGCGGTGAATGGTGACGAACTCACGGATGCGATTGCGGCTGCCGATGCGGGTTTCGCTGCGCTCGCCTTTGTACTTCAGATCCTGGGGGGCGGCGCCGATGCTGGAATAGGGATAGAACGTGTTGTCATCGCCGATGGAAGTTGGACCGTCGACGAAGACGTGGGCCATCAAGCGGGTGCGCGCGCCGATGGCAACACCGGCACCCACGATGCAATAAGGCCCGATGTCGGCGGTTTCGGCTATTTGCGCTTGGGGATCAACGATGGCGGTCGCGTGGATGGGCATCGGCTACGCGGGCGAGATCTGCGACGGGTCCTTGTCCTCGAGCTTGCACATGACTTCGGCCTCGGCGACGACCAGTCCATCTACGGTGGCTTTCCCGGCCATTTTGGCGACGCTGGCCTTCTTTTTGAGGACGGTCATTTCGATGCGCAGCTGATCGCCGGGGACAACAGGGCGGCGGAACTTGGCGTACTCGATGGCGACGAGGAGGACGAGCTTGGAATCGCGGTCGGGGATGCTTTTGAGGACGAGAACACCGGCGGTTTGGGCCATGGCTTCGACGATGAGGACACCGGGCATGACGGGGAAATCCGGAAAGTGGCCGGAGAAGAAAGGCTCGTCGGCGGTGACGTTCTTGATGCCGACGATGCGCTCGGGCTCGAGCTCGACGATGCGATCCACCAGCAGCATGGGGTAGCGGTGGGGCAGAATACGGCGGATCTCGTTGATATCCAGGATGGACATGGAAAGGGGCATTATAGCGCCTCCGGGTGTCCGGGAATGGGAATGGCTTTGATTTGAAAATTTTGTTGTTTTGCGACTAAACGGTGAGAGACCAGCGAAATAGCGCGGCTCTGCTACCGGTATAACACGGGCGTGCAAACGGCGTGACCGGGCGGGATCAGGCCTGTTTCTGGCCGCAGAAGGCGCAGAACGTGCCAACGTCGGGAACGCGCTGGTTGCAGTGGGCGCAGGTTCGGGAGCCCAGGGTGACCTGGTAACGCCCGCGCTGGATCAGGAACCAGATGACGGCGGCAACGGCGGCGATGGGCAGAATCCGCAGAATTGCGAGAAGGGCAATCGTAAGAGCCGGCAATTCAGATTGCATATCCTTTCTTTCAGGCTGTCAAGCTATCATAGCCCCGTGGACCGGATTCTAGCGCACGTTCAGAAGCAACAACCCGCGATTATTTCGCTGATCCGGCGGATGGTGGAGGGCGAGTCGCCGTCCGACGACAGGGCGGCCGTGGACCGCTTTGTGGATCTGCTGGCGGCGGAAGCGGCGCCACTGGGGACCGTGCAGATGTT
Source organism: Bryobacteraceae bacterium (assembly GCA_035295805.1). Classification (GTDB taxonomy): domain Bacteria; phylum Acidobacteriota; class Terriglobia; order Bryobacterales; family Bryobacteraceae; genus PSRJ01. Next base: position 62,527 of record DATGII010000047.1, on the reverse strand, counting down.
CCCCGGAGGAAATTTCGGAAAGCATCTGCTGTGCGAATTCGCTCTGCCGGGGCCGGCGAAGAAAAAAGGTGAAATCCTGGCGCTGGGGCATTCGGATACCGTGTGGCCGATGGGGACGCTGGCGCGGATGCCATTTCGGGAGGCAGAGGGGCGGCTCTGGGGACCAGGCGTGCTCGATATGAAATCGGGAATCGCGTTCTTTCTGTTTGCCGTTCGCACGCTGCGGGATTTGGATGTTTCTGTTCCCAGCCGGGTGAAACTACTAGTGAATTCGGATGAGGAAGTGGGCAGCGATTCGTCGCGCACGCTGACGCAGGAGACGGCGCGAAAGGCGAAAGCGGTGCTGGTGCTGGAGCCGGGCACGGGAATGGAGGGCAAACTCAAGACGGCGCGGAAAGGCGTGGGCGATTACACGATCAAGGTGCACGGGCGGGCATCACACGCGGGAGTAGATTTTTCGGCAGGTGCGAGCGCGATTGTGGAACTAGCGCGACAGATCGAACGAGTGGCGACGTTTACGAATCTGAGGACAGGGGTGACAGTGAATCCGGGACTGGTGGAGGGCGGCTCGCGGTCGAATGTCGTGGCGGCGGAGGCAAGCGTGGTGGTGGACATTCGCACGCCGCGGCTGCGGGATGCGGAGTCGCTGGAACGCAAGTTCCGCGGGCTGAAACCGTTCGACAAGCGATGCAAGCTGGAGATCGAGGGAGGATTGAACCGGCCGCCGATGGAGCGATCGGTGGGGATCGTGCAGCTCTTTCGGACAGCGCAGAAACTGGCGCGGGAGATGGGCGTAACGCTCGAGGAATCGATGACAGGCGGCGGTTCGGACGGCAATCTGACGGCCGCGCTCGGAATTCCGACGCTGGACGGACTGGGCGGCGTGGGAGAGGGCGCACACGCGGTGAACGAGAGCATTCTCGTGGATCGCATTGCGGACCGGACGGCGCTGCTGGCGAAACTCGTCGCCGCGTTATAGCCTGATACCTTGAGATGGAGACCCTGACGCCCGCCCAGGCGGAGCCCGCCGGCAGCACGCGCGTGCAAGGCATGCTGCGAAATGCCGGTGTGCCGGTGCTGCTGGCTCTGATCATCATTGGCTTTTACTGGAAGCTGACGCTGACGCGTCAGTACACGTGGCTGGAGAGCCCGGACTTGACCCGCCAGGTGCTGCCATGGCAGAACGTGCAGGCGCTGGCGTTTCGCCACGGGCAATTTCCGGCTTGGGATCCGTACTTGTGGGGCGGACAATCGCTGATCGGGCAGGCACAGCCCGGGTCGGCGTATCCGCTGAACTGGATTCTTTACGCGCTACCACTCCGAGACGGGCACATTCGCCAGAACTATCTGCACTGGTACATGGCGCTGATCCACGTGATGGCTGCGCTGTTCGGCTACTGGTTGTGCCGCGACCTGGAGCGGAGCCGGATGGCATCGATGATCGGCGGAACGGCGTTCGCGCTGGCAGGCGAGGTGGGAAGCACGGACTGGCCGCAGATGCTGAACGGCGAGATCTGGGCGCCGCTGGTATTTCTTTTTCTGTTTCGCGCGCTGCGCGGGCGGAGGCCGCTGCTGAGCGCGGGATTGTGCGGATTCTCCCTGGGGATGGCATGGCTGGCGGGGCATCACCAGGTGCCGATTTTTCTCACGTACGCGACAGGCGGCGTCTGGCTGTTTTACCTGCTGCGCGAAAAGCGGATGGATTGGGATGTGGCGAAGCTGGCAGGCGTGTTTGCGGTGTTTCTCGCGCTGACCTCGGCACTACAGGTGATGCCGGCATATGAATACGGCAAGCTGGCGAAGCGCTGGGTAGGGACGGAGGAGCCGGTGGGGTGGAAAGACGTGGTGCCGTATAACATCCATGGCGAGCACTCGCTCGGACTGGTTTCGGTTTTTGGACTGGTCATCCCTGGTGTGCATGCGGAAGTGGATCCATACGTCGGGTTCGTCATACTGGCGCTGGCGGGATTAGGGCTGGCTCTATGGTGGAGCGATGTGCGGGTACGGATCCTGCTGGTGGTGGGGCTGGCGGGGTTGTTCTTTGCGCTGGGACGTCAGAACGTGATGCATGGCTTTCTATACGCTGTGCTGCCGATGCTGGAAAAGGCGCGGACGGCGGCGATGGCGGTTTTCCTGCTTAATTTCGGACTGGCGATGCTGGCGGCGTACGGGTTCGACGGGCTGGTGACGCGGACGGAATCGGAGTGGCCCAGACGCATCGGGCGGTGGACCATGACGGCGGGTCTGGTGATGATCATCCTGATGGGCTTCGTCCTGCTAGCCAAACAACTGCACATGGATTATGACGATCGCCCGGTGCTGGTAGCGCTGGTGGGCTTGCTGCTGGGGGCGCTCATCCTGGGGTATCAGAGGGCGGCGCTGGGAACAACGGCGCTGGGCGTGTTTTGTCTGCTGCTGTTGTTGATGGATCTGGGAAATGTGGCGGGCTACTCATACCCGCACGTCTTGGATGCGAACCGGATGGCGGAGCTGCGGCGGATGGGGGCGAACCAGGACATGCTGGCATGGTTGCGCGCGCAGCCGGGGCCGTTTCGCATTGCGATGGATTCCAATGAAATTCCGTACAACTATGGCGACTGGAACGGCGTGGAAGTATTCGGCGGCTACACGGCGAGTTTGCCGGTGAATCTGCTGCGCATCGAGAAGGATGAGGCGCTCACGCTTGATCTGTACGGGACGAAATACTGGATCGGGCGGACGCCGCGCGATCCGGGGGAAGTGGAAGTGCGGCAGTTTCAGAGCGGCCTGAAGGCTTACGAACGGCCGCAGGCTTTTCCGCGGGTTTGGACGGTGCACGAGACGGTATCGATCCCGGATGAAAACGGGATTCCAGGGCTCTATCATGGTCCACGATTCGACGCGCGGCGCCAGGCGTTTTTCATCGGCGATGCGCCGAAGCTGAGCCCGTGCGCGGGGGAGGACCGGGCAACACTGGACCACCATGATTTCAGCCGCGTTGCAATACAGGCACAGATGCAATGCGCGGGCATGGTGATTCTGAGCGACAACTGGTTTCCGGGATGGACCGCCACGGTGGATGGACAGGCCGCAAAGATTTGGGAGGCGGATGCGGCGATTCGCGGCGTGAAAGTGCCGGCGGGCACGCACCGTATCGAGATGCGCTACCGGCCGTGGAGCGTGCGGCTGGGAGCGCTGATGCTGATGATGAGCCTGGCGGGACTAGCGGCGCTGGCGTGGTGGAGGAAATGAAAGGCGATAGAGTAATAGCATCGCTATGAACTACTACCAGGAGAATCGCCAGGCATTTCTGGAGGGCTTGCAGGCCCTTCTGCGGATTCCGAGCATCAGCACGCTTTCCGAACACAAACCGGATATCCGGCGGGCGGCGGAGTTTGTGCGTGACGAGCTGCGGTCGGCGGGGTTAAAGAGCGAGCTGATCGAGGGGAAGGGAAATCCGCTGGTGTACGGCGAATGGCTGGGCGCGGCGGGGAAGCCGACGCTGCTGCTCTATGGCCATTACGATGTGCAGCCGCCTGATCCGCTGGATGAATGGAAATCGCCGCCGTTTGAACCGACGGTTCGGGGCGACGATATCTTCGCGCGGGGCTCGTCGGACGACAAAGGGCAGACGTACATCCTCATGAAGGCGGTGGAGGGCCTGCTGAAGAGCAACGGGCGGCTGCCGGTGAATGTGAAATTCCTGATCGAAGGCGAAGAAGAGTGCGGCGGCGAACACATCGAGGCTTATGTGAGCTCTAAGCCGGCGCGGCTGAAGGCGGACGCGGCGGTGATCTGCGATACCGAAATGTTTGCGCCGGAACTGCCGACGATCACCGTCGGGCTGCGCGGCATCGTGTATGGCGAGTTGCATGTCGAGGGCGCGAATCACGACCTGCACTCGGGAGTGTACGGCGGGGCGGCGCCGAACCCGCTGCAAGCGATTGCCGAGATTGTCACGGCGCTCAAGGACCGCGATGGCCACATTCGCATTCCCGGATTCTATGACCGAGTGGTGCCGCCGAGTCCGAAAGAGCGCGAGGCATGGGCGCGGCTGCCCTTTGACGTGGCCGATTACACGACCAAAGAAATGGGCGCGAAGGAGCTGGTGGGCGAGCCGGAGATTCCGCTGTTCGAGCGTTTGTGGGCGCGGCCTACGCTGGAAGTGCACGGCATTCGCGGCGGGTTCGTTGGCGAGGGTGCGAAGACGGTGATTCCGGCGCGCGCTGTGGCCAAGATCAGCACGCGGCTGGTGGCGGATCAGCGGCCGGACGAAGCCATCGCACAGATCAAAGAGGCGGTCAAGAGAGCCGCGCCGAAGGGCGTTACGGCAGAATTTAAGCTGATTCACTCGGCGGGACCGTCGCTGGTGAATCCGGACAACGAATTTATCCGGGCGGCGGCGCAGGCCATGACGGAAGCGTTCGGGAAAGAAACGGTGTACATTCGCTCGGGCGGATCCATTCCGATTGTGGGGTTATTCGACGAATTTCTCGGCATTCCGAGCGTGATGCTGGGTTTCGGCCTGCCGGACGACAATCTGCACGCGCCCAACGAGAAGTTTCACTTGCCGAATTTCTACCGCGGCATTGAAGCAGTGGCGCACTACCTGGAAAAGTTAGGGAAATAGGCGGAAGGCGGGCATGCCGGCCCCTACAGATGGAGGCTGAATCGGCGTTACGTCGATTTCATGCTCTTCGTAATCTTGGTGCTGAGATCTTTGGTGTCCTTGGTTTCGGGCACGGTTTTGAGAGCATCGAGCGCCCGCGTGCAGAAGAGCTTTACGCGATCGGGCTTATCGATCTGGCGCATGCTGTAGAGCTTCGATTCGTCGAACAGAGTGCCGGCCATCACAGTGACGAAGTCGGCTCGCGGTACCTTGAGCGTGCCGGGTTTGAGACGGTCCTGGGCTTTGGCGACATCATCCGGGGCGCCGGCGGCCGCGGCGGCCTGGAGCAGCACCGCACGGGCGATGGCGCGCTTTTCAGCCGATTCGATTTCCGTTGGGGTCAGAAGGACCCCGGTGGCGGCCTTGGTCAGCTCCATGACCGGTGCAGCGCTGCCTGTGGGAAGCGAATAGGCGATGGGCACGGGATCGTCCTTACTTTGTTGAAACTTGGCGAACGCTTCGGCGAACTCAATGGCCAGGCGGTCGGCCTGTCCGCGATAGGTGTTGGTCGCCCGGCGGAAGTCGGTGGGATTCGCCTTGTTGGCTCGGGCGCCGGCTTCGAAGTTATCGGCCAGATCCATGTAGCCGCGCGTCAGGCCTGAGGTCATGACCAGCAGCCAGGGGCGGGCACGCGCCGTGTAGTCGTTGTCCGTGGCGACAATTTTTTGCAGGTGCTCGACAGTCTTCATGTAGTCCTTATTGCCGAATGTCTCCTGGGCAGCAGCCCAGTAGAACGCGGGAGTTCCCGGCTCGGGACCGCTGGAGCCGGCGCAGGAAATCAGGACGAAACAAGAGAGAAGAAGAATCCCCGTGGCCATCACCCGAATGGCAGTGGTGTGCATTCACGCACCTCCGTTGTGGATGGTTTATCACAACTCAGGGCCGGGGTCAAAGGGAGCCGGCGAAAAAGTAAGCGGCGGGGTTGGATTGCAGCGCGATCAGGATTTCCGCTGGCTTTCCAGCAGCCTGGTGCAGGCGTACACAGCTCGCGTGTGCGGCATGGAGACTTTAAGGCGCGCGCCCAGCTCGAGAGCCGCTCCCACGATGGCATCGAGCTCGAGCGTCCGGCCGGCTTCGAGGTCCTGGAGCATGGAGGTCTTGTGCTCGCCCACTTTTTCCGCGCCGGCCATGCGCTGCTCGATGGTAATGGGCATTTCGATGCCGAGCTGGCGCGCGAGGGCTTCGGTTTCGGCCATCATGGCGCGCACAAGTGGCCCGGCGTCGGGGTGCCGCGCGATGCGCACGAGCGTGGCGCCGGTGAGCGCGCTAATGGGGTTGAAAGCGATATTGCCCAGGAGCTTCACCCAGATTTCCTGGCGGATATGAGTGGTGATAGGCGCACGCAGCCCGGAACGCACAAGAGCTTCAGAAATGGCGCGGCAGCGGTCGCTACGAGAGCCATCGGGCTCGCCGAGGGTGATGCGCGTGCTTTCGTTGTGGCGGATCACACCGGGTTCGACGGTCTCGGTGGAGAGGTAAATGATGGACCCGATGACGCGCCGCTCGTCGATCACCGAGGAAATGGCGCCGCCGGGATCGAGAGTTTCCAGGCGTTCTGGGCCGGAGAAATACCACCACGGGATTCCGTTCTGCATGCTGACCACAGTGGTCGCGGCATCCAACAGTGGAGGAAGTTGCGGAGCGAGAGCGGGCAGGCTGTGCGCTTTCACGGCCAGAAAGATGACGTCCACGGGCCCGACGGCGGCGAGCGAATCGACCACACGGGGATGGACTTCGAAATCGCCTTCCGGACTGAGAACGCGCACGCCGCGCTCCTGCATGGCGCGGCAGTGAGCGCCGCGGGCGAAGAGTGTGACATCGTAGCCTGCCCGCGCCATCTTGGCGCCGATGAAGGCTCCGATGGCGCCGGCGCCGGCGACCACGAATTTCATCCGCGAGCTCCGGCTAGCTGGGCGGCGACATTCAGGCGCTGCACTTTACCGGTGGCCGTGCGAGGGATGGACTCGACCAGGAAATACTTCTTCGGGCACTTGAACTCGGCTAGGCGCGCGCGGCAGTGGGCGTTGAGCTCGGCTTCCGTGGCGGGCTCGCGCAGCACGACGGCCGCAGCCACCTCTTCGCCCCAGGTGGGATGCGGGATGCCGAAACTCACGGCTTCGGCCACGGCCGGGTGCGTGAGCAGGACTTCGTCGATTTCGGGCGGTGCGATCTTCTCGCCGCCGCGATTGATGAGCTCCTTGATACGGCCCGTGAGGCGCAGATAACCCTCGTCGTCCAGCACGCCTTCGTCGCCGGTACGAAACCAGCCATTGGTGAACGACTTCGCATTAGCTTCGGGATTGTTCTCGTAGGCAGTGATGACGCTCGGCCCCTGAAGCACCACCTCGCCCTTGCCGCCGGTGGGAAGCAGGTCGCCCGCGTCATTCATGATGGCGATTTGAATCCCGGTGGCTGGGCCGACGGTGCCGAACTTGTGGGCCTTCGGGGGCAGGGGATTGGATGCCATCTGGTGGGAGGCTTCGGTCATTCCGTAGGCTTCGAGCACCGGCACGCCGGCCAGGGATTCCAGCTTCTCCGCGACTTCCACCGGCAGCGGCGCACTGCAGGAACGGATGAAGCGCAGGGATTGCGCGTCGGCAGATTTGTCGCCCGAGCCGGAACGGGCCAGGATGAGCTGGTGAATGGTAGGCACGGCCGAATACCAGGTTGCGCGATAATCGCGAACCGTGCGCCAGAACGAGAGCGGATGGAAACGAGCGGGAACCACGACTGCTCCACCGGAAAGCAGCGTCGAAAGCGTGGACGCCACCAGACCGTGCACGTGAAACAGGGGCATCAGGCACAGGGAGACGTCGTCGGGAGACAGCTGGTAGGTGCTGACGATGTTGCGCGCCGAGAGCGCGAGGTTGATGTGGCGGAGGGGAACGCGCTTGGGGCGGCCGGTGGAGCCGCTGGTGTGCAGGATGAGAGCGACGTCTTCGGGGGCCGGGTTGCGGGTGGCGGCAGAACGGGTGCCGGGGAAAACCACTTCGCCCGCCGCGGTGGTTTCCGCCGTTAGAATCGGAATGCCGCGCTCACTGGCGGCGCGCCGCACGTCGTCAGCGCCCTCGGCGGGAGCGATGAGCAGGCGGGCACCCGTGTCGTCCAGATAGAAGCAGAATTCGTCGTAACGGTAGGCCGGATTCAGCGGCGCGGCGGTTCCAGCGATAGCGGCAGCCAGGAAAGACACGATGACAGCCGGACCGTTGGGGAGTGAAATCGCGATCCGCTGCCCCGGGACGATGCCGGCTTGCGTGAAGGCCGAGGCTGCATGCAGAACCTGCCGCCGCAGCGATGCATACGAGATGTGCACACCCGATTCCGGGACGATGAGGGCAGTACGATCGCCCGGAGCTGCCTGGAGAAGCTCGAGCAGGGTTGTAGGAGAAGCGGAAGTACTCATGATGTGGTGGAATTCTGCATCGTAACAGAACGGGACCGGCCATTTCAGGTAAGCCGCCGGACCGACGGCCTGAAGAATGAAATCCTGAGGCCGATAAGCCCATTGGATACTGACGCGCCATGGATGTGCCGGTCAAAGCACTGGTGAGCGAATTCGTAGCGAAGGTGATGGTGCCGACTGCCAGCGAAGAAGAGGACGTCTTCCTGCAGGGGCTGGTAGACGACTTTCAATCGAGCTCGGCGCTATTTAAACGCGACATGCGGCGGCGCCTGGAAAAGGATCCGCAGGGCTTCCTGCGCGCGGCCTGCCGCATCCTAAAGGCCAATGCCAAAGGGCCCGGCGCGGATTACCTGATGGAACTGATCTGGGGGAACCCGGTGATTTTCGGCAGCCTGATCGATCCGCGCCTGCTGCCGCTCGAAGCGGCGGAGGGGTTCGCCAAGCGCTGGGCGGAGTACGACCCGATGCTGGATATCAAGCTGCTGCACATGGGGTTTCCTACGGATGGCGGAGCCGTGTGCGATGTGGACATCGTGCGCGCGCGCCGTGTGCTGGCGATCGTCAACGAGCTGCCTCCGCGCCGGCACATTCTGTTTCCCCTGGTGAATCTGCTGCGCAGCCCGGATGCCCAGGTGCGCTCCAAAGCGGCCACTTTATACGGGCGCACGAGCCGCAATGCGGAGTGGGTGCGGGGAAGGCTGGGGGAGGCGGATCCGCGTGTCCGTGCCAATGCGGTGGAGAGCCTGTGGGGAGAGAATTCGGACGCAGCGCAGTCGGTTCTCAACGAGGCCTCCCGCGACCGGCACCATCGCGTGGCGGCGAACGCCTGGATCGGCCTGGACCAGGCGGGTGCGCGCGATGTAGTAGCCAATCTGAACAAGATGGCGGAATCCGATGACGGGATGGCCAGGGCCGCGGCCGCTTTCGCCATGGGCCGAACCTCCCACCTGGAGTTTAAGCCGGTGCTGGAAAGGCTGCTCAAGGACACCAGTCCGAATGCCCGCCGGCAGGCGCTCCGGGCGCTGGTTCGCCTCAACAAGAGGATGGCGCGCGCGGCAGGCATGCTGGAACCGGAGACGGCGCCGCAGGAGGAAGAGGCGGGGGCAGGGGAAGCATCGCAAACGCCGGAACCCGCGACACCGGGCGAAAGGGATAGCGGCGGTTCGTCGGTGACGTCGGAATCCTGATCTAAGGGAAATCTCGGGACGCTTTCATGCGTTCGCCGGATCGCATGCGGCAAGCAGGTTCTCTAGACTGGCACTGGATGGCGCAGTGTGCCGAATCCGGTCTCGCCCTGTTGCGGGCGGCGCAGAATCCCGATGGCGGCTGGGGATACTTTCCCGGCAACGCATCCTGGCTGGAGCCCACGGCGTATGCCTTGCTCGCGCTCTCGGAAGAGGCAGAGGCGCGTCGGGGGATCGATCGCGGAATGCGGTTGCTCGATCGCTGGGTGCTCTCCGCGGGCGGCTGGCAGGCGTCGGAGGCGGTAAAGGGAGCGCACTGGGCCAGTTCGCTCGTGGTGACGCTGCACACGGCATTGGGGCGCCACGATGAATCGACGGCCCGGGCTGTCGATTGGCTGCTCGAGACGAGCGGCGCGGAAACGCGGACAGTGTCGAGGATTGCACACTGGCTCAGCCCGCGTACGGTGGAGTTCGATGCTTCGCTCAGCGGGTGGCCGTGGCAGCCTGGGACATCCGCGTGGATCGAGCCCACGGCGCATGTGTTGATGGCGTTACGGCACCTGGCGCGCGGCGGGCATCCGGGCGCCCGGGAACGCGTTGCCGCGGGGCAGGCGATGCTGCTCGAACGGCGCTGCCGCGACGGCGGATGGAATTACGGCAACCGGCGCGTTTTGGGCGTCGATCTGCCCTCGCATCCCGAAACTACGGCTCTGGCCCTGATGGCGCTCGATGGGCATCCGGAAATCCGCTGGGGCGAAATGCTGGATCGCGTGGAAAGACTCTATCGCGAAACCCGAAGTCCGTGGGCGCGCGCCTGGCTGGGGGCGTGTCTGCTGCAATACCGGGGAGTGCGGCCGGAGAGCCGCCCTGCGGGGAACGATCTGCTGGTGACCGCGGTGGAAGCGATTCGCTGGGACCGGATCATGGGGGCGGCGTGACGCGGCGGCGTTTCCTCGAAGCCGGCGTGGCGGCCTCGGCGGGTTTGGCGGCGTGCCGCACGCCCCGCGCGCCGGCGTCCCGAGCGCAGCGACCCGCGGTGGCCATTGTGCGCGCTTCGTCCTACCGAGTCGATCTGCTGGATTGCCTTTGGCGCGGGGCGGCGGCTTGCGGCCTCGAGGCGCGCGGCAAGCGCGTGCTGCTGAAACCCAACCTCGTGGAGTGCGAGCGGGGCGGCGTCATTCACACCCAGGCTGAGGTGTTGGCCGCCGCGATGGAGCTGTTCGAGCGCCTGGGCGCAGCCGAGGTCCGGATCGGCGAGGGTCCAGGGCACCGGCGCGATGCGTTCTTCCTGGCGGAGGAAGCCGGATACCGGGCCGCTATCCCGGGCTTCGAGGGGCGCTTCACCGATCTCAACCGCGGCGACGTGGTCCGTGTGAGCCCGTTTCCGGGCGGGGAAATCTATCTCGCGCGAACGGCCGCGGCCGCGGATCTGGTGGTATCGGTGGCGCGCATGAAAACCCATCACTGGGCGGGCGCCACGCTTTCCCTGAAGAATCTGTTCGGCGTGATTCCGGGGGCGATTTACGGATGGCCCAAGAACCGTTTGCACCAGATCGGCATAGCCCAGGCGGTAGCCGCGCTCTACCGGACGTTCCCCAGGGCTTTCGCCATTGTGGACGGCATTGTGGGGATGGAGGGCAACGGTCCGGTGCAGGGGCGGCCGCGCGCCTGTGGGGCACTGGTGATGGGAAGCGATTTGGCCGCGGTGGATGCGACCGCGTGCCGGGTCATGGGCATCGACCCTATGAAGATCGAATACCTGCGGCTGGCGGGACATGGCCGGTGCCTGCCGGAAGCAGGAACCGAGCAGCGCGGGGAAAGCATTGGGAGCGTGCGGACTCCTTTTGCTCTGATCCCGGAATTCCAGCATCTGCGGCTCGCTTGATGCGCCCCTCTGAGTTCTTTTTGGAAGCTTTTTAAGTGGTCTGCCGAATTTTCCCGGGCCGCTCCCCCTGTTAGATTCGAACCAGACGATTCATAGGACCGCGCAGGCGGAAGAAAAAGGAGAGGCAACCCATGAAAAAACTAACCAAAGCAGTCATCGCTCTGAAAATCTGGAAAGACAAACGGGGGCAGGATCTGATTGAGTACGCGTTGATGGCGGGGTTCGTGGCCGTGGCAGCGGGCGCGCTCATGCCGAGCGTATCGAGCAGCATCAGCACCGTTTTTTCCAAGATCAGCTCGGTCATGGCCGGCGCAGCCGCCAGCTAGACTGCCACCCATTCTGGCGCGGGTGGGACGGCATCCTGGCACCCAGCCCACCCGTAAACGCGCCGGAAGGACATCCTGATCTGAGGGCAAAAATGAGACGCCTGATACGAGCATTTTATCCATTGTGTGTCCGCGTATATCGCGACCGGCGGGGCCAGGACATGATCGAATACGCACTCATGGCGGCGTTCATCGCCGTAGCCTCGGCGGCGGTTTTGCCGAGCGCGACTCCAGCCATCAGCACGGTGCTCTCGAAAGTAGGCTCGGTGCTGACCGTGGCGGCCGCGAACTAGTGCGTCAGTACTTCCCCGGCCGGAACCAGCAGTTCCACCAGATTCCCTTGGGAATCGAACTCCATCGGTCGCGCGGGGCCGAGCACTTCGAGCGCGGGATTCGCTTCGATCTCGGCGCGAAGGTTCTCGCTCAGCGCGATCGTTCCGAGCTCCAGTGAATTGCGGATCCAGCCGTAAGTGACTTCCGCCAGGTTGTGCTTCCCGACGGTCGGGGCGAACCGCTCCAGGCATTCGCGATCGGCGGCAAAATGTACGGGCGTGCGAATGGCCGCCGGCGTCGACGCGGTCAGCGAATTGATCCTCGTCGGGTGCCAGTCGATCTTCTCCAACAACCGGTCGGATACTACATCCGCCATCCCCAAACCCACCGCGTTGCCGTAACTCATGTCGCTCAAACCGCGCACAAAAAGCCGCTGGAATTTCGGACCGGGCCACGGATTATACTCGCCGTGGACGCTGCGGTTTACGACTTTGGTATCCATCCCCGCGCCGCTGATATTCTTGCCGATCTCGTCCAGAATCAAAATATCCAGGTCCATCGGCACGCGGCCCATCCACGACTTCGCCTGGCGCAGCAGCTCTTCTTCGCGCTGCTCCATGTGCTCCACCGGCACCGCGGTAACCTGCCCGGTATTGTGATTGGCGTCTTCGAGAATCGCCAGCCCGCCTAAAATTTTGCCCGAGGCCAGCACCTGACGCCCAATGCTGCGAATCACGTGCTCGAGCCCCAGCTTGTAGGCATACGTGTGATAGCGTTGCGCCCCGGCGAACTTGCCCAGGCCGATAGCCATCATCTTGAAAAGGCCGCTTTCGATGGCGCCCGCGAAATCGGTATGCCACTTCACCCGGCCGATAAGCATGACGCCGTCGCTCTCGAACGCGTTGCGATCCATGAAGGCTTCGATCCCGTCGGGTGTGCGCCCGAGCGACACCACATCGAGCGCGCTGATCACCGGGCATCCCATGGTCTCTTCGATGATTCCGTAATGCGCCAGCACATCCGCCTGGCCTTCGGCGGTGGCCGCCCCGTGACTGCCCATGGCCGGGAACAGAAACGGCTGCGTTCCTTTGGATTTCCAGAAATCCACCACCGAGCGAACGATGGTGGCGATGTTCGTGATCCCGCGGCTGCCTACGCCGATAGCCACACGCGCCCCGGGCTTGAGCCGTGTGCCAAAAGGTGACGCAGCGAGTTCTGCAGTAACCGCGCTTCGGACATCCTTCAAGCGACGATCGGGAAAGTTCTGGCGAACCAGCAAAAGCCGGGGAAATTCCATGAAGAAATTATAGCGGACTAGCACGAGAGGTCCGGACGGACGTCAGAAGCCGCGACTGTTCGGCCTTCAGGCTCGAAATATTTCTCTGCGTCTCCGCGCCTCTGCGGTGGCGTTTTGCCTTAACTTACTCTCCCCACTGCTTCTCGAGCATCTTCAGATACTCGCCCGAAGCGTAGAGGTCGAAGCGGAAATTGGCGGCGGTGATCTCTGCGAACTGCGTCAAATGCTGGGTGCACACGAACACGTGATCGGCGAAGGAGTGATAGTGCAACAGGAAGCTCTCGGTCAGCAGTTCTATCGGCGGCACGTCGCGGAACAGCGTCGCAATGCCAATCGCGCGCGAGAAAACAGATTCCGGATTCGCCACGCCCCACTGCCGCAGCTTCTGCAGCACGGTTTCCGGCGGGCGGTAGACCAGGAGCGCGGCAAAGCTTTGTTCGCGAATCCCGAGTCCTGCCAGTTCCTCCGTGCGTCCCACCAGTTCCACGCATTGGCCTATCCATCGAAGCAGGTCTTTACCTACGAAATAAAGCATGCGCACTTCGGAATACCGGCTCATGAGGAGCTTCCTGCGCAGCTCGTCGCGGTCTTCGCCGTCGCCCGGCAGCAAGCCGGCAAGCATCAGGGCGGCTTTCGAGCCTTCCAGCAACTGGCCCGGACCTCGTTGATTACTAAAGGGATGCAGGATGAGCGGCGGTAGCTCCCACATCTGGTCCCCAAGACCCACAACCGCGGTTTTGGACTGTTCGATCATCCAGCCTCAAACATACCATCGGCTGCGTCCGGGAAATAGTTTACTTTCGTTGACGAAGGAGTACCGAAGCTGTCACTGTATCTGAGCCGCGCAGCACTTTGACCGTCACCATGTCGCCCGGTTTCTTGCTGCGCAGGGCGTAAGTGAAGTCGTAGAGATTGCTGATGGGCTTGCCGTCGAACTCTACCAGGATGTCGCCCGCTTTCAGGCCTGCCTGCGCAGCCGGCGTTCCCGGCCGGATGTCGGCGAAGCGCACGCCGTTGGGAATCTCGGTAAAATCCGGCACGCTGCCGAACTCCGGGCCATAGCCCGAGCTGCTTGATCCAGCGATGCTTCCGGCGTGCGGATTCTTCGGCTCCTCGACGCGCACAAACAACGGCCGCTCCTCTTCCGAGCAAAGTTGCTTGCCCACTTCCGCGATCAGGCCCAACAGCTTGGCCGAATCCGGGGCGTCGATCTTGTCCCATGTGTCGCTCGGCTTGTGATAGTCGCCGTGCAAACCCGAAAAGAAGAACAGAACCGGCACCTGCTGCGTCGTGAAGGAGGTGTGATCGCTCGATCCGTACCCGGTGGTATCCGAGAAGTCGATATGCATCGGATAATGCGCGAGCAGCGGCTCGAGCGTCGCCCGCAGATTCGACCCCGTGGCCACGCCCCCGATGTACACCTTGCCTTCCCGCACGCGTCCGATCATATCCAGATTGATCATGGCCACGGCCCTCGCGAGCGGCATCTCGGGATGCCTCACGTAGTAGCTCGATCCCAGCAACCCCAGTTCCTCGCCCGCAAACGTCATAAAGAGAATGCCGCGCTTCTGCTTCGGCTGCCCCGCAAACCAGCGCGCCAGCTCGATCACGCCGGCAGTTCCCGATGCGTTATCGTCCGCTCCCGGATGCACCGCCGTTCCCGCCTGTTGCGGCGCCATCGAGTACTGCTCGCCCAGCCCCAGGTGATCGTAATGCGCGCCGATGATCGCGTACTCGGCGGTTTCACCGGGTAGGTAGCCCGCCACGTTGCGCACCGTCTTGACGGCGCGTTCCAGGTCTATCTCCTCGCGGACCTCGATCGAATCGCGCAGCGCGAATGATTGGGGCTTAAGATCGCGGTCGATGGCCGTCGCGATCTCTTCCAGGCTCCGCCCGGCATCGCTGATCCAGCGCGCCGCCACCTCTTCCTTGATCTGCACGAACGGAATCCCCGCGTCTCCCGGCCCCACCGTGCGCTCGAACTTTTCCAGATCATCGGCCTCGCCGCGGTGGTTGAACGTGTCGTTAATCAGGATCACCCCGCGCGCTCCGTGGTTCTTGGCATTGGTGGCCTTCGATGCAAACTGCGCGTGCTCGGTATAAATCTTGCCGTCGAACACGCTGTGCTCGTCAAACTCCTGCGGCTCGTGGCGCAGAATGAGCACCAGCTTGTCTTTGACGTTCAGACCTTCGTAGTCGTCGTAGTGATATTCCTGCGCCGTAATGCCGTAGCCGGCAAACACCACGCCGCCCCGCACTTTGCCGCGCGACGAGAAGTTGAACGGGCGAAAATCCTCGCCCGGCTTGAGCTTCTGGGTCGTGCCGCCCTCGGTGTATTCGAACCGGTTGTCGTGGCCCAGCCGCGCATTGGTAGTGACGGAAAACGGCTGAAAATAGCTGTCGCCCTGCAGGGGCTTCAGCCCGATCGACCGGAATTGCCGCGCGATGTAATCTGCCGCCTTCTCGAGTTCCGGCGACCCGGTTGCCCGCCCGCGCATTTCCGGCGAGGCTAGGTATTTCACATGCGCCAGAAACTTGTCCGCATCGATCGCCGGTGTGGTTTCGGTTGTCGGCGGCGCGGCGAACACTATCGCCGCGAAAACCAGGGGCAGAAATGGCTTCATCTGCCTTACTTCAGCCCCGGCGTGCTCAGCTTCAACTCACAGCCGCAGTCTTCTCCGGCGTTCTTCGCTGTCTTCTGATATTCGATCTCGTAATCGATCACCGCCCGCAGACTCGCCCACTGCGCCGACGCGCCCGTCAGCAGCCGCCCGTTCACGAACAGCGTCGGCGTTCCCCCCACGCCCAGCGCCTTGGCTTCCGCAATCGATTTATCGATCTCCGCCTGCATCTCTTTGCCGTCCATGCAATGCTCGAGCTGCAGCGGATCGATCTGCTTGCCTTTCACGTATTCCAGAACTTTCGATTTCAGATTCTCCGCCGTCACATCCGTCTGCGCTTCATAAATCCAATCGTGATAATCCCAGAACGCGCCCGGATTCTGGCGGAAAATGCAGCGCCCCGCAATCGCCGCCGGCATCGCCCACGGATGAATCTGCGCCAGCGGCAGGTCCTTGAAATACAGCCGGACTTCTTTCGGATACGTCGCCAGCAAATTCGCCCGCAGCGCCTTGGCTTCTTCCTTGCAATACGGGCACTGGAAATCGCTGAACTCCACGATCACCACCGGCGCGCCCGGCGTCCCCATGCTCGGCTGCAGGTCCGTGTGCAGCTTGTCCAGCTCCGGCTTGAACGGATTCTGCGCGACGTCGAACACCGAGCCGCGAATAATCTTCTGCCCGTCTTTGGAAACGTACAGCGTCTCGTCGGCGCTCGCCTGGCCTTGGGTCGCGTGCACCGCGACCTTTGAGAATCCTGGAAGCTCTGAAGGTTTCGGATCGCCAATCTCCACCTTCACCTGCGCATTCCAGACGAAGACGTGGCGCACGTAGGCCTCGAGCGTGGCTTTATCGAGGGCGGATTTCTTGACAGGCGCCGTTTCCGCCGCAAAGAGAGCGAGAGCGCCCAGAGTGGTTAAAGCGAGTTTACGAAATGGCATCAAGAAAGATCCTCACCGCAGAGGCGCAGAGACGCTGAGACTTCACAAAAATTGTTCACGATGCGTTTCAGTCCTTGTTTCAAAATGGGAACGTTGAAATTGATGAGCAGACCAACCGGCTTTTCCGCCAGCTTCAAGTAAGTCAATAACTGAGCCTCATGGATCGGGCAAAGCCCCTCCACGGCCTTGATTTCCAATATCACCAGATCCTCAACCACAAGGTCCATCCGATATCCACAATCCAGCGCTACGCCCTTATATCTGACCGGGAGCGCGACTTGCCGAAGAAATCGCATATGAGCCTGTGCTAATTCACAGCACAAGCACTCCTCATAAGCCGATTCCAGCAGCCCCGGACCCAATCCCCGGTGCACTTCGATTGCAAATCCGATCACCGCCTTCGTGATCTCGTTTTCCCTCCGTGTCTCTGCGCCTCTGCGGTGCATGCTCTGTCTTCCTACAACACAGGCCCTTGCCGAAATAATCGCGTGGCAAATCCGATCACCGCCTTCGTGATCTCGTTTTCCCTCCGTGTCTCCGCGCCTCTGCGGTGCATGCTCCCCCTACAGCACCGGCCCGATCCGCCACGGCACAAATTCCTTGTGCCCCAGCTTCTCCGCGCAGGTCTTCTCGCCCGACGCCACCCGCAACACCGTATCGAAAATCTGCCGCCCTACTGCTTCAATGCTCTGCTCGCCTTCCGCAATCACGCCCGCGTTGATGTCCATGTTGTCGCGCATGCGTTTGTACGTGTTGCCGTTGGTCGCGATCTTGATCACCGGAATCGTTGGAAAACCAATGGCACTTCCGCGTCCCGTCGTGAACGCAATCAGATTGCACCCACCCGCCGCCAAACCCGTCAGCGACACCGGGTCGTACCCCGGCGTATTCATAAACACGAATCCCGGCGACGTGATGCGCTCAGCATAATCCACCGCGTCCATCATCGGCGAGCTGCCCGCCTTCGCCGACGCGCCCAGCGACTTCTCCAGAATATTGGTCAGGCCGCCATCCTTATTCCCCGGCGACGGATTGTCATTGAAGCTGCCGCCAAACCGCACCAGGTAGTCCTTATACGCCTTGATGAACCCGAGGAACCGCTCCGCCACCGCCCGGTTTCGCGCGCGCCGCACCAGCAGATGCTCCGCGCCGAAACATTCCGTCGTCTCCGCCAGCACCGACGTCGCGCCGATTCGCGCCAGCATGTCGCAACAAATCCCCAGCGCCGGGTTCGCCGTGATCCCCGAAAACGAATCCGACCCCCCGCAGTTCAGCCCCAGCACAATCTTCGACGCCGGAATATCCGTCCTTTGCTCGCTCGCCGCGCTTTCCATGAGTTGATGAATCTCGCGGCGCGCCGCCGCCAGCGCTCCCGTCGTTCCGCCGCTTCCTTGCAGCGTCATCCCGACTAACCGCGACGACCGCGGCGCATTCGGCCCCAGGTAATGATCGATCTGGTTCACTTCGCACCCGAGCCCCAGGATGATCGCCGCCGAGACGTTCGGATGCGCCAGCACGCCCGCGAGCGTTCTTCGCAGCTGGTCCGTATCCGGTCCGATCGTGTGCCCGCAACCCTCGCCATGCGGAAACGCCACCACGCCATCCACATTCGCCGGCAGCTTCTCGTCATCGAAACTCGCGGCAATCAGCTCCGCCGTGTGCGCCGCGCAATTGCTGGCCGCCACCACTGCGATGTAATTCCGCGTGCCCGCGCGTCCGTCCTCCCGCAGATAGCCGCGAAACGTCGGCACGTCCTTGGGCAGGGCAGGGTAGGCAACTTCGCCCTGCGGAAACTCGTACGCGAATGTCAGCTCTTCAAACGAAATGTTGTGCGTATGAATGTGCCGCCCCGGCTCGATCTCCACCTTCGCTCGACCGATCGCCTGCCCGTACCGGTGCACCATCTCGCCCGGCTGAATTCGCGCCACCGCCACCTTGTGCCCCGCGGGAACTGCGTCGAGCACCGTGATCGGCACCCCATCCACACGCAGCTTCATGCCCGCGGAAAGCGGGACGCGCGCGATGGCGACGTTATCCAGCGGGTTCAAATGGATCGCCGAGTTTTCCTCGGTCGGCAGCTTGGCAATTTCCAGTAATTCCATATCACCTCATCAAAACAAATTCCGTGACCTGCTCGCCCGTGTGGACATGCAGCTTCCCTGCCACCGGATGCACCCAAAATCCCATGCCGTCGGTAGGAATCGCAATGTCGGCTGGCCCGTCCACCACCGTGAAATTCGGCGTCTCGACGTCATCCAGCAGCTTGCCGATATGGATGTGCGGATGGCACTGCGTGCGCCGCTCGTCTCCATTCACCGCCAAGCCCCACTGCTCGCCCCACAGCGACTTGCCCTTCTCGATAGCCCCATTCCACAAGGCCAGGCGCGCCTCCGGCGATAAATTCTGCAGCGCGTGCGCGTGCGCCCGGGGCAGCGCCAGCCACCGGTTCGGTTTGCGCGGATTGATGTCTTTCACGAAAAACACCGTCACATCCGCCGGCTGCTTCTCCGCCTCCCGGCAAAGCCCGCACTCCCGCTGCTCCATGCTCTGCGGATTCGCGAGGTCGCAGACGCAATTGCGCACATCGCCGCGGAGAAGTAAGGCGAGAGCCAGGAACGAGCCGAGCCTAAAGACGGTCACTTTGAATCATTATAAGAGGTGGCACGGGCATCCCTACCGACCAGCCACGGACCGGTACTACTTGCTGCATCCGGCACATGCATCATCTCGTTGAGAATGAAGTTCGCCACCTCGCTCACCGCGACCGGCCTTTGCTCCAGACTCCACGGCCTCCCGTAGTCAAGCGTTCTTGTCAGACGCTGATCCTGCTCAGACGCATCGAGCAACGGTCCAACCGCCGCCTTGCCCTCCTTCGCCAGTAGCATGCACACCGGATCGAACGAATATTCCAGCGATCCGGGAAAGCTGGCCTTGAAACCGCGAACGTCCTCCAGCCGTTCGATCAACTCCGCGATCCGATCCGATTGTTGCTTGCGCTGAAATGCGGCAGTATCCGGATCGGTGCTCTCCCCCTTTTCTGCGAGCGCTCGAAGGTTGAGTTTCGGCCGCACAGGCTCGGCTAAACGGCGCCGTGAATCGGCAAGCAACGCCGGTACAGGTTTAAGAAACGATGTGTCGGGATATTCGCTATTGCCAACGGGAATCTGCTTCCACGCATCGAGAACTCGCGGCTCCCAAACCATGAGGGACTCGGCAATGTCGATCGCTTCCCGGTCGTCGTCCCGATCTCGCGCACTAGTCAGCCGCCAATATGCCCCTCCCAGCCACGTTCGAATCGCGGTTGCGAGCAATCGACGGGCATCCTGCTCGTGTTGAAGCACTATACGCGGCGCCGGCATCCTTGGTTCAGGTGCCTGCCACAACTGCAACGCTAGGTCGGCCCGTCCCAGGCGAATCAACAGAGCAATAGAAATAGGCGGAAGCGGACCGGGGCTCGGCAGGTCGAACCAGAACGCCGCGCGCTCGGGGACTGGCTCTTTCCGGAACGGGAATGGCAGCCTTCCACTCCAAGGCTGCGCCGTAGCAATTGCACGAACATCGGCATCAAGATCCGCCCGCGCCCCAATCGTCAGGGGCCGATAGACCAGCCCGTTCCAGCCGACCGCATACAGGTTCGCGAACACCCAGGCGTGCGTCTTTAGACGGTCAGTCGGCTTTGGATATCCGCCTCTCGGAATGGCGAACTCAATTTCGCGATATTTACCGCCTCTCGGATCTGGCAGCCCCGCATCGAATAACGTTCCCGCCACCGTCACTACGTATTCCGGGATGTCCGGCGCATCGGGCGGCGTCCAAGGCAGATGCTGCGCGGGAGGCTCCGGCAGCGCCGCGCTCGCAACAGGTAGCAGCGAGAACGCAGCCATCACGAGACGAAATGTCTTGATCACAGCACCTGAATCGTAAGTTTAGCGCGTCCCCCACACGCTATCCTCATTTCATGCCCCCCTCTCACCCCAAAGATCCCCTCTCCTGGCTCTACCCGCCCATCGAGCCCTATAACACCGGCCGGCTCCAAGTCTCCCCCGTCCACGAGCTCTATTTCGAGGAATCCGGCAACCCCTCCGGAAAGCCCGTCATCTTTCTGCACGGCGGCCCCGGCGGCGGTTCCGATCCCAAGCAGCGCCGCTTCTTCCACCCCGATAAGTACCGCATCGTGAATTTCGATCAGCGCGGCTGCGGCAAGAGCACGCCCTACGCCTCGCTAGAGGCCAACACCACCTGGGACCTCGTCGCCGACATCGAAAAACTCCGCGAGCATCTTCGCATCGAGCGCTGGCAGGTCTTCGGCGGCTCCTGGGGTTCCACGCTCGCCCTCGCCTACGCCGAAACCCATCCCGGCCGCGTCACCGAGCTCATCCTCCGCGGCATCTTTCTCCTCCGCAAACAGGAAATCGACTGGTTCTATCAGCGCGGCGCCTCCGTCCTTTTCCCCGACGCCTGGGAGCCCTACCTCGCCCACATCCCCGCAGCCGAGCGCGCCGATCTTCTCTCCGCCTACCATCGCCGCCTCACCAGCGACGACCCCGCCGTCCGCCTCGCCGCCGCCAAAATCTGGAGCGGATGGGAAGGCGCAACCTCCAAGCTCCTCCCCGATTCCGATTTCACCAGCCACTACGAGGAGGACGAGTTCGCCCTCGCCTTCGCCCGCATCGAGTCACACTACTTCGTCAACAAAGGATTCTTCGAAACCGACGACCAGCTCCTGCGCAACGCCTCGCGCATCCGCCACATCCCCGGCGTGATCGTGCAAGGCCGCTACGACGTCGTCTGCCCCATCGAAAGCGCCTGGGCCCTCCACCGCGCCTGGCCCGAAGCCGAATTAATCATCACGCCCGACAGCGGCCACAGCGCCTTCGACCCGCCGAACACGCGGGCGCTGGTGGCAACGGCGGATAGGTTCTTCGGGTAGCACCCAACACTCGGTCTGTCTCGGGGTTCCCCCAAATGGGGGTATGTACCAACCGAATCGGGTGACCGTTAAATGTACCTTGCTGTAAATTACTATTTTGATACACTGACCCGCTGTTGAGATCTTGCGGCTTTCGCCTCAGCGAGTTCAGACCGTTGACATCTTACAAATTGCTTGATCATAGCCCCAGTTTGAAAGGACATTTCATGATGAGTTTCTTAGGCCGCGGTGACTGTTCAAGCAAAGTTGGCATGGTTGTTGTTTTGGGAGCCGCCGCCCTGTGCCTTCATGCGTCCCCGGCACCATGCGTGAATGAGTCATTACAGGCGTACGAATCTCTCGGTGCAGCTGGCTGTTCCATAGGGGGCTTAGTCGTAAACGATTTCGTGTTCGGACCTTTTGGCCTATCTGTACCAGTCAGCGCGCAGAATATCGATGTAACGATTGTTACGACCAAATCTTCGGCGGAATTGATCGTGTCGT
The DNA here is from genome assembly GCA_035295805.1 of Bryobacteraceae bacterium. Taxonomy (GTDB): domain Bacteria; phylum Acidobacteriota; class Terriglobia; order Bryobacterales; family Bryobacteraceae; genus PSRJ01. The sequence continues at coordinate 40,539 of DATGII010000047.1, read as the reverse complement.
CGGACTCTTTACAAATACAGAGCGGCTTCGCAAATTACGCCTTGGCGTACAACGTGGTTTCGCCAGTCAACATGCTAGGTTTCGACGTCAAAATCGAGAAGTCGATCGCCGTGCCGCCAAGCGAAACAGTTGTTAACCCCGTTGTGTGCATCGGTGCGACATATACACTCAATAATCCTCCCTCTCCTGTCCTTCCCAATTGTGCTGCCACTAATTTCGGTCTCACAGTGTTCGATGACGGGATCAATCCCAGCCTAGAGAAGTCTATCGGTTTCAACGACGGTGCAAGGTCGCTTGGGGTATTCGATTCAATTCATCTCGGAATCGGCTCTTCTCAGTTGTCATCGTTCAGCAACACGATTTCGGTTGCCCCAGGTATACCAGGCATCCCCGAGCCTGGCTCCGTCTACTTGCTCCTCGGCGCAATCCTCGTGGTAGGTGTGCATCGGGTAGTACTAAAGCACCGAACGCGCAGGCATCCGGCACGAGCGCAATAGAGCCCTTGAGCTTCCACTGCTCGAGATAAACCGAGCAGGAAACCGGGGCCAGCAGGAACCCAGGGCCAGACCGCTCGTTTCCGTTTCTTTCAGTCCTCAGTCCCGAGGATTCGATGCCCATCTAGCCCGCCCCCCTTCCATCGCCCGTCCGCGACTCAGTGCGTGTGTCAACAAGACCCAGCGCACTTCCGGTGCACGCAGGCAACATCTAGTCTTCGCATTGGACATCGCCGTGCTCGCCTCCCGGTATGCAAGCATCGACCGTCCTTTTCCGTTTTGCCGCGGTCGTGGCCTCTGCGGTCACCCTCTGCTCAGCCGCAGCCAATAATGCCCGCCTGAATGCCATCGTGAACGCGGCCAGTTATCAGACTGGTCCAATCGCACCTGGAGAGATGGTCAGCTTGTTTGGTCAGGGCTTGGGACCGGCCGAGGGAGTGCAGCCCACAGTGACTCTGAACAGTGGCTTGCCAACCGAACTGGCGAACGTCCAGGTGACGTTCGACGGCAAGCCCGCACCATTGCTTTACGTGCAAGACAGCCTGATCAATGCCGTTGTCCCGTGGTCGTTGAGGGTCGATGTCGGTCTAGGCCCTTTCGGCGGTACGACAACTGAAATCTGTGTCGTGTACATAAAGGCGATGAGCAACTGCTTGGAGCGCTCTGTGAACAATGTCGCCCCCGGCGTATTCACCGCGGATGGAGTTCACGCAGTCGCGCTGAATCAGGACGGATCCCTCAACTCCGTCAAGAATCCGGCGAAATCAGGCTCCACCGTCTCGATCTTTGCCACCGGACTGGGCCCGATCAGCCCCGGGCAGCCCGATGGATCAATCGTGAAGTCCCCCCTGCCGATGAACTTGGTGCAATGGAACGTGGGCTACCTCTCTGGAACGCTCCAAACCGGTTCCTTTTTTACTCAGATCGAGGTCACAGATCAAGGTCCAGTGCTATTTGAGCCCGCTGGCGTGAGTCAAATCAGTTTCAAGGCCGGCTGGAATGTACTGCAACTGGGCGGCAGGAATCAATACGCGAATGTGTTCAGCCCGACGTTCCAAATCTGGATCGCGCCATGATAGCCCGAAATTCTTCACCTCGAACCTGGGGACAAGCCCAACTCTTCTCCGCCGCTCCCTAACTTCTCCGCGTCTCTGCGCCTCTGCGGTGAATCCTGTCTTGACCCCCGTGCTATACCTGTTATGTGCCGTCCCGCATCTCCATGCTCCCAAGTCAGTTACCTGCAAAAATACTAGATTTTCCAAACAAACGGCAACAAATTACTTGACTCACATGGCATGACGTAGTACACTCATATCATGGAAGCGGAAAACGTCAATGTCAACAGCGGCCTTATGCAGGCAATCCGCTACTTTTCTGACCCAATGGTTTGCTTGGAAACGGTCGCAAAAGCCAAGTGGCCAGAAGGCCCGGAATGCCCTCGCTGCAAGGGTAAAAAGCTGTCGTTTCTCAAGACCCGGCTGATGTGGACGTGCCTTGGTTGCCGGAAGCAATTCTCGGTCAAGGTCGGAACCATCTTCGAGGACAGCGCCATCGGCCTGGACAAGTGGCTCTGCGCAATGTGGCTGCTGGCCAACTGCAAGAACGGCATTTCGTCGTACGAAGTCGCCCGCGATTTGGGTGTCACGCAAAAGACTGCATGGTTCATGCTGCATCGTATCCGCTACGCCCAGCATCAAGGCAGCATCAACAAAATGACTGGTACGGTCGAAGCCGACGAAACCTATATCGGTGGAGCGGCCCGCAACATGCATGCCGATCAAAAGGCGCGTAAGGTTCACGGTCGGCACAGCTTTGGTAAAACTATCGTGCTTGGATTGCTCGAACGAGAAACCGGAAAGGTCCGCACTAAGGCCATTCCGTTTCGCCGTAAGTGGCAGATCCACCGGACGATCAAAGATAACGTCGAGAAAGGCGCTAAGCTTTACACCGATGAATTGCGCTCCTATGACGGCATGGATCGGCACTACGAGCACAAGGTAATCAATCACGCTGAGCGGTATGTTGATGGCGCGGTTCACACCAATCGGCTGGAAAACTTCTGGAGTCTCTTGAAGCGTTCCATCAAGGGAACCTATGTCAGCATTGAGCCGTTTCATTTGTTCCGCTATCTTGACGAGCAGTCATTCCGCTACAACGAGCGTCACGACACTGATGCAGAGCGTTTCCAGAAAGTATTGTGTTCGGTCGCTGGAAAGCGTCTAACTTGGGACACTCTGACCAGTCAGGAGGTGGGGTGATGTCGGATCCCAAAGAGAAGGTCGAGGAAAAAGAAAAGCGGCCTAAGAAACCCAAGAAACCACCGGGGTACCAAGAATTTGAGAAACTATTGAGGCAAGTAGTCAAGTCACCACCGATGCGAAGAGCGGATGCAAAATAGCCAACGGATCGTATTGATATGTTCCGCAGTATTGTTTCTACCCCTTGCAACTTGGTCACAATCGCCACCCCCAAGTGAATCTACAAAACGTAATAAACCAGAGACAACAGCTAAAAAAAGCCAGGACTACTCCGATAAATACAAAAATCCCGTTGATTCGTCCCCTGCCAGTGGACCCTCGGAAAATAAAGAAAAGACCAATCAAGGTACCACCGAAAACCAAGACCAGTCTCCGTCCAATTGGTGGATGGTCAAACTGACCGGGCTCATAGCTCTGATATATCTTGCTCAATTGGTAGTCTTTGGACTGCAAGCCCGCAGACTGAAACAAACGGTCGAAAAAATGGATGAAATTGCTCGTGGCCAATCTGCGGACATACAGGCCTCTATCACTCAAGCTACGAGAGCCGCCGTGGCCATGGAAGGGGTAGCAATATCTATGGCGGAGAACGCCGAATCCATGAGACTGGGCGTTGCAATAAACAGAGAGATCGCTGACAGGCAAAAAATCGTTACTGAATTGCAGAGCAGGGCCTACTTGGTCGTGCTTTTCGATGGCATGGTAGTTCAGAACCCGCAGACCGGAGTCCGATTCGAGCCTAAGTTGAAGCTGATAAACCAAGGCAATACGCCGGCTAAAAATATTAGGTTCGCCGCATTTTCGGACGTGACTGCATTCCCAATCCGTGACGATTTCCCATTCTCCGTTCCTCAAGTTCTTCCAAGCTACTCGACGACCATCGGCCCACACTTGCACAAGATCATTTCTGGTGTGGTCCCAAAAATGTACAACACGACAGAAGCCTATCAACTGACCCAAGGAGTGGGACAAAGGATCATATCTTGGGGCATCGTCAAATACCAAGACGCCTTCGACGTTGAGAGATTTGTCAAATTCGGCTTTACGTTTTTCCTGATGTCCAAAGAAAACTGGTTCAGCGCGGATACCGAAAAACACAATGATTCCAACTAAAAGCGGATATGCTGTAAAATTTACCATGTGAGCTTAATATGTTGGCACCAAACAAACCCATTCCCATTTCCGGACACTTCCCCGTGCCGCCCGAATGAACCGCCTGCTCCTCGCCATCCCCCTCGCCTTTGTCCTCTATTTCTTCGGCCTCACCCGCGCCGGCCTCATCGGCCCCGATGAGCCCCGCTACGCCTCCATCGCTCGCGACATGGCTCGCACCGGCGACTGGGTCACACCCCGCCTCTGGTCCGTGCCGTGGTTCGAAAAACCGCCGCTGCTCTATTGGCTCGAAGCCGCGGCCTTCCGCCTCGGCATCAATCCCGACCTCGCCCCGCGCCTCCCCATCGCTCTCCTCAGCATCGTCTTCCTCGTCTTCTTTTATTGGATCCTCCGCCGCGAATTCGGCGATCCCGCCGCCTCGTACTCGACTGCCATCCTCGGCACCTCCGCTGCCTGGCTCGCATACAGCCACATCGGCGTCACCGATCTCCCGCTCACCGCCACCTTCTCCGCCGCCATGCTCCTCTCGCTCGGCTGGATCGAACGCGGTGACCGGCGATATCTCCCGCTCGCCGCCGCGCTGCTCGGTCTCGCCGTCCTCGCGAAAGGCCTCGTGCCTCTCGCTCTCGCCGCACCTCTCCTCTGGATGGGCCGCCGCCGTCTCCTCGATTGGCTCCGCCCCGCCGTCATCCTCGCCTTCGCCGCCGTCGCACTCCCCTGGTATCTTCTCTGCTACCTCCGCAACGGCGCCCCATTTCTCCACGAGATCGTCTGGACGCAGCAAATCGGCCGCTTCTTCACTGCCGAGCGCGCCCACACCCAGCCCTTCTGGTTCTATGTGCCCATCCTGATCGCCGCGCTGTTTCCCTGGTTCCCCGCACTCGCCGCTCTCGCCCGGCGTGAACTATACTCCGATACCCGCCGCCGCTTCCTCCTCGCCTGGGCCATCTTCGGATTCGTCTTCTTCTCTGCCGCACGCAACAAGCTCCCGGGCTACGCGCTCCCGCTCATCCCTCCCATCGCGATCCTCGCTGGGCTCGCCCTCGCCGATGCGAAACGCCATCGCGCCATCACCATCGCCACCGCGGCGTTGCTCGTCTTCCTCGGTCCCATCGCTTCGATTCTCCCCGCCGCCCTCGCCGGTGGTATCTCGCGCTCCACACTTCCGCCCTTCGAATGGACCTGGCTCCTCCCCGCGCTCGCGATCCTCCCCGTCTGGCTTCTCGAACGCTCCGGCTCCCGCGGCGCCGCCATCACTCTCATCGTCATCTCCATCACCGCCGCCACCGTCGCCATCAAACTCCGTACCTTCCCTGAAATCGACCGCCTCGCCTCCGCCCGCCCGCTCTGGTCCGCCGTCGTTCCCATCCGCGACCGCGTCTGCGTCGCCAGCCTCCACCGCAGCCTCCGCTACGGCCTGAACTACTACTCCGTCACTCCGCTCCCCGATTGCCGCGAGTCCCCGCGCGAAATCGAGATCCGACAGAACCCCGGCGAGCCCCCGCGTCTCGTCAGCGCCGTCGCTGTGCCCGCATCCAATCACAAAAAGCTCTATTAATTGACAAAAAGTATTGTGTAGATTACATTAAGTACTTAATGGGTTACTCAAAGGATCATCGAACGGTGCTGCTCGTCACGCTACTGCTGTCGATCGCTATCGATCTCGGTGCGTCCTGGGCGCTCGGCCACATCGAACTCGGAAGCACCGCAAGAGTTGCCGTCGCGTTGGCCCCAGTGCCCGCGAAAATCGCCGTCATCGCACTGATTCTGCAGGCAATTCGACGGTTGGATGAATTCCAGAAGCGAGTCCACTTCGAAGCTGTCACGGTGGCCTTTCTGTCGACTGGCGTGGCCGTCATCGTTTATGGCTATCTCGAAAAGGCTCAAGCGGTGGGTCCGCTCAACATGGGATTGGTTTGGACCTTCATGGTCTTTTTCTACGCCATCGGGTATTTCATCGCCAAGGTGCACTACAGGTGAAAAACCGTATCCGGGTGCTGCGAGCTGAAAAGGATTGGACCCAGGCAACGTTGGCGGGCCTCGCCGGTGTTTCCCGCCAGGCCATCGTTGCCATAGAAAACGGCAAGTATGAACCGGCCCTGCCTTTGGCGTTTAAGATCGCGCGGGCGTTTGAAAAAAATGTGGAAGAGGTTTTCATCTGGGAAGGAGAGGGCAAATGAGAACGAACTCGTGGATTGGGTGCGCCGGCAGCGATGAGCGCACCGTCAGCGCCGTTGCCGTCCCCGTAAGATTTCCGTCGCTGCGGTAACAAACTATAACGATGAGTAACCCCGTTCTGACTGCGATAACATCGCCAGCGGAGGAATTTCTGTCCAATCACGCCGTCGAGATCTCCGCTGTCACTAAAACCTTCGGCGATGTCGCCGCGGTCGATAACCTCTCGCTCGTTGTCCCCGAAGGTTCCGTCTACGGCTTCATCGGTCCGAATGGATCCGGCAAAACCACCACCATGCGCATGATCTCCGGCATCTTCTATCCCGATTCCGGCGACATCCGGGTCCTCGGCCAGCCGGTCACCGGTGCCCGCCGCGATGACGTCTCCTACCTGCCCGAAGAGCGCGGCCTCATGCGCAAGATGCAGGTACAGGCGTTGCTCGAATTCCACGGCGAGCTGCGCGGCGGCCGCAAGGTCACTAAGGAAGTCTCGGAATGGCTCGCGCGGCTTGGCCTCGGCCACGCCGCCACCAAGAAAGTCGAAGCGCTCAGCAAGGGCATGAGCCAGAAGGTCCAGTTCATCGCCACCGTGGTCCCGCAGCCCAAGCTTCTTATTCTCGATGAACCTTTCAGCGGCCTCGATCCGGTCAGCGCCGACCAGATCCGCGACGCGGTTCTCGACATGCGCCGCACCGGCACCACCGTCATCCTCAGCACGCACGATATGAGCGTCGCCGAGACGATGTGCGACTACATCTTCATGATCTTCCGCGGCAGGAAAGTGCTCGACGGAACACTCGACGCCATTCAGGAGCAGTACGGCAACGACACCATTCGCGTCTCGCTCGAGGATGGCGTGATACCCGACCTTCCCGGCGTTGAGAAGATCCGTGATCTCGGCCAGGTTCAGGAGCTGCGCATCGCGCGCGGCTGTGATCCACAGGAACTGCTGCGGGCGCTGGTGGCGCAGGCGCGCGTCTCGAGCTTCTCCGTCACCCGGCCTTCGCTTCACGACATCTTCATTCGCATCGCCGGGCCTGCCGCTGAGGAGGTGAAAGTTGCGTAGAGTTCTCCTCATCGCCAAGCGCGATTACCTGATGTCCATCCGTAACAAGACGTTCATCATCAGCCTGATCATGGCGCCCGTCCTGTTCGGCGGCGGTTTTCTTGGGCTCGCGCTCATGAATGCCAGACCGGACATCGCCGACCGGCACGTCGCCATCCTCGATCGTACGAGCCTGGTCGCGCCTTTCGTCATCGCCGCCGCCGAGGAGACGAACAAGAAGGACGTCTTCAACAAGAAGACCGGCAAGCAAGAAAATCCGCGCTACTTCTTCGAGACTGTCCCCGTCGATCCGCAGTCCCCCGACGCGCAGCGGCTCGCGCTTTCCGACCGTGTGCGCCGCCGCGAGTTGTTTGCGTTCCTCGAAATCGGCGCCGATGCCTTACATCCGGGCGAAGAAGTGGACGGCGACGATCCGGCATCGAAGACCCGCGCCGCTGCACGCCGAGTTGGATTCTACAGCAACAGCAGCGCCATGAGCGATGTGCGGTACCGGTTGGGCGATGCCGTCGATACCGGCGTGCGCCGCGCGCGCCTGCTGCAACTCGGCGTCGATCAGAGCAAGCTGCACGACCTCCTCGGTTCCGTGAAGGTCGAGCCCATGAGCCTCGTCGCCCGGGATGATGCCACAGGCAAGATCGCGGCAGCCGTCAAGAAGAACGAAGCCGCCGATTTTGGCGTCCCCTTCACCGTGATGGCGCTGCTCGGCATGATTGTCATGACGGGCGCCTCGCCCATGCTGTCCTCCGTTGCCGAAGATAAAGGCAACCGGGTTTTCGAACTGCTGCTCGGCTCGGCTACACCGTTCGAGCTCATGATGGGCAAAGTCATCGCGGCCATCGGGCGGTCCCTCACGAGCTCGCTGTTCTATGTTGCCGGCGCCACCTTTGTGCTTTACGGGCTGGCCATCGCCGGCCTTGTGCCCTTGACGCTCTATCCGTGGTTCTACGCCTACCTGCTCGCCGATCTGCTGTTCCTGTGCAGCCTGGCCGCGGCGTTGGGCGCAAGCTGCGGCAGTCCGCAGGACGCCCAGCAACTGGCCATCGTCCTGTTGACCCCCGTCTTGATTCCGTACTTCCTGTTCATGCCGGTGATGACTCAGCCCAACAGCGGGTTGTCCACGGCGCTTTCGCTGTTTCCGCCCTTCACGCCGATGTTGATGCTGTTGCGCCAGGCGCTGCCGCAGGGCATTCCTGCCTGGCAGCCTTGGGTGGGCTTGGCCGGCACCCTGGCCTGCACGGTCTTTCTCACTTGGTCCGCCGCGCGCATCTTCCGTGTCGCCATCCTCATGCAGGGCAAGACGCCGAAAGCCGCCGACCTCGTCCGCTGGGCCATCCGCGGCTGATGCGGATCTCATTCGGCGTAACCCTTGGCTTGCGTTGTACGCCAGTTGTCACTGGACCGTTTTCGTCCAGACAACGTGGAGGTGTTGCGTGAATCGAGTAATCGGATTATTGGCGGTATCGGTGCTGGTTACGGCGGGGGCTCTGGCGCAGCACGGACCGCATCGTGAAGTCGGTGGCGGCTTCATCCCGATGCGTGGACCTGAGCCGATGAGAGAGGCGCGCGCGCACGAGCACCAGTCGGAGCCGGATCGGAAGTTCAACGACAGGGAAGGACATCCGGAAGCCCCGCACGTGCATGCCGACGGCAGGTGGATCGGGCATGACGCGGGCCGCGATGACGCGCGCTTCCATCTTGACCATCCCTGGGAGCACGGCCATTTCAACGGCGGGTTCGGCCGCGGGCATGTCTGGCGCTTAGGGGGCGGCGGGCCCGGCCGGTTCTGGTTCGGCGGCTTCTACTTCAGCGTGGCCGATTTCGACGCCGGCTTCTACAGCGGCTGGCTGTGGGACAGCGACCAGATCGTCATCTATGAAGACCCCGATCACGTCGGCTGGTATCTGGCCTACAACGTTCGCCTCGGGATCTACGTTCACGTAATGTACCTCGGCAGCTAGCGGCTTTACTTCGCCGCCGGTTCTTCGCGTCCGAAGGTGATGGTGGAGTCTACCGAATACAGCCGTACCGTAGCATCCAGAGGGCGCAGCATCTGAAGCACGATCGCCGCGCCCTCGGTCTTCAATTCGAAGTAGCTGCTGTTCTCCTTCTGCACGGGAAACTGCCGCGTGCCGAACGGTGGCATCTGCACCACGGCGTCGCTCGAGCACAGTGGGGACAGCCGCGCGCTCGCCGGTTTGTCGCCGGGTACGGCGTACAGGTTGCCCGCCGAATAACACAGCCACACGCGTGCTGCGTGCTCGGACGTGTTGATCACCAGGATCTCGTCGCTCGCGATTTCGGAAACCTTGCCCGAGAACCACGGGTTGCGTGTTGGGTACGCCAGTTCCCGCCCGGAGTTGCGCAACTGGTTGCCCGCCACACACTCGGTCGAGCCGCTCACGGCAACCGCCGTCGTCAGCCGCGGCGACGGAATGATCTCTCTCACTTTGATCCAGGCGCTCGTGGTTTCCTCGCCGATCTGCAGCTTGTAGCCCTGGTGCTCTCCGCCATTCAGCCGGACGGTCATCGAGGGGTGCCCCGCCAGCGGCACGAGCGCGCCGTTGCCGTTGTGTCCTTCCACTTCGAGCGTCACCGGCCGGTCGCTCAGATTGCGCAGATCAACGGTCGATGAGCACTTCGAGCCATACGCCAGGGCAGGCAGCACGCTCTCGATCGTTCTCTCCTGCGCGGCGGCGGAGAAGAGCCCGAAGGTACACAGCGCAAGGCGCGGAACGCAACGCATGATTCATGGTCGCATTTTTACTGTGTCTTACGATGCGTATACCCTATTTACCTGCGAAGCAAGGTCGGCTATACTTGCTCCGACTTATGAGACAGTCGTCGGTAGGTTTGCTCGGAAGGGGACCGGTTCCCGTCGTTTACACGGGTCCACAACCGCAGCAGGTGGTTGGGCCGAACCTTCCGCTTGGAGGAGACTACGGCACGGTGGTGTCCTATTTCATCACGCGCGGCCGCCCGACGTATGCCTTCTCCGATCAGCCGCCCAACATGGCGCTTGTCGCGATTGAGCTGTTCGCCTTCCTTCCCGGGGCGCTCATGCCGCTGGTCTACGTCTATCTTGACAGTTCGATGGTCTCCGAAAGCTGGTTTTACGTGTATCGCTACGTGAACAATCTTGCGCCGCCCGGACCAAGCACGGGCGCCGCAACAGGCTCATCCGGACCGTTGGTGCTGATCTCCGCCAACGTCTATCTGCCTCCCAACGAGGGCATCATGCTCGCGCAGATCCCGCAATCATCGGGCGCAGTGCCGGCAGGCTCGCCCGGCGCGGTGTACTACCCTGCCAACAATCCGCTCCTGACGCAGATCACCCTCGGCAATGCTCCTGTGCTACAGCCGCCGTGGTGGTCATACTAATCAGCCTCCGCAGTTGACGCCACATCGGCCGGCGAGCACTCCAGGGGCGAGGTATGCCTCGTCCCGCCTTACTTCCTGAACTCGATCAGCAGTTTCCCCACGCCGTCTTCGTAGCGCTCCAGCATCGAAAACGCGCGGTTGATGTCGTCCAGGCTGCGCCTGTGCGTGATGAGCGGAGCAAACAGCCGCGTATTCGCAGACATCATCGCGAGCGCGCCTTCCGACTCGTGATTCGACCGGCGCACGTTGTAGAGCGTAATCTCCTTGCGCCGCATCGGGCTGAATTCCACGGGCACCCGTACTTCGGACGGAATCGCGGTCATGATGACACGGCCCGCATTCCGCGTCACGTGAATCGATTGGTTGATGCTGTCATTCTTGCCGCCGCAATCAATGGCCACGTCCACGCCGCGCTTGCCTGTATCTTCCAGAATCTGCCGCACCGGGTCGACGGACTGCGGATCGATAACGGCATCCGCGCCCGCGCCGCGAGCCAGTTCCAGCCGGTGGCTGACGGGATCCACCATCCACACGCGCCCTGCTCCCGCGAGCTTCAACGCGATCAGCGTCAGCAGCCCGATCGGGCCTGCGCCGAATATCGCCACCGTATCGCCCCGCTGCAATTCGACGAACTTCATGGAATGCAAAGCCACGGCCAGCGGCTCAACCATCGTCCCCAGCTCCAGGCTCACCTTCTCCGGAAGCGCCAGCAGATTGCGCGCCGGCAGGTTCAGATACTCGCGAAAGAAGCCCGGCTCCTCCGGGTTGCTCATGAAGCGCAGGTTGGCGCACACGTTGTGGCGGCCCGAGCGGCAGAACTCGCAGTGGTAGCAATAGAGCGCGGGCTCCAGCGCGGCGCGCGCGCCAGCCGCCCAGCCTGTGACGCCCGCTCCCGTCTTCACCACCACGCCCGCGGGCTCATGGCCCAGCACCATCGGGTACACGCACGGCGAATCACCCACGGCGCCTTCGGAGAACGAGTGCATGTCGGAGCCGCACACACCCACGGCAGCCACGCGCACCTGTACTTCACCCGGCCCGGGCTCGGGAATGCCGCGCTCCACGATGCGGAACTCGCGCACTCCGGTCAGCTCAGCGGTGCGCGCCGGAGTTGTCATCGGTTGACGAAGCGCAGCACTTCACCGGCAAGCGCCGGTACGCAGGCCACGCAGTTCCCGCCGCTGATGGTGTTGTTCCCTTTGAAGTCGAAAAAGCGCGCGCCCGCTTCTTCGGTGATGATCTTGGGGGCGGCCAGATCCCAGGGCTGGACTTTGCCTTCCATCCAGATCTCGGCCTCGCCGCGTGCCACCATCATCGCGTCCAGGCAACCGCCATAGCAGCGCACCGACCAGAAGTGCTGCGCCCAGTCGAGGATTTCGCCCGCGAAGGAATACCTGGGATAGAAGTTGATGCCGCACAGGCACAATGACGCCTCCGCGACGGTGGTGATTTTCGAAATGTGGATGGGCAGATCGTTGCAGAACGCGCCCGCTCCGCGCGCGGCGAAGTAGGTCTCGCCGCGTCCCGCGAAGTGCGCCACTCCCGCCAGCGCTTCGCCATCCTGTTCCAGTCCGATGAGCGTCGCCCACACGGGAACGCCGCGCACGAAATCGCGTGTGCCGTCGATCGGATCGATAATCCACCGCCGCCCGCTACGCGACGCCTTCATCGCGCCCTCTTCACCCAGCAGTCCATCGTCGGGAAATGCCTCTTCCAGCGCCAGCGCGATCACCTGTTCGCATTCGCGATCCGCTGCCGTTACCGGCGATTCGTCCGCCTTGGAATCGTATCCGATGCCGCGTTCGCGGTAACGCAGCGCGACCTCGCCGGCGCGCAGCGCGGCGGAACGGCAGACATCCAGCTCCTTGTCAAAGTGGCCCAATCGTCAACTCCGATACACACCAGCTTCGCACGAGTTACCATGATTGCAATGGAGAATTTTCGCCAGTTCGATGCCGGGCCCGACCCGTTCGGGCGCACCTGGAAAGTGGAGTTCAAGTGGCTGCAGACCGCCATCTCCCTCCGTCACAGCGACACGGTTGATGTGAAGTTCGTGCTGCACGAGGGAGACACGCGCACGCAAAAGACGATGGCGTTGCCGCACGTGGATCTTCTGCAGCTCAGCAAGAAAACCGGGCACATCATGACCGATGCCTGGTGCTCGCGTTTGGCTGCGCTACATCTGAAGCACATCATTGAGACCGGCGAGGACATGGAGAAGGACCTGATTACATTGTCCGCTCAAGAGCTCGCGGCATACGACAAGCAACTGCAAAGCGTGCCGGCGTCCGCCGCGTGACGCGCTAGCGAACAAGGCGAGGCGTGCCTCGCCCCTACGAGGGCGCCAATGTAGGGGCCGGACATGTCCGGCCTGACGCGGACGAAATCGCCGGGAGAGCTTACTACAGCAGTCCCCAATACCAGTGGATGACGGGCGCGCCGGTGAGTGCCACGACGATTCCGGCGAACCCGAGAAACGAGCCGAACGGCAGCTCGTACGTCGACGCGTCTTTCTTCGTGGCGTAGATGTAGACCAACCCCACCACCGAGCCGAGCACCGAGCCCACCACCAGCGTGAGCAATGTCGCGCGCAGGCCGAGAAACGCGCCCAGCATGGCCATCATCTTGACATCGCCGAAACCCAGGCCCTCTTTGTGACGGATCTTCTCGAACAGCCATCCGCCCAGTCCAAGAAAGGTGGCAGGGAGCACCGCGCCAGTCAGCGATTCCGCGAGCGACGCCCACTGGACGCTGGGGTGATACCCGAGGAGGTTCAAGGCGACGCGGGCGACAATGTCGTCCACCGGTACGAACCAGGCGAAAAGGAAGCCGATCAACGTTCCGCCGAGCGTCATTTCATCGGGAAGAATCAGGGCATCGAGATCGGTAAACGTGAGCCCCACGAGCAGGGCGCAGAGCACGCACAGCTTGACGGCGACGAGTTTCGGACCGAGAGCGAGCACGATGAGGAAGAACAGCAAGCCCGTGAGTAACTCCACCAGTGGATAGCGGAAGGAGATGCCCGCCCCGCAATGGCGGCACTTGCGGCCCAGCACGAGGTAACTCACCACCGGAATGTTGTCGTACCAGGCGATGGGCGTCTCGCAGCCGGGGCAGAACGAGCGCGGCTTCACTACCGAGAGATCGCGCGGCATTCGGTAGATACACACGTTGAGAAAGCTGCCGATGAGCAAGCCATAAAGGAACGCGATGAGCGCGTAGGTCATCGGCCGAGAGCCTCGTACACAGCCAGTGTATCCGTCACCATCCGATCGATCGAGAACCGCTGCTCCACCATGCTCCGTGCCTCCGCGGCGAGGCGTTGGGCGAGAGCGCGGTCGCGGCGCAGCCGCTCGATAGCCGAGGCGATGCTGTCCTCGGAGTTCTCCGTGAGCAGGCCGGTTCGCTCGTGCTGCACGATCTCGCGCAAGCCGCCGACTTGGCTTGCGATCACGGGGACGCCGGCCGACATAGCCAGCAGCACCGCAGAACCGAGCCCTTCGGATTCCGAGATGTAGACGAACACGCCGGCACGCGGCAGGTCAATCTCGAGATCGCGTGAAACGAGAGGCTTCAACCCGGCACGCTGCGCTCCGGCCAGAGCGAGATCCATGCCCTTGCCTGGATCAGCGCTTGCGGGGATCAGAATGTCCGAGCCTTGCGAAGGCGGCAGCATCGGCACGCCATCATACACTATGCTGATGCGCTCGGGAGCGATCTCCGCGGCGAGCAGCGTTTGCTTCACGTACTCGGAAACCGCGATGTAGCGTGCCGCGCGCGCATACTTCAGTCTGGAGAATGCATTCCGCTGCACCGCGAATGCCACGCGGCGCGAGACGACCAGATGACTCGAGAAGGCAGCCACGGCCGCCGCCGTATGCGCGCGGGCATCATGCGCATGAATGATATCGGCGCTCTTGCCGGCCTGACGCAGCGGCCGCAATCCAAACTCTCGAGCATCGAACCCGAGCGTGCGCGCCCGTTCGAACAGCGGCGACTGCTCCCGCGCCACGAGTACGTTCTGATGACCGCGCACTTGTAGGCCTTCGATGAGCCGCAGAACCTGCCACTGCCCGCCGCGCATTTCGGTTCCGGAATCGATGTGGACAATCCGCATGGTCGCGGGAAGATATGCCGCGCCTACGTGGAACTCATGTTGCGCGCCTTGGCATATTTCAGAAACGTGTAGAGCGCCGCCATGTAGGCGATGGTGAGACCTTCCAGGCCATCCTGGAATCCGCGCTGGAGGAAGTAGGTCTTGAACAGCGTCCAGATGGGATCGACAATCATGTTGTGCGTGTGGATTTTCTGTTTTCTCGACACCAGCTCTTCGGCGGCCAGCGTGGTGTAGCGGTCCATGGTTTTCAGGTGCTCCGAGAGCGAATCGCAGGTGTAGTGCAACAGGTTGGCTTCGAGGTGACCCACACGGCCGCGAACCGCGACGCTCTCGTGCACGAAATCGCCCATCCATTTGGCCTTGGCGCGATGATAGAGCCGCACTTTGCGATCCGGATACCAGCCGGAGTGTAGAATCCACCGGCCCATGTATTGCGCCAGGCGCGGCACGGTGTAGGCGTCGTAGCTCGGGCCGCGCTTCTTGAGCGTCCAAAGCTCGCCTTCGAGCGATTCGCTCAGCGCCTCGTCGGCATCGAGGGAAAGAATCCAGTCATGAGTGGCCTGCTCGGCGGCGTAATTCTTCTGCGTGGCATATCCGTGCCACGGGCTCTCAATGACTCGCGCGCCGAGATTCGAGGCCAGCTCCACCGTGCGGTCATTCGAGCCGGAATCCACCACCACGATTTCGTCGCAGCACCGCAGGCTTTCGATGGACCGCGCGATGTTGCGCTCTTCGTTGAGCGTGATGATCGTCGCCGTGATTTTCATACGATCAGAAGCCGGTGGTGTAGGCGATGGGCGCGAGCGTGAAACAGAGCAGAAAAATAGCGAGCGCCGCGATCGCAAGTTTGCGTCGCGCCGGACCGAGGTTGGTGGGATCGTAGATCGAAGGATGGCGCATACCGAAAATCAGCAGGAGGACCGCCCACACCAGCCACCCCAGCCAGAAGAAGATACCGATGGGAATCAGCGCGGCGGTGAAAACGCGCGAAAGCAGCTTGTGGCGCTCGCCCGCGAAGGAGTAGAGAATGTGGCCGCCGTCGAGTTGCCCAATAGGCAGCAGGTTGAGCGCGGTGGCCAGAATGCCGATCCAGGCCGCGCGCGCCACCGGGTGCAGATAGATGTCGGCCGTTCCCACTCCGGGAAAGATGGCGCGCTCCAGCAGCCACAACAGGCCGGGTGTTCCGAAAACCACGCCGCCCTGCGTCGCAATCCCCGGCAGCACTTTCGAAAATGCCAGGCCGATAGCCAGCGCGGGCAGCAGAAAGATGAATCCGGCGAGAGGTCCGGCGATTCCGACATCAAAAAGAACGCGCTTGCTGTAGATCGGTTCGCGAATGCGGATGAAGGCGCCGAGGGTTCCGGTGAAGGTCGGGGCCGGCAGGAAATACGGCAGGCTGGCGTCGACGCGATAGTACAGACAGGCGAAGTAGTGGCCGAACTCATGCGCCAGCAGAATGGTGAGCAGGGTTAACGAGAAAGGCAGTCCGCCCAGCAGAAACCCCGGATTGCGCCAGAACGTGAGGAATCCTTCGAGATCCCGTTCCAGATCGAACGCCGGCAGGTTGTGCTGGAAGTTGTACGCCATGCGCGCGCCGACGATCGTAGTCGAAGCCAGCGTGAGCAGGAACATCAGGGCGTGCAGCCAGTAACGCTCGCGCCGCTGTGCGTGAGCAATGATGCGGGAATGCGCGCCGTTGGCGGGGGCAGAAGGGTAGTAGGCCGCTGAGAAATCCTGCGGAGACACGATCTTCTGACGCTTTACTGCAGCGTCTGCAGTTCCTTGCCGGGTTTGAAACGCACCGCCTTGCCGGGCGGAATGGAAACCTCCGCACCGGTTCGCGGATTCCGGCCAATGCCCGTCTTGCGCGGCTTAACGTTGAACACTCCGAAGCCGCGCAACTCGATGCGGTCGCCGTGTTCCAGCGCCTTCTTCATGGTTTCAAATACGGTTTCGACCGCCATTTCCGCTTTCGTCTTGGTGATGCCGGTCTTGTTGACGACTTCGTTGATAATGTCGAGCTTGATCAAATCAGCCTCCCGCGCAAACGGACAACATCATGATAAGATTAGGCTTATCGACATGTCAAGCAAGCCCGCGCGGCGGCTTCCCGCGCGCTTCCCGGCGGACGAGTTTCGCCGCACCTGCGCGCGCTTTCCGAGCGGTGTCACGATCCTAACGGTCTTCGATGCTGCGGGCGCGCCGCACGGTATGACAGCCAGCTCGTTTACGTCCGTCTCGCTCGAGCCGCCGCTGGTGCTCGTTTGCGTGGATCACCGGGCTACGGTGATGGCCCATTTGAAACAGTGCGAGTTCTTTGGAATCAATATCTTAGCGGAGGGGCAGCACGAACTTTCGACGCGCTTCTCGCGCCGCAAGGAAGACCGGTTCGAGGGCATCGAGTGGACCGGAGGACGCCATGGCGTCCCGGTCATTCCCGACATGCTGGCATCTTTCGAGTGCAGCATGCACCGGCTGGTGGATGCCGGCGACCACGCCATCGTGCTGGGCGAAGTGCTGCATGCCGAGCATCGCGAAGGCCGGCCGCTCGTCTACTTCGGCAGCGGCTATCACCGGCTGGATGGAACACATGGCGGCTAGATGAGGCGGCTTCTGCTCGCCCTGATGCTTCCCGTGCTTGTCACCGCGCAACCACTGCGCCAGTTGTTCGGCGAGTTCTACGAGGATTACCTGCGCCTGAATCCCGAGTCGGCAACGGTCTTGGGCAGAGCGGATTATGACGACCGGTGGACGGACTGGTCGGCTGCGGGCCGGAAGCAACGCGCCGAACTGGCCGAGAAGTACGTGGCGCGATTGAAAGCCGTCACACTCGACGGCCTGGACGAGCGAGAGCGGATCAATGCCGAGATCTTCCGCCATGGCCTCGAGCAGGAGATCGAGCACGAACGTCTGGGGCTTGACGGGCTTCTGAGGGTTTCGCAGTTGTACGGCGCGCACACGGCGGTGTTTCAAACCATCGATCTGATGCCGGCGCGCACGGTGAAGGATTACGAGAACATCATCGCGCGCATCCACGGCGTGCCGGCGTACATTGATCAGACGATTGCACTGTTTGATTCGGCGGCGTCCGCCGGGCTGGCGCAGCCGAAGCTGGTGGCGGACCTCGTCATCAAACAGCTCCGTGCGCAATCGCAGCAGACGGCCGAAGACTCACCCCTGCTGGCAGCGTTCCGGCGTTTTCCGACAACGATCGGCAAGCAGGATCAAGAGCGTCTGCAGCGCGAGGCCGCGGCGGCTTTCGATCATAGCTTCTTACCAGCGTGGCGCAAGTTGCTGGCGTACATGACCGAGACCTACGAGCGCAAGGTTCGGGCCGACGTTGCGGTCAGCACGGTACCGAACGGCGAGCGGCTCTACGCGTTCCAGGTTCATGTGATGACCACGACCAATATGACGCCGCGCGAAATTCACGAGATCGGGTTGCAGGAAGTGGAGCGCCTTGAGACGGCGATGGCGGCCATCGCGCGCGAAGCGGGGTCCTCCGGGCTGGCCGACTTCGAAGAGAAGCTCGCGGCCGACCCCGCGCAGCATTTTCACAGCAAAGAGGACATGCTGGCCTACTGCCGGAACATCCTCGGCCTGATGGAGCCGGAGCTGCCGCGTTTATTCAAGCTGCTGCCGCGAACGCCGATCGGAGTGCGCGCGATTCCGCCCGATCGCGAAGCGGCCACCGCGTCGCATTACTCCGCCGGAACGCCCGACGCAACGCGTCCCGGCTACTTCAATCTGCAGGCTTACCGTCCGGAGAATCAGGTCAAGTACGATAAGACAGCCCTGGTGCTGCACGAAGGTGTTCCGGGGCATCATCTGCAGGTCTCGCTGGCACAGGAAGCACGCGACCTTCCGGACTTTCGGAAGCTCGGCGGATTCCGGAATTCCGCTTACATCGAAGGCTGGGCGCTCTACGCAGAGTCGCTGGGTGAAGAGGCCGGTGTCGGCACGGATCCGTCCACCCGCTATGGCCGGCTGGCCAGCGAACGTTTTCGCGCCGTGCGGCTGGTGGTGGACACGGGGCTGCATTCGATGGGCTGGAGCCGCGACCGAGCCGTCGAGTATTTTCACCAGCACGCGCCCACCCAAGGTCTGGATGAAATCGACCGCTACATTGCCTGGCCAGGCCAGGCGCTGGCTTACAAGATCGGCCAGTTGAAGATCCGTGAGCTACGCACGGCGGCGGAGCAGCGGCTCGGGTCGAAATTCGACGTTCGCGATTTCCATGATTTGATTCTGCGCAACGGCGTGGTGCCTCTCGACGTGCTCGAGCAGTTCGTCAAGGCGCACCTGAGCCCGCAATGATCCATGCTCCAAGAAATCGGCCACATTGAGGCGATCTTCCGGTATCCGGTGAAGTCGATGGCGGGCGAACGGCTCGAAAGCGCCGAGCTCGGCTGGCACGGCATCGAGGGCGACCGGCGCATGGCGTTCCGGCGGATGAATGAGCGCGGCGGGTTCCCCTGGCTCAGCGCGGGCAAGCTTCCCGAGCTGATTCTGTTTGCGCCGCAGCGGCGGGAGGACGGTGGTCTTCCCACGCACGTTCGCACGCCGGATGGCCGCGAGCTGCCGGTTTTCAGCGAAGAGCTGGCCGCCGAGGTCGGACGGCGGTACGGAGCTCCCGTGGAGATGATGCAGATGAGGCATGGCATCTTCGATGATGCGAGCCTCTCTGTGATTGCTTCCGATACCGTGCGCGAAATCGGACGGCTGGCGGATCGCGCGTTGGATGTGCGGCGCTTCCGGCCCAATGTGTTGGTTGGTTTGCTCCGGCCGGGCCCATTTCAGGAAGACGAGTGGCTGGGCGGCCTGCTGCAATTCGGCGAGGGGCACGATGCCGCAGCCATCGCGGTGACGATGCACGACGTGCGGTGTTCGATGGTGAATCTCGATCCCGATGCAGCCGCTGCAGCGCCCGAAGTGATGAAAGCCGTTGTGCGGGCGAACCAGAATCACGCGGGAATTTACGGTACGGTCATACGTACCGGGCGGATCGCGGTGGGGCAGCCTTTAGTGTTTCGCGCAAGCGGCGGTTAGGGGTAGAGCGCGCGCACGTGCTCGCCGTCGCGTAAATTGCCCTCGCTGGGCAGTGCTACGGCGTCGCCTTCGGCGAGGCCGTCGGACACCTGCACGCGGCTGATGCTGCTGGTCCCGGTTTTCACGGGCCGCCAGCGGACGACGTCACCTGCCAGCACGAAAACGCCCGCCCCGTTGGTGTCGCGGCGCATGGCTTCCTTGGGAATAGTCAGCGCGTTTTCCACCACGCGCGCACGAATCTCGGTATCCACATTCGTGCCGGGCACCAGCAGATGCTCAGGATTTTCGATGGTGCAAAGCACCTCACCCACCTGGCGCGTGCCCATGGGATGGATTTCGGCGGGCAATTGCTCCACCGTGCCCGGCCAGGTGCGGCCAGGCCGCGCCTCCCAAGTAATGTTGACCGGCAAGCCGACCGAGACCCTCCCGAGTTCGGGCTCGTCGACGTAAACGCGCACGCGGAGTTTATCGAGAACGCCCACGCCGGCTACCAGGTCGCCCGCGTTGAGGTATGTTCCCATGCGGACCGGCAGGTTATAGACCGTGCCGGCGATGGGCGACCGCACCACGGCATCGCTCATGCGGCGCTGCGCGAGGCGCACATCGGCCTCGGCCTCGTACAGTTTCGCCTCGGCGACGGCTTTGTCCGACGAAGTGATCAGCGCGGCGCGCTTGCGCTCGAGAGAGTCGATCGCGAGCTCCGATTGCCGGAGCGTGGCTTGGGCCGCATCCACCTCGACGCGCGTGGCGGACTGCTTGGCCTCGAGCCGGTGCAGCGCGTCATAATTGCGCTGAGCGGTATCGCGGTCGAGTTTGGCGCGCGCGATGCTCGCATCAATCTCCACCAGCTCCGCCTTCCGTCCTCCGCGCTCGATATTATCGAGAGTGGCCTTGGCCTGCTCCAGGCGGGATTGCGCTGCGGCGAGCTGGGCTTCCAGATCGGGCACTTTCATGTGCACCAGCACCGCGCCCTGGCTCACGTTCTGACCCTCTTTCACCGGGAGTTCCGTCACCGATCCGGTGAGATCCGCGCGCACCAGCGCGAACCGCAGAGGTTCCACTTTACCGTTGGTGATGAGATTACTGACGATGGTTTCACGGCGCACTCTGGCGAATGGCGTGGCGAGCGGCTCGGTTTTCTTGGTGTAGGCCCAAAAACCCAGGGCGGCCAAAGGCGCGAGCGCCAGCAGAATGATGTAGCGGCGCTTCAATCGCGGCTCCGGCGCGCGCAGTAGTCGAACAACAATTGCCACTCGGCGCGCTGCACCTCGAGCGCGGCGTCCTGAAATTCGGAATCCGGCTGGCGCCGCGCGCTCTCGCACACGTGGATGAATTCGCCCGGATTCCACCTGGGTCCAAGCTTCAAATCGACGCCTGGAAAACCGGCTTGAATGGCACGGGCCTTTTCCAGCAGGGCGGGGAAGATGGGATGCTGGCCGACTCTTTGGAACCAGTACGATGAATTCCCGGCGTCCGGCTCCTGACGGTGCACGATGGCGTGCCAGTAACTGCCCTCGGTGGAATGATCCTCCTGCGCCACGGCGTGCGATTCATCCCAGCAGGAGAAGTACAGATAAAGACCAGCCAGCGCGCCGCGCGGCGACCTGGCCATGGCGAACAATTCTTCGGGTTTGGCGCTGCGGATCCGGCGGCGCGCTTCCTCCGAGCAGCACATGCTCTTAGTCAGCGGCATGAGGCGCATGCCTCGACCCGCGAGCGAGAGAATCTCGGCCAGTGTGCCGCCATAGAGTATTGGATTCCAATGCATCAACGCCGGTTTCACAGTGTGATCCGATGCCGGAAGTCTCCGGCAAAATGAAGACCGCTACTTTCATTGTCTACCATGAGGGTATGGCGGGTACAGTGGCGTGAGCGGGAAGACTGCATTAGTTCTGTCGGCCGGCGGCATGTTCGGCGCTTATCAGGCAGGCGCCTGGCGCGAGCTCTCCACGCAGTTCCGCCCGGACCTGGTGGTGGGTACGTCGGCGGGCGCGCTCAACGGCTGGCTGATCGCGGGAGGGTGCACGGCTGACGAGTTGATCCGGCTCTGGGCCGATCCGGCGACTGCGGCATTTCTCAAGTTACGGCCGCCGCTGCAGCGATGGCGCGGTTTGTTCGACGGAACGAGCTTTACCCGGGGCGTGCAGGAGATCTATTCCCGGCACCGGCCGCAAATTCCCATCGGTGTGGTGCTCACGGAAGTACCGCGGATGGTGCCGAGGCTGTTTCAGAACGATGAGATCACGTGGCAGCATCTGGCGGCAGCCTGCGCCATTCCACTCGGATTACCGCCGCAGCGTATCCGACGCCGGTGGTATGTGGATGGCGGGTTGCTAGGCGCACTGCCGCTGTGGGCCGCTTCGCAAATGGGAGCCGCGCGTGCTATTGCGGTCAATTCGCTGCCGTTTCTGCCTTCACGTCTGATGCGCTCGGGCGTAGGGGTGGTGCGCGGGGTCAGCCCGCGGGTTCCATCTGCGGGGGCGCTGCATGTGGTGACCATCGTCCCCGAAGGGGGTTTGGGCACTGTCTCGGATGCCATCCGGTGGAGCCGCCAAAACGTGGACCGCATGATCGAACGCGGCGCGGCGGATGCGCGGCGCGTGATGGCGGCGGAGGCGGGTCGCGATTCGCCGTCGCGCGTTTTACAATAGCCGTTAATGCCGAATTACCGGATTTATCGCATGAAGGATGGTCCGCGACAGCACTTCCGACTGGCGCCGCACGTGGCCGGCGCAGCCAACGTCAAGCGGAAGGATTACGAGGAAGCCGGCCATGTGGAGGCGCCAAACGAATATGCGGCATGGGAGCAGCTGCGCCCTTCGCGCGAGCCGCTGGAAATCGGCGACCTGCTGGAGACGGATACGGGCGAGCTACGCATCTGCAAGTACATCGGGTTCGAAGCCGCGGCCTGGCTGTTGCCGCCGGCGGATCCGGGTTTGACGCAGGAGCCGGTGACGCAGCCCGCGCCGGAGGCGCCTGCAACCGGAGAATCCCATGCGTGAAGTCCGGTTAGGAGATGTCATTGACGACTTCTGCGTAAAGTGCAAGCGCATCATGAACCACTCGGTGGTGTCGCTGGTGGGCGCGGATCCCGCCAAAGTGCGCTGCCGCACCTGCTACAGCGATCACGACTACCGTCACGAGCAGGCGCCGCCGCCCAAAGTGGACTCGCGTAAGGCGGCACTGTTCAACGAGGTGCTCTCCAAGGTGCAGCCGGACGCCGCGCCGGTGGAAGAACCGGCAGAGGCGGCGACGCCCAAATCCAAAAGCAAGAAAAAGAAGTAACGGCGCCCATGAGCGAGCTGCGGTGGCATCCTCTGCTGCGCGAATGGGTGGCGGTGGCGGCGAATCGCCAGGACCGGCCACAGATGCCCAAGGACTGGTGTCCTTTCGATCCGGGCTCGGGCCGCGTGCCCGACCAGTTTGACGTCTACATTTACCCCAACGATTTTGCGGCGTTCAGCCTGGATGCGGAGCCGTTCTCACCGGAGACGGGACTATACGTCAAAACCGGGGCGCGCGGGTGCTGCGACGTGGTGATTTATCATCCGGAACACAATCTCGCGCCGTCGCAGCTAGCGGCGGAGCACTGGGGAAAAATCGTCGCGGCATGGGTCCGGCGGCACAAGGAACTGGCAGCGCTCGCGGACGTGCAGTATGTCTACATTTTCGAGAACACGGGAATCGCGATCGGCGTCACGATGCCGCACCCGCACGGGCAGATCTACGCGTTCCCGTTCGTGCCGCCTCTGGTGCAGCGCGAACTGGATGCGGCTGCGGACTACTTACGCGATCACGACGAGTGTATCTATTGCCGTATTCTGCGGGACGAGCTGACGTCAGGCGAGCGGCTGGTGACGCAGAACGCCGACTTCGCAGCTTTCGTGCCGTTCTTTGCGCGCTGGCCCGGCGAGATCCAGATTTGCGCGCGTCGGCATTTCGGAGCGATCAACGAGTTGACGGAACCTGAGGCCGCAAGTCTCGCGGCGATGATCAAAAGGGTGCGGATGAAGTACGACAACGTCTGGGGCTTTCCCATGCCGCTGATGATGCTGCTCCGGCAAAGACCGGTGAAGGGCGAGCATCCGTACTTTCATTTTCACGTGGACTTCTATCCGATCCAGCGCAGTCCGACGAAGTTGAAGTATCTGGCGGGCGTCGAGAGCGGCGGCGGAACGTTCCTCAACGACACGCGGGCCGAAGACAAAGCCAAGGAATTGCGGGAGACGGAGCCGCGGGATTAGGGCCGGCGCGGCTTGAAGCCGCTCTGGCGCATGGCCGCATGGGTTGCGTCCAAGGCTTCGGGAAGCACATAGAAGAATGCGCCCACCCGTTCGCTTTGAAAAATCAAGCCGCCACGGTAATTGTCGGCTTCGACGCCGTAGTCGATGCCGGCGGCGGTCAGGACAGATTCCAGTTCCTTTGCCTCATCCAGGCGCTTGGCTATATAAACCAGCTCGGCGCGGTCTTCTCCAAAAAAGTCTGCATCCTGTCGCATTGGTTGAGATTCCGGGCGAAGTGCGCCCACCAAGACATCTTAGGCAATGCCGGGCCCGGTCACCACTCGCGAGGAAGAGCTGCATTGGATTGCTCTCACCCTCGTACCTGGGCTGGGGACGCGCAATGCCGGAAAGCTGATCTCACGGTTCCGCACACCGCAGGCCGTGTTTCGAGCATCGCGAACGGAGCTGGAGGGGGCCGGGGTGAGCGGCGCGGTGGCCCAGAGTATCGCTAGTGGCTGCTCGTTCGAAGATGCCGTGGTCCAGCAAGAGAAGATGCTGGAGAGCGGAACGACGGCGGTTCCGCTGAGCGACCCGCGGTACCCGGCACTTTTGCGCGAAATCTACGATCCGCCGGTTCTGCTGTTCGCTCGGGGACGGGTGGAGCTGCTCCAGATGGCGCTGGTTGGGGTGGTGGGAACGCGCCGGCCAACACCGTATGGATTGGCTGCCACCGAGCGCCTGGCGGGCGATTTAGCACGCGCGGGACTAGTGATCGTGAGCGGCATGGCGCGCGGCATCGATACCGCGGCTCACAAAGCGACGCTGGCGGCGCAGGGGAATACAGTGGCGGTACTCGGCTGCGGGGTGGACGTGGTCTATCCGGCAGAGAACCGGAAACTTGCCGACGAGCTGTCGAAAAAAGGGCTGATTATTTCGGAGTTTCCGATGGGATCGACGGCGTTTCCGCAGAACTTCCCTATTCGGAACCGTATTATCAGTGGGATGGGAGTGGGGCTGCTGGTGGTGGAGGGTGCCCAATACAGCGGGTCGGCGATTACCGCAAGGCTGGCGATCGACCAAGGCAAGGAAGTCTTCGCAGTGCCCGGAAATATCATGTCGAAGATGAGCTGGGGACCTAACTTACTGATAAAGCAGGGTGCTAAGCTGGTACAGGACTGGAATGACGTGATCGTCGATCTGCCTCCCGAAGTACGCCGGCGGCTGGTGGACGAGGGAAAGAAGCGCCTGCTGAATCAAGGAGTTACGGATGGCGATGCATCCGCGGGAGGGGGGCAGGCATCATTATTAGGCAGCCAGGGAGAGGCGGCGCGGCGGGTTCTGGAAAAGCTGAAACCCGACGCCAGCACCCATCTCGACACCTTAGTCGAAGAATTAGAAGGACTTACGCCGTCTTCGCTGATTGCCGCCCTGTTCGAGCTGGAAATGAACGGTCTGGTAAAACAGCTTCCCGGGAAGAACTTTGTTAAAGTGTGGTAGGCAGTCCTCGCTTCTGGTTTTGGAATTCCGTAGTCTATGGCAAAAGCACTCGTCATCGTAGAATCGCCCGCTAAGGCGAAGACCATTAATAAGTATCTCGGCAAGAATTACCTCGTAAAGGCTTCGCTCGGCCATATAAAGGACCTTCCGAAGAAGGACCTTGCGGTTGACGTCGATCACGGCTTCGAACCGAAGTACGAAGTGATCGAAGGCAAGAAAAAGCTCATCCATGAGTTGAAGGAAGCGGCAAAGAAGGTCGAACAGGTTTACCTGGCGGCTGACCCGGACCGTGAGGGGGAGGCCATTTGTTTCCACTTGCAGGAAGAGCTGGACGGCGGCGGAAACGGCAAAGGGAAGAAGGCGAAAAAAGCCGGCCCGGAGATTTTCCGGGTGATGTTCAACGAAATCACCTCGCGGGGGATTAAGAAGGCGTTCGAGAAGCCAGGGCAGGTGGATATTCACCTGGTGGAGGCGCAGCAGGCGCGGCGGGTACTCGACCGGCTGGTGGGTTACAAGATTTCGCCGCTGCTCTGGGATAAAGTCCGGCGGGGACTGTCAGCGGGACGCGTGCAGACGGTGGCGCTGCGGCTGATTGTCGAGCGCGAGCGCGAGATCCGGGCGTTCGAAAAGAAGGAATACTGGACGATCGACGTCAATCTCGGCGCGAAGAAGCCGCCGAATTTTGACGCGCGGCTGTTTAAGCGGACTGCGCCGGGCGGGGAACCGGAGACGCCGGAGATCGGCACGCAGCAGGCGGCCGAGGCGGTAGTGAACGCGGTTTCGGGCGCCGAGTACGCCGTCAAGTCGGTTGTCACCCGGGAGAAGAAGCGGAATCCGGTTGCGCCGTTCATCACGTCGACGCTGCAACAGGAAGCGGCTCGCAAGCTGCGGTTCAGCGTGAAGCGCACGATGATGCTGGCGCAGCGGCTCTACGAAGGTATCGAGCTGGGCAAGGAAGGCGCGGTCGGCCTGATCACCTACATGCGCACGGACTCGACGCGCATTGCGGGTGAAGCGATCGAGGAAGTTCGCGGTTTTATCGGCGACAAGTACGGGAAGAACTTCCTGCCGGAATCGCCGAATGTTTACAAGTCCAAAAAGGATGCGCAGGATGCGCACGAGGCGATCCGGCCGTCATCCGTACTGCGGACGCCGGAAGAGATCGAGCGGCATCTTTCCGACGATGAGCTGAAGCTATACCGACTGATCTGGATGCGCTTTGTGGCGTCGCAGATGATGCCGGCGGTTTTCGATCAGACGACGATCGACGTGACCGCGCAGGGTAAAGATGGTGCCGAATACATATTCCGAGCGACGGGATCGGTGCCGAAATTCGACGGCTACCAGCGGGTCTATCAAGAGGGCAAAGATCAGAAGGACGAGGACGACGAAGAGGAGCGCCACAAGCTGCCGCCGGTGGAAGAAGGCGAGACGCTGCGGTTCCGGGGTATCAAACCGGAGCAGCACTTCACCGAGCCGCCACCAAGGTACAACGAAGCCACGCTGGTGAAAAAGCTGGAAGCAGACGGCGTGGGGCGGCCTTCGACGTACGCCTCGATTCTTTCCACGATTCAGGAGCGCGAGTACGTCACCAAGGAAGGCGGGAAGTTCAAGCCGACCGAACTGGGGATGGTGGTGACGGATCTGCTCGTCGAGAGCTTCAACGACATCTTCGAGGTGAAGTACACAGCGCGGATGGAAGAGGAGCTGGACGAGATCGAAGACGGCAAGATCGACTGGCGCGAGGCCATGGGCGAGTTCTACGGACGCTTTGAGAAGGACCTGAAGCGCGCCGAAGAGCACATGATCGACATCAAGCGCATGGAGAAGCCGACAGATCTCCTGTGCGAGAAATGCGGCAAGCCGCTGGTGATCAAGTGGGGCAAGCACGGCAGCTTCATCGCCTGCACAGGGTACCCCGAGTGCACGAACACGCGCGAGGTTCCGGCGGAACTGGCCGAGGCCGATACAGCCGGCGATCTCACGGAGCAGGGCGACGAAGAATACTGCCAGAACTGCGGCCGCACCATGGTGTTGAAGAAGGGCCGGTTCGGGCAGTTCTACGCATGCACGGGTTATCCGGATTGCAAGACGACGCGGCCGATCGGCGGAACGCAGAAGAAAGCCGATGTTCCGCTCGACGAAAAGTGCCCCCAGTGCGGCAACAACCTGATCATGAAGTACGGGCGTTTCGGCGAATTCACGGCTTGCAGCAATTATCCGGCATGCAAATTCGT
The DNA here is from genome assembly GCA_035295805.1 of Bryobacteraceae bacterium. Lineage (GTDB taxonomy): Bacteria > Acidobacteriota > Terriglobia > Bryobacterales > Bryobacteraceae > PSRJ01. The sequence continues at coordinate 12,932 of DATGII010000047.1, read as the reverse complement.
GAAGCAGAAAACCGTAGGCGTGAAATGCCCGGAGTGCTCCGAAGGCGAAGTGGTGGAGCGTCGCTCGAAGCGCGGCAAGACGTTCTACGGCTGCAGCCGGTACCCGGAGTGCAACTTCGTGGCGTGGGCGAAGCCGGTGCCGGAGAAATGCCCGGAGTGCGGCAGTTCCTACCTGCTGGAGAAGTGGCTGAAGGACGGTGCCACGCTCCAGTGCCCCAATCAAGAGTGCAAATTCAAAAAGAAGGTCGCTGAGCCGGAGCTGGTCAGCCGCTAATGGCCGGCCCCAGGACGGTCTCCCACCTTCGCTGGTGGATTGGCGGGCTGCTGTTCGCCTCGACCGTCATCAATTACATCGATCGCCAGACGTTCAACGTGCTGGCGCCTTACCTGAAAACCGAGTATCACTGGACCAATTCCGATTTTGCTCTGATCGTCATCGCATTCCGGCTGTCGTATGCGGTGGTGCAGTTCATCGGCGGGCGGTTTATCGATTACGTGGGGACGCGGCGCGGGCTGACGATTACGGTTGCCTGGTACTCGGTGATGGCTATGGTGACATCGCTCGCGAGCGGGCTCAGGACGTTCTGCGCATTCCGGTTTCTCTTGGGCGCGGGCGAAGCGGCGAACTGGCCGGGCGCGACGAAGGCGGTATCCGAATGGTTTCCAGCGCAAGAGCGGGGAATCGCGGTGGCGCTGTTCGATAGCGGATCGGCGATCGGCGGGGCGGTGGCGCCAGCGCTGGTGGTCTGGCTCTATCACGTGTTCGGCACGTGGCGGCCGGCGTTTCTGATTACGGGAACGCTCGGATTTCTGTGGCTGGTGGCGTGGATTATTACGTACCACAAGCCCGAGGATCATCCGCGGATCGGCGCCGAAGAGCGCGCCATGATCCTGGCGAGCCGCGCGGGGGCGGAAGAAAAGGCGGTGGGGAAAAGGGCGTCAGTATCGGAGATTATCGGCTACCGGCAGACCTGGGGCTGCATACTCTCGAAGGCGATTCTGGATCCTTACTGGTACCTGGTGGCGGACTGGTTTGCGCTGTTCCTGGTGAGCCGCGGGTTTAAGCTCGAAGACACACTCGTCGGATTCTGGGTGCCGTTCGTTTGCGCGGACCTGGGAAATTTTGTAGGTGGCGGAATGTCGAGCTGGTTTATTCACCGCGGGTGGACGGTGGGGGCGGCGCGGCGGTCGATTTTCCTGATCTGCGGGCCCTTTATGCTGCTGATGATTCCGGCGGTCTACACGACGAGGCTTTGGCTGCTGATTGCGGAGTTTGGCCTGGCAACGCTGGGCTATGCGGCGTGCGCTACGGTGTTTCTGACGCTGCCTTCGGATCTGTTCGAGAGCGGGTCGGTGGCGACGGTGAGCGGACTGGCGGGCTGTGTGACAGGCTTTGTGACGATTGCGGCGACGTACACGATCGGCGCGGTAACGGACAAGTACTCCTTCGCGCCGATCCTGATGGGCGCGAGCGCGGCGCCGGTACTGGCGGCGATTGTGGTATTCGCGCTGGTGCAGAACACGAAGAATTCGGGGAATGGCGTGGTGCTGCGGATCTGAAGCCGCTCATCATGCGCCTGCTGGTTCTCGATCCTATCGGCATGGCCAACAGTTCGTACGGACCCCCCCCGCTTTCCCCTCGCCAGAAAAAGGCAGCGCGGGGGCACGGAGAGCCGGGCGCTCGCTGGAAGGCTCCGTGTTCGAAGTGGATGACCACAGGCGCGTTGACGGCGCTGGTCTCGGGCTTAGCGTTCGCACAAGGAACGGGAAGCGTTCACGGAGTGGTCCGGGACGCGGGCGGGTTGCCGCAGGCCGACGCCCAGGTGATGGCGAAGGACGGCGGGGCGAATGCGGACAAGGTGGTCACGAGCGGGGCGAACGGATCTTTCGTGATCGGGGATCTCAAGCCGGGCCATTATCAACTGAAGGCGACGAAACCGGGATGGGTGGACTCGGCGGCCGTGGAACAAGACATCGGGGCCGCGGAAAATCGGCCGGTCGAATTGACTTTGGGAGCGCACGAAGGATTCCTGAAGCGGCTGGCGCATGCGTATCAGGATGACTGGCATCCTTCCGGGACGAGCGGGCCGGCGCCGCCGCGACGCGCGCTTGCCTCGCCGTTGAACTCTCCGCCGTTTCCGAATGCCGACTGGTCCTATGGCGGGTCGCCCGTGATCGGCGAGCCGGACACGAATGCGCCGCCGCTGATGCAGGCTCTTTACGGCGGTGCGAACGGAAACGCGTGGGAGAAGAGCCGGGTCAAAATCTACGGATGGCTGGAAGGCAGCGTGAATTTCAGCACGTCGCAGAACTCCAACTATCCCACCGTATATGACATTTTCCCGAACCGCGCGGAGTTCGATCAGGCGGTGGTTTATATCGAACGGATTCCCGATTCAGTGCAAACAGACCACTTTGACTGGGGATTTCACGTGAGCGGGCTTTTTGGCACGAGCTACCGCTTCACGACGAACCTGGGCTATTTCAGCAGTCAATTGCTCGATAATCGCCGGCAGTACGGCTTTGACCCGGTGCTCGAGTACGTGGATCTGTATGTGCCGCAGGTCGGGGAAGGACTCAATATCCGGGTGGGGCGCTTTATCTCGATTCCGGGTATCGAAGCGCAGTTAGCGCCCAACAACTACGTTTACACGCACTCCTTACTTTACGGAGTGGACCCGTTCACGGACACGGGAATACTGGGGACCATTCGACTCAATGAGCGATTGCTGCTGCAGGTTGGACTGACGGCGGGTCACGATGTAGCGCCGTGGACGAAGGACGCGCGGCCGTCGGCTGATTTGTGTGTCAGCTACACATTCAATAGCGGCAAGGACAACGTGTATCCGTGCGCGAACGGAATCAACAGCGGCCGCTATGCGTACAACAACATCCAGATGCTGGACAACACCTGGTACCACAAGTTCAACGACTCATGGCACATGGCGACGGAGGCATGGTTTATGTATCAGCGGAACGTGCCCAACGTGTCGGGTCCTATCACACCGGAGAAGGGGACGAACGGCGCGGTCTGCGCTCCCGGCCAGATCCGCTGCTTCGCGCCTGAGTGGGCGATGGTCAACTATGTGGAGAAGCAACTCTCGCCGAGAAATTATGTCTCCATCCGAACGGATTTTCTGGATGATGTGAAGGGTCAGCGGACGGGAATCAAAGACCGGTATACGGAGGCGACTCTGATGTGGGGCCACTGGGTAGGAAGCACGATCCTGTTGAGGCCGGAGCTGCGGTTTGACCACGCGATCGACCGGCCGGGCTATGACAACGGAACACGCCGGAACCAGTTTCAGTTCGCGATGGACGTGATCTTCAAGTATTGAGGGGTGTCAGAGGCCGAGGCGGTCGAGGTCCGGCTTCTCGTATGTGTCGTCCTCGCCCGGGTAGCGCAAGCGATTCTCGAACCGGCCGGTTTCTTTTGCCAGCGCCCACACGAGACTCTCGCCTGCGGGGACGGTGTCGGGCTGGCGGCTGAACACCGGGTCGGAGAAGGCTTCTTCGGCGTCGATGACCTCCCAGCCTTTGGAACGGAACATGGCGAGGAGGTCGCTCAGAAACAGGGAATTCAGCAAATTGTAGTGAATCAGGAGCGTGTGGGGGATGTTGCGATGGAGCACGTCGCGCGAAAGCTGGTTGTAATACTGCGCGCGGCTCCAGATATGGTCGAGGTAGGGCTGGCGGAAGCGCGTCACGTCAAAGCGCTCGTCCGTTTCCAGGTGCTCGCGAAGCCGCTGGTCGTAGTACCAATCCGACGCGTCAATGGTGACGGCGCCGTTGCGGTAGCCGTGCTGGGCGAGAAAGGCACGGAGAGAATCACGGACCTCGCGCGTAGGACCTTCTTTGAGCAGCGGAAAGCGGAACCACGGGCGGAAGCCTGGATAGCGGTTCAGTATGTCGCCGGCACGGAGAATGTCGGCCTGGAATTGCCCGGTCGTAATTTTTCCGAGCAGCGGAATATGCGAGTAGGTGTGGTTGCCGATGCGGTGTCCGGCGGCACTCCAGCGGCTGAGAATTTGCGCACCTTGTTCGTTGTCGACGCATTTACCACGGGCAAAAAGGAAAGCGCGGGTATTTGCGAGCGAGTTCAGCAGGCGCTGCTCCGCATCCTGCCGGCTCGGCGCCGGGATATTCTCCCAGGCAACATCGTCCATCGTGATGGCGACCCGCGGGCGAGGATTCGCGAGGGCCGGAGCGGCACACACGGCGAAGGCCTGGCGTCGAGTAAGAAGCATTCTTTTGCAGCATACAACAGGGGTCGGATGCGGTTCAGCGGTTACCCGAGCCCGCACACACGGATCATGTTCGGGGCACGGGGCTGGTCTGGAAACTTTCCTGAATCGGCACAGCCAGTGCAGTGCCCGCATTTTCGACAGCCTGGAGCATTTGCAAAAGGAGCTCCTGCTGCATGCCGAGAAACTCATCATAATCCGCGGTCTTGATATAGGCGACGACCTCGACATCGAGTGAAGACTGACCGACGCCGACGAAGCGAACGGGAATGCGTCCGGTCTCGACTTTGGGATTGCGGGCGAGAATGTCGCGGACCGAGGAGAGCACGGCGAGCAACTGATCGGAGGTGGTGCCGCGGCGCAGGTTCAACGTGGGATGGAACCAGATTTTGTCGCGTCCCGAGATGTTCTCGAGGGTCATAGAGGAAAACTGGCCGTTAGGAACGCTGATGATGGTGCGATCGGGCGTGCGAATACGGGTAGAGCGCAAGCCGATGTGCATGACTTCGCCGACACGATCGCCGAAGCGACAGACATCGCCGACGAGGACCGGCCGGTCGCCGATGACGGAGATGCCGCCGAAGAGATTTTCGATGGTCTTTTGCGCAGCAAGGGCGACGGCGAGACCGCCGACTCCGAGGCCGGCCAGTATGGTTGAGGTGTTGTACCCCCATGCGCTGAGGACGCTCAATATCGCGAGCAGGAAGAGGGATAGTTTCAGGACCTGGCGTCCGAGCGGCAGCACGGAGTAGCTGACAGCCTGCATGCGCGGATCGAGCCGCGAGCGCCAACGTTCGCTGAGCAACTCGACGGCGACAGCGCCACCCCACGCCAGAGAGAGCGCGAACAGGAGGCCGAGCATCCGTTCCAAATAGAGGTGCGGCAGCGCGGAGGGCGGCGTCGCTTCCATGGCCAGGCGAAAGGTAGCGACGGCGAGACACAAACGCAGCGGCCCGTGGAACTGTGCGAGTCCGATCAAACGACGGACGATTCGGAGCACGGCCCACGAGACCAGGCCGGCGAGAAACCAGATGACGGCGGCCATGAGGACGAGAGCGATCCAGCGCCAGACGGGTGTATCGAACAGTTCGAACGTCACGAGCTGCTGCGGAAGCGCCTTCTCGAATGGAGATTCAGCTATGAGCTGATGGGCTTTGGGAATGAGAGGGACGCTATCGCTGGAGACGAGCCAGACGTGGAAGCCGGGCTTCAGCTCGACGCGCTCCAGGCGCAACTCCAGGGTCTGGTTATCCACGTGGAACGTGGCGAGGCGGTCAAAGGGGCCGGGCAACTCGTCGGACAGATTTCCTTGGGGATCGCGGCTCAATGCAGTGATGTCGAAGGGAGTGTCGTCAAGCAGATCTTCGAGCTGCTGGGCCAGTTGCTTGCCGTCCTTGGCGCGCTGCGCCTGGGGCATGCGACGAAGGTCGAGATAGTGAGCGGCTTTGCCATAGTTGCGGGCGTGACAGGCCTCGAGAAACTGAAAGATGGAATCCTGGGGGGTGGTGCGGCCAAGAGGATCGGTTTGCTGCGAGGGCGTTTGAGCAGGGGCCTGTGCGCCGAGCGCGAATATCAGGAAAACTGAAACGGGGATTGCGCGCATCTACCCCATTACATTAGCGGAACGGAAATGCGGCTGCGCGAAAGGGGATGTGCGAAAAATTACGGTGCTGGCGAGTAAGGGGACAGGGCTGCAGGGCCGTCGCCTGTCTGTACGAGCCATGCGCGGCGGTCGTGAAAGTATTGGATGAGAGTGCGATTGCTGACCGTATCCAGATCGCGAGCCCAAACGACCTTGGCGGCATCGATGTTGGCGCGGTTGTAGACCCATTCCTCGAAGAAGTTGTGACCGGGCTGATAACGGACGATGGCGAGCTGGGGTCCGGGCTCCTGTTCCAAGAGAGCCTGAATACGGGCGCGCTCGGTATTGCCGGGGCGTGTGTAATACCAGGTCATGGGCCAATCGGGCGGCATGAAGAAAGCGAGAGGCTGCGCGCAGACGCGAAGGACGACCATGGCCACGCAGAGCACGGGAATGCCGCGGGCGAGGAAAAGGCCGGATGGATTGCCGTGCCGTCTCCATATGCGAAGGTGGCGCATGCCCTGGAGCACGAGCGCATAGATCAGTCCCGCGACGGGGGCAGCGTAATGCGCATAGAACCAAGTGTTGATCGCGAGCCCTGCCAGGAATACGGCGCCGATGATCAGCAGCGGCCGGATGCGGCGGTCGTGGAGCATGGAGGGAAGAAAGAGAAACGGCAGAGTGAAGACGGGGCCGAGAAAGAACAGCCAGAAGGCTCCGGCTTTGCCGATTGTGTTTTTGGCGAGGCCGAGCGGCGATTTGGCCTCCATGAACTTGGTGAGCTCCCAGCCGGTATAGAACTGGCTCATCTGAGGATTTCGGTATGGCGGAATGGGACGAGGCTGCTCCCAAAGAAAGATACCGGCGGACGCGTACTGATCGCGATCGACCTGGTAGGGCATGCGGAACGGAGATCCGGTGACGCGGGCGTAATAGTGGCAGGTAGCGGCGCCGCCGAGCGCGAGCACAATGGCGGCGGGGAGAACGGTGCGAAGGAGGACCGGCTTCCATGAGCGTTGTTTGAGCACCGCGGCCAGCAGGAAACCGGCGACCGGGAGGCACAGGACGAAGCCTTCGTAGGGGCGGCTATTGGCGAGGATGATCACTCCGAGCGCGAGCAGGGACGAATCGAGAACGCTGGGCCGCCGGGTGATTCTCGGCAGCGCGCCCAGTACCAGCAGGCCCCCAATGGCGGCCGCTGCGCCGCCCCAGTAACTGTTGATCCAATATCCGAACAGACCGAGCCGGAGGATGGCGAGAGCGCCGCCGAGGAGCGCCCATTGCGGAGGCAGCCAGCCTTGCAGCATCCAACAGAGTAGAGCGCACATGACGGCGACGCTTAAGTAAACGCCGGTCCATGGATGACCTGTGAGCGCCTGACCGGCTGCGAGGATCATGCCCTGTGCGAGGTGGTACATGGAGGCGTAGGAAGGGTGCTGGATCACGTGCATGGTCTCGAAATGCGGCCACAGGGGATGCGTGGGATTGGTGAGGCGTCCGGAGGCGAAGGTATCGGCGGCGAGCAGGTAACTGAATTCGTCAGTGATAACGGGCGCGCGAGCGGGCAGGACAGGGAAGAGCGCGGCTCGCGCGGCCAGAGCGGCCAATCCTGTGCAGATGACGGCGAGGCGGCGCCTGCGAGCGAATTTGGAGAACCGACGTTCGAAAGCTGTGAACCAGCGGTTGCCCGCGTCACGGGAGCGAAGCGAACGGCGGTACAGGATCAGGAGCGCAAGCAGCTCGAGCCAGTAAAGCGAATACCGGATTGTGATCGCGAGGATCCAGCCAGCTACTTGAACCATCGAAGGGGCGCGGTTGAATCAGGAAGCGAGCGTTAGGCCACTCACCATGCTAGGCAAAGCATGGATGAGCGGTCAACGATTTCAAATGGTGTGCTGTCGATGGTTAACGTTCAGCAGGCCGTGCAGGCGGCTATTTTTGCAACTCGAGAAAAGTCGAGCAACTCCTGCAGGTGGCGCGCCTTAGACTCAAGGCGGCGGCGCTCTTTCATATTCTCGATTTTCGAAAGCAGCATCAGCGAGTTGGCGTAGATGTTCTGAGCTTTTTCGTGAAGAGGTCCGGGCTTGTTCGCAGCCGCCTCGGCACACTGAATCCCGACTTCCAGCGCATTACCGGTTAGGATCACCAGGTCCTGATCGGTCTTGGCGCGCAGCTCGGAAAGTTTCGATAATTGCGCGACGGCGGTCATAGCTTATTTCCGAAGAGACGAGAATTGCCGCTCATGTAGATTAGACGACGGGGAGCCCCCTTTTGGTTCAACCGCGGTGCGAATTTCTTTGGTTACGGATTAAGGAAGGAGTTGGGAAAGGAAGCGTTAAGACAAAGTAATCATGAGCTTTCTAGCGTTTCTTCAGATTCTTCCAGACAAAATAACCGACGATCGTTTTGCCGTCCTGAATCTTGTTCGAGTGAATCATCTGTTCCACCTGTTTCGTGGAAAACCAGTTGACTTGGATGCGCTCGTCGTCCATGGGATGCGGTTCGCCGGCGGTTAGACCAGTGGCGAGGAATACGGTCATCTTCTCGGACACGTAGCCGGGGCTGGGGTAAAACGAGACCAGCTTTTTCCAGCGCCGCGCGCGATAACCGGTTTCTTCGATGAGCTCGCGTTTGGCGGCGGTCAGCGGAGATTCACCGGCATCGAGCTTGCCGGCGGGAAGTTCCCACATGAGGGAGCGGGCAGGAAGTCGATATTGACGGACCAGCAGCACCCGGTTCTTATCATCCACAGCGAGCATCACGGCAGAGCCGTTATGGCGGACGATGGCGCGCTTGATTTCATACCCCGTGGCGTCTTTGGCATCATCTTCCGTCACCCAGAAAAGGCGGCAACGGTAGAGTTCTGTCGAGGAGATGAGTTTCATCACTTGGCTTTGTCGACCTGCACTGGTCCAAACTTCTCGAGTGATTGCTGGATATGGGCAGCGTCGCCAACCACAACGATGGTGGCCTGGGCGGGGTCGAGATACTTGCGGGCGACGGCCTGAATCTGGTCAGGCTCCACGGAACGCACGTGAGCGGTGAACATCTGGAGGTAATCTTTGGGCAAACCCATGGTTTGGACAAGATCAATTTGGTCCGCGAGGGACGCCTGAGTTTCCAGGCTGATCAGAAAACCGCCGCTGATGAAGTTCTTGACATCGGTCAGTTCGCCGGCGGCGACCGGGGCTTTGGCCATTTGCGACATGTTGTCAAGAACGGCTTCGACACCCGCGCCGACCTCTTCATTGCGGACCTGGGTCACGGCAGTCACGACACCAGCGTCGCGGCGGCGATCGAGCTCGCTGTGCGCGTCATAGGCGAGGCCCTTTTTCTCCCGCACGTCAAGAAACAGGCGGGAACTGGCGCCGCCTCCGAGAATGGCGTTACCGACCACAAGGGGGTAGTAATCAGGATCAGTACGAGTGAGAGCGAGGCGGCCGATGTGAATATCGGCCTGTACCGAGCCGGGGCGGTCTACCAGCACGAGCTGGCGCTTGCTGGCGGGAAAGTCCTTCGGCGGCGCGGCGGGCACGGTCTTTTCTTTCCACAAACTGAAGCGGTCACGCACGAGTTGCAGTGTTTCTTCTCGCGGCGGAAGCTGACCCAGAAGCAGGAGCACCGCGTTGTTCGGCACGAAAAACGCGTCACGGAACCGGACAATGGAATCGCGGTCCATCCGGTCGAGCGCTTCGGTAGTGGTGGAGAAAACGCCGTAGGGGTGGCTGCCGTAGACCAAGGCGTCAAACTTCTCGTTGGCGAGAAATGCCGGCTGCGAACGCTGGGCGAGGAGGTTCTGCTTGGCATTCTGCCGGCGCAGCGCCACCTCGTTCTCCGGGAAATTGGCGTTCAGCGTGACGTCGGCGAGCAGGTCGAGCAGTTTCGTGGTGTTCTCTGCCAGCACGCCGCCGCTGATGGTGAGGACATCGGGGTTCGTGTGGCCGTTCAGCGAGGCGCCGATGGAGGTCAGCTCTTCGGCGAGTTGGCGAAAGGAGCGAGTCGTCGTGCCCTGCGTAAGCAGACCGGCCACCATGCTGGAGAGCCCGGGAAGATCGTGGGGATCGAATTTCGATCCGGCCTGAAAGCTCAGGCGGACGCTGACGAGGGGAAAGCGCGCATCCTCCACCAGGACTACAGTCAACCCGTTCGGCAGCCTGGTTTCGTGCACGGGGGGCATCCTGAACGAGGGAATCGGGGGCGTTTCAGGCGGTTTCGTGCGATCGATCGTTTGAGCCATCAGCATGGTACCTGCGAATAGAAATGAAAGACAAGCGCGCATCAGTGGTTCTCCTTCGCGGCCGGCGCGGGAGCCGGAAGGATCTGGAGCACGGATCTGTGTTCGGGAGTCAGGTACTTCCTGGCAGCATTCTGGATGTCGGAAGCCGTGACGGCAAGGAAATCATCGAGCGCCGTATTGATCAACTCGGGCTTGCCGTCGAAGATCTCGTAGCGTCCGAGCAACTGGGCGCGATGCAGCGAGCTCTGCAGCGCGTTGATCTGCTCGGAGCGCAACAGGGTGCGGGCACGTTCGAGTTCCTTGGCGTCGACGCCATCTTTTTGGATTTTGGCAATTTCATCCTGAGCCTGCTCGACAATCTGCTCGGGTGTGAAGTTTGGTTTGAAAAGCAGGAACATGGCGTAGTCGCCGGGGTCTTTGTAATCGGAGCTGGAGGCGAACGGCCATCCGATTTCGGCCTGGTACTGAATGAGCGATTCCTTACCTTTCACAAGATTGAGCTGGAAGCGCGAGCTGGGTCCGCCGGTGAGCAGGACGTCGAGCAGTCCTAACGCGAAGTAGTCGCGGGATCGGCGCGGGGGCGCGGGATAGCCGATGATCACGCCCGGCACGCGCGCATGAGCATCGTGGTATACGTCAGTGCGCGGGGCAGCATTGGCGGGTTCGCTGAGATCGGGCTTGGCCGGTTTGGGCTGCGCGGGGATATCCCCGAAATACTGTTCGACGAGTTTTTTGGCTTCCGGAATCTGGATATCGCCGACGATGACCAGGACGGCGTTATCGGGCGCGTAGTACGTCTTGAAGAACTTGGCGACATCTTCGACTGAAGACGAGTTCAGGTCTTCGAAGGATCCGATGAGCGAATGCGAATTCTGCCAGTTGTGGAAGGCGAGCTCGGGCCAGCGGTCGACAATGGCGGTGGAGTACGGGCGGTTGTCGAAACTCAGCCGGCGCTCCTGCTTGACGGCCTCTTTCTGGTTATCGAGATTCTCTTTGGTGATAGCCAGGCTGCGCATGCGATCGCTTTCCAGCCATAAAGCGACGGCCAGCTTGTTCGACGGCAACACTTCGAAGTAGTCGGTGTAATCCGGGTGTGTAGAGCCGTTGAGAGTGCCGCCGTTCGATTCGACCAGCTTGAAGTGCATGCCCTTGGGGACGTTCGCCGAGCCTTCAAACATCATGTGCTCGAACAGGTGAGCGAAACCGGTTCGCCCCTTTTCCTCGACGCGCGCGCCGACGTCATAGATCATGTACACGCTGACTACCGGGATGGCGTTATCACGAGACAAAATGACGCGCATGCCGTTCTTGAGCGTATATTTTTCGATAGGAATCATGGGTTGCGCGGCTTGCAAGACGGCGCAGAACAGAATCAAAAGAAGGAAGATGCATTTCATGGTGTTTTAGTTTCGACGAACGGCCTCGTGGAATTTTTCAGCGGAAAGCGTGTTCATCACGTCAGCGGGCCCGAGCCAGCCACGGCGTGCGGTGACCACGCCGTAGCCCATGTTGCGTAAATGTTTGGGATGGTGCGCATCGGTGGAAATGGTGAATTTTGCTCCGCGTGATTTGGCGGTGCGAACGAGAGTGCTGTTGAGATCGAGCCGTTCGGGGCTGGCATTGATTTCGAGCCAGACGTTGCGTTTAATGGCTTCGGCGATGATACGGTCAAAATCGAAGGAAAAGGGCTCGCGCTGCATCAGCAGACGGCCGGTGGGGTGGCCCAGGATGCGGAGCTGAGGGCATTCGAGGGCGCGGAGCAAGCGGTCGGTCATCTCGGCCGCTTCGAGGTTCATGTGGCTATGAACGCTGCCGATCACCACATCGAGTTCGGCGAGGGCGTCCGCCGCGAGGTCGAGCGTCCCATCGCGGAGAATATCGCATTCAAGCCCGGAAAAGACGCGAATGCCGAGCTCATCGTGGTTCATATCGCGCACGCGGCGGGCGAAGGCGACGGCGCGGGTTTCATCCAGACCGTTGGCCATGGCGATGGCTTTCGAGTGATCGGTGATGGCGACGTACTCATATCCCTGGTTTTTCGCTGCAGTGGCCATCTCTTCCAGGGACGCGCGGCCATCGGTTTCGGTAGTGTGCATGTGGATGTCGCCGCGAATGTGGCGCAGTTCCACGAGCTCGGGAAGGCGATTTTCTGCCGCGGCTTCAATTTCTCCGGAGTTTTCGCGTAATTCAGGAGGAATCCAAGCCAAGCCTAGCGCCTGGTAAACCTCCTCCTCGGTTCCACCGGCGACGCGGACGTCATCATCAGCGCGGAACAAGCCATATTCACTGAGCTTCAGGCCCATTTTCACGGCGCGGGTGCGCACCGATACATTGTGTTCCTTGCTGCCGGTGAAATACTGCATCGCAGCGCCGAACGATTCGCGGGGAAGCGCGCGCACATCCACCTGCAAACCTTGAAGACCGACTTTGGCGCTGGCTTTGTTCTCGCCGCGGCTCAAAACCTCGTGGACTGCCGGATACGCCAGGAAACGATCGAGTGCCGCGCCGGCGTTTGGCCCCGTCACCAGCAGATCGAGGTCGCCGACTGTTTCCTTCCCGCGTCGCAGACTGCCGGCTGCGGTGATGTCTTCGATGCCGTCGAGTTCGCGCAGATAGCGCGTCAGCTCGTCGGCCGTATCGTGCGCGAAGCTGAGCAGAAAGCGGCCGGAGCGCATGCGGTATTGCGCAATCGATCGCAGCACTTTCTCTTCGAGTTTGGCGCCCATACGGGGCATATATGGACCCTGCCCGGTTTGCAAGACTGAGCCTGACGACAGTCCTTGGAAAAGACTGCGAGCATATATCCGGCCTCGAAGTTGAGGGTCGTCACCCTCGGGCCCTGATGGAATCTGCGCTTTCTCCCTTCAAC